>JBFFZG010000082.1:0-16516 GCA_041568735.1 Promineifilaceae bacterium (SeqCode)
CCTTTTTTACGGGCGCAATCTCTATCTGCCGGCCGCGTTGGAAACCACGCCGACCTCACCGCCGCCCCCACCACCGCCGCCGTCGAATACCCCAATACCGCTGAGTCCGACGGCGACACCAACGGCCTTACCTCCGACAGCAACGCCATCGCTCACCCTGACACCGGTACCGCCAACGCCGACATTCACGCCGGTGTCGACGGCGACGGTCACACCGGCAGCGCCAACGGCGACGGCGACTTTTACCCCATTGCCTACGGCCACCGCGACCCCGCTGCCGACGGCGACCTCTACGCCGCTGCCGACGGCCACCGTGACTCCGGCACCGACGGCGACTTTTACACCGCTGCCGACGGCGACCTCGACGGCGGTCCCGACCGCGGCGAATACGCCACTGCCGACGGCTACCTCGACCACGGCCCCTTAGGAGCGGGCAGCACGATGAAAAGATCCCTCTGTATTATTCCGGGCGATGGAATCGGCCAGGAGGTGATTCCGGCGGCCGTTCGCGTGCTCGAGGCGGTCATTCCCGATCTCGAGGTCGTCGAAGCGGAGGCCGGATATGGAACCTTTCAGGCCAAAGGGGACTCGGTTCCGGCTGAAACGCTCGTTCGAATCGAAAGCTGCCGGGCTGCGCTGTTCGGGGCGGTTGGATCGCCGCCGAAGAAGATCGAGGGTTATCGGAGCGCCATCATCACCATGCGCCGGGCCCTCGATCTCTATGCCAACATACGGCCGGTTCGGTCTCTTCCTCTGAACGGATTGCGCCAGGATGTCGACCTGGTTATTTTTCGCGAAAATACCGAGGATGTTTACGCCGGCCGGGAATGGATCGATCCTTCCGGTGAAAAGGCAACAGCCGAACGGTTAATCACCCGGCGCAGCTCCTTCCGAATCGCTCGCAGCGCGTTTTCCTTTGCTCGCCAGTACGGTCGACGGCGGGTGACGATCGTCCATAAAGCCAATGTCATGCCGCTGACAGACGGACTGTTTCGCGCGTGCTGTCTGGAGGTCGCCGCCGGCTTTGCCGAAATTGAAGTCGAGGAAATGCTGGCCGATATAGCCGCTTACTGGCTCGTGCGCGATCCGGCGCGCTTCGACGTGGTGGTCACCACCAATCTTTTCGGCGATATCCTGAGCGACGCTGCTGCACACTGGGGTGGCGGGATCGGCCTGGTTCCATCCATCAATCAGGGGGATCGCCTGGCTGTGGCCGAGCCCGTGCACGGTTCGGCCCCGGATATCGCTGGTCGGGGGATTGCCAATCCGCTGGCGGCGATACTGAGCGCTGCCCTCCTGGTGCGAAATACCTGGCAGCTGGTTGAGCCGGCCGGCCGGATTGAGGAAGCGGTTCGTCAGCTAATTTTCCAGCGGGATAATTTGACCCCGGATCTCGGCGGCAAGGGAACGACCGCAACCGTAGTTGATCGGCTGCTTTCAATCCTGGCTGTCTGACCACGGCTTTTCGGACCAGACCCTCTGACCCGAATGCCGCAGGAGATGATTAATGACTGTTGAAACCCATCCGCCGTCCATGCCTGAAGATACCTTGACCCAGAAAATTGGCGTATTGACCCGTCGGGAGGTCGAAGCGCGCATCCTGGCCCCGGTCATCGAAGCGCTGGCCGCGGTCTTCGGCCGGGAGGCGGTGATCGAGATTGTCCGCAAGACGATCGTGCAGATTGCCCGCGAGCAGGGCAGTCAGCTGGCCGAACAGCTCGGCGGCAGAGGGAGTTCCACCTTCCTGGCTTCCATGCGCTATTGGACGCGGGACAACGCCCTTGAAATTGATCTGCTCGACCAATCGCCGGAAAAGCTCGACTTCAATGTGACGCGCTGCCGCTATGCGGAAATGTACCGGGCGCTCGGCATCCCGGAGCTGGGGGCCGTTCTTTCTTGCAACCGGGATTTTGCGCTGATCGAAGGATTTAATGGGGAAGCGACCCTGTCCCGAACACAAACCATTATGGAAGGAGCGGCGCACTGCAATTTTCGCTACAAGTTTCCCGACAGTGAGCGGGAAAATGAAGGGATCGAATTGCCCGTGATCGATGACTGAACGCACCTCGCAGGGGGCGGTCGATGGATCGTGGAGTCCCCGGCTGGCCTCCTTTGAACAGCCGGTCAAACTGTGCTACATTCCCCCTATGCACTGAAAATGACCGCGAAGACAGGACAATTCGATGAAAATTTTGATCGCCGGTGAACATCCATTCGCCCGAGAAATCGCCGATTTATCCGAGAGGGCCGGCCATGAAGCCCTGGCTTACCTGATCGAAGATTTTTACGATGCGATCGAGAGCGGTTTCGTCATGGAAGCTCTGCCTGCGGTTGACATCGCCGTGGAAATTCACAACGAATCGCCCGAGTCCAAGCAGGAGCTCCTGCTGAATATGGCCTACGGCATGCGCGAAAAAACCCTGCTTCTGACGTCCGCATTTACCGTGAATACCACGGAGGCTGCCGCCTGGGTGCCGTATCCCGAGCGGGTCGTCGGCTTTGGTCTGCTGCCCCCTCTGGGGGAGCGATCGGTCGTCGAGCTAGCGGCCGGACTCAATACCGATTCCGCATATCTCGAGCAGGCGGAAAATTTTTGGGAGTCTCTTGGTCTGAAGACGAGGCGCGTTCCCGACAGCGCCGGTCTGGTGACCGGCCGCTTTGTGGCCGGCTTCATCAACGAGGCGGTCAACCTGCTGGTCGAGACTGGAATGTCGCCGCAAGAATTGGACGCGCTTCTCGGCCAGGGCGCCGGCCTGGAAATCGGGCCGCTGGCGCTGGCCGATTACCTTGGAATCGACGCCGTTCATGGTCTCTTGGCAGGATTGTTTCAAGAAAGTGCCGATCGGCGCTACCGGCCGGCTCCGCTCCTGCGGCGCATGACTCTCGCCGGGAAAATCGGGCAGAAGGTTGGGGGTGGGTTCTTCAGTTATCGCCCGCTTCCCGAGGCCGCCAGTCTGCGACGGGATCTCTGATTTCACAAAGAAATCATTCCCTGGGAACTATGGTCAGCATTCTGAAAAATAAACGAATTATTCTGGGAGTCTGCGGCTCTATCGCCAGCTATAAGGCGGTCGATCTGGCATCGAAGTTGACACAGGCCGGCGCACTTGTCGATGCGGTGCTGACGGAGGGAGCGCAAAAATTTGTCTCTTCCCTGGCTTTCAGTGCCGTGACCGGCCGGCCGGCTTATACCGACATGTGGGATGAGAGCACGCATATCCAGCATGTCCATCTGGGAGAAGGGGCGGATCTCATGGTGATTGCACCGATTACCGCCCAGACCCTGGCCCGCCTGGCGCATGGGATGGCGGACAATCTTCTCTCGCTGACCACCCTGGCAATCAACTGCCCCCTGATCGTCGCCCCGGCCATGGATGCGGGCATGTACAGCCACCCGGCCACCCAGGCGAATGTCCAAACGCTGGAGGCGCGCGGCGTCATCGTTGCTGGCCCGGCGGAAGGGCGGATGGCATCCGGCCTCTCCGGCCTGGGGCGTATGATCGAACCGGCGGAAATTTTCGGCCTCTGCCGCCGCGTGCTCGGGCGCAGCGGCCAGCTGCATGGCCAGCGGGTCGTCGTGACGGCCGGGCCGACTCGGGAGGCGCTCGATCCGGTGCGCTTTATCACCAATCGATCAACCGGGAAGCAGGGGGTGGCGCTGGCGCAGGCGGCCCTCGATGCCGGCGCGGCCGTGACCCTCGTGGTCGGCCCGATCGCCGAGCCCCTGCCATATGGGGCCGAGGTCGTCCAGGTGGTGACGACGCAGGAGATGCACGACGCGACCGTGGCCGCCTGTGAAGCGGCGGATATCCTCTTCATGGCTGCGGCCGTCGCCGATTTTAGGCCGTCCCAGGTGAACAGCCAGAAAATCAAAAAGACCGAGGCGGAATCCTGGGGGATGGCCATTGGCCTGGAGCGAACCCTCGATATTCTGGAAGCGATAAAAAAACAGCGCGAGGAGACCGGCCGGCCCCGAATTGTGCTGGGCTTCGCGGCTGAGACGCACGATGCCTTCGAGTACGGTCGCAACAAGCTCTACCGCAAGGGGCTCGATTTCATCGCCATCAATGATGTGCTGGCGGCCGGGGCCGGATTTGAAGTGGATACCAATCGGGTCACCCTGCTGAATCGGGAAGGGGAAGTGGCCCGCCTGCCGCTCTCCAGCAAAACAGCCGTCGCCGAACAAATCATTCGGCTGATCGCCAAGTTCGTCTAAAGGCGGGCTGGTCTGAGGGTCAGGATTCTCCGGGGAAGGCCAGCGTCAAAACGGCGTGGAGCAGCGTATTGGCGCCGTTGACACAATCTTCCGGCCGGGTGTATTCGGCCGGGTTGTGGCTGATTCCCCCAACCGAGGGGACGAAAATCATGCCGCATGGGGTGAAGCCGCTGAGAGCCTGTGCATCATGGCCGGCGAAGCTGAGGAGACGGGTCGACTGCAGGCCGAGGCGGACGGAAGCGGTTTCCACGGCCGCCATGATTTCCTCAGCCGACGGAGCGGCTGGCACCACATCCAGGGGAGCGATCTCAATCTCGAGATCGAGACCGGCTGCAATCTGCCGGGCCAGGCTGAAAAAGACGTGTTCCATGTCGTCGAGAATGTCCTCGCTGCCGTGGCGAAATTCCAGGGCGAGCCTGACTTCAGCCGGTACGATGTTGAAGGCTCCAGGTGACGCGGCGACGATGCCGCAGTTGAATACGCCTGGGGTGAATCGTCCGGCGGTTACGCGGCGCACATCGTGGATAAATTGGGCCGCCGCCCAGAGCGCATCTCGCCGGCGCTCCAGCGGCATCGTGCCGGCATGAGCGGCCTCCCCTTTAAAATAGAGCCAGCAGGAGCGGATGCCGACGATGCCGCTTACGACGCCGATTGCCACTCCACTCTCCTCAAGACGGGTTCCCTGTTCGATATGGAGCTCGAGGTAGCCGCGGTAGGCGGCCGGGTCCCGGCCAGAGGAGAGGATGCTGGCTTCTGTCAGTCCCAATCCGGCCAGCCCGGCCGCCAGCCGGCCGGTGCCGCCGCGCGGGCGTGAAAGCTGTTCGCGGGTCAGCGTTCCGGCAACGGCCTGGCTGCCCAGCTCCCCCAGGTTTGTTCCTTCTTCATCGGTGAAATTGATCACCTCCAGATGGAAAGGCAGTGTCAGACCGGCTTCCCCGATGGTCCTGGCCGTTTCAAGGGCGGCCAGGACGCCGAGGGCGCCGTCAAAACGACCCCCTTCGGGCACCGTGTCGAGGTGAGAACCGATCAGCAGGGTTTTCACCCCGGGATTCCCGGCCGGCAAGATGGCCGATTGGTTGCCTGCCCCATCCTCCTCGAAGCGCAGGCCAGCGGCTTCCACTCGCCGGCGAAACCAGGCGCGGGCAAGGCGGTCTTCGTGGGAGAGGGCCAGCCGCGTCACACCGCCGGACCCACTGGCGCCGATGAGACCCAGCAACTCCAAATCTTTGAGCATTCGTGCACCATTGATGCGCAGATCATTCATGATTTTTCTCTCCGGCCAGGCGGGCCAGCGCCAGGGCCAGGACCTCGACTCCCTTGACGATCTGCTCCGGGGCGGTGTACTCATCTGGCCGGTGGCTGAAACCGCCCCGGGACGGCACGAATATCATGGCGGTCGGGCAGAGGAGCGACATAAACAGCGTGTCGTGATACGCCCGGCTCGTCATTTTGAGATAGGGGAGATGGAGGTGCCCGCAGGCGACGGTCAGGGCGCTCAGGGGCAGCTCGCCGGAGCGGCTGGGCGGGTCGGCATTGAGCAGCTCGATCTCAGCCTCGATATCCCTATCGGCGGCGATGGCGGCCACGGCGGCCTTGATATGGGCGAGCATGCCGTCACGGGGTGCCTGACTGGTATCGCGAATATCGATTTCCATTGTGACCCGGCTGGGAATGCTGTTGACGGCACCCGGGTGGACCTTGAGAAGGCCGACCGTCGCCACTGAATCAACCCGGCCGGTCGACGCAGCTGCCTTTTCTACTGCCAGGATGACTTCACTCGCGGCCACCAGGGCGTCTCGCCGTTTGGCCATCAAGACGGCGCCGGCGTGGCCGCCTTCACCCTTGAGGGTGACCCGGAGTGTGGCCGGCGCGGCTATCGAAGTTACGAGACCGATCGGGATCCCGGCTCCCTCGAGCAGCGGACCCTGTTCGATATGCAGTTCGATGAAGCCTTCGTAGGCACCCTGGGGGAGGGGGACCGAGGCGAGGTCGGATTGGTAGCCGGCTTCGCGGCGGATGTCGTCGAGGGAACGGTTCTGGCTGTCTCGCAATGCTTTCAGATTGTCACTGTCGAGGCAGCCGCTGAGCGCGCGGCTGCCCAGGCAGCCGATGCCGAACCGGGTGGGCTCTTCGGCGGAAAACATGATGAGCTCGATGGATCGCCGGGGCTCAAAGCCGGATTCTTTCAGGCTGCGCACCGCCTCCAGGGCGCCCAGGACCCCGATCGAGCCGTCGTAGCGGCCAGAAAAGGGGACGGCGTCGATGTGTGAGCCGGTGGCGACCGGGGGCAGGGTTTTCTCTCCCCCTTCCCAGCGGCCGAAAATGTTGCCGATCGCATCTTCGCGGACTGACAGGCCGGCTTCTCGCATCTGCTGGCGGATAAACGCCCTGGCCGCCAGATCCGTCGGGGTGAACAGGATCCGGGTAATGGCCGGCGGCGGGGCATCAGAAAATTCAGCCAGCTTTTCGATGTCGGCCATTAATCGGGCTTGCTTGATCTGAAGCGAGGGCAGCATGCGGTTTTCCACTCAGGTCTCCGCCCCTTCTGGCGAAAATTTCGGCAGAGAGGGCGTCCGGTTGATATCTTTGTAGTAAATGTAAGATGCGGGCATTCGGCCGAGCGCGCCGAACCACTGCGGGCAGTATGGTCCCATCCAAAGGGCATCTCCCGCCTGGATCGGGTACCAGTCTTCCCCAAGCCGGTAAATGCCGCCGCCGGTAAGCATGAGCAGACCGTGCTCCATGACGTGAGTCTCGACGAAGGGGAGCGAGGCACCGGGCTGAAAGGTAAAAATGTTCACCGCCAGATCATATTCGGGTGTATCCGGCAGAAGGGTTGTCAGCAGGGCGCGTTCATCGCCGAGGAAGGGGACGGCCGGCCGGTCATTGGCAGAACCCCAGGTGATCGGGGGCGGCTCGAGCGCGGGCAGCGGAGCATAGGGGCGTTCAAAGGCCAGGAGCCGGCCGGATGTCATCCCTGCCACGCCGCAGGGTGTTTCCGGTGGCAGATAAACGAAGCTGCCAGGTTCAAGTAAAGCCTCAGAAGACGAATCCCCGCTCAGACGGCAGCTCCCGTCGAGTATGTAGAAAAATCTTTCACCGCGACCCGGCCTGAGGTTCGTCGTGCTGCCGGGCCCGATATTGGCCAGATACATGGTGAAGTGGGCGCCCATCCCGGGTGAAACTAGAAGGATCCCTTCAGTCCCTTCCCATCCGGCCATTGGGGAACGGACATGGCCATCGGGGGAAATAAACGCATGGTTTCGCCTGATGACCGTTCGTGTTTCACCGAGATGCTTGATCATGATCCAGGAGGGGGCGACCCGATTGGCCCGCCGGGTTTGAGCGACTGCAGCGATGTGGCGTTCCTTTGAGATAAGAGAAATGTAGCGGCTATTTGAACCGCTGACAAGGGAGTGTCCACGAAAAGCGGCGGCCGGATGTTTCATTCTGACCCGCTGTCGGTTAAAATCCGCCGCATGTCGACCCAACAGGTGCTTTTCCTCTGCACGGGCAATTCATGCCGCAGCCAGATGGCTGAAGCGGTCATCAATCACACCCTTGGCGATCGCTGGGTTGCCTATTCGGCCGGCACCGATCCGGCCGGCTATGTCCATCCGCTCGCCCTGCGAGTTCTTGCCGAGGTGGGGATCGATCACAGCGGTGGCCGGTCTAAATCGATCGACCCTTTCCTCGAAGTTGATTTCGACCTCGTCGTGACTGTCTGCGATGCGGCGGCTGAAGCCTGTCCTGTCTGGCCGGGACGGGCCAGGCGGCAGGTGCATCTGGGTTTTATCGACCCGGCGGCGGCCGAGGGTGATGAGGCGGCCAGGCTGGCCATTTTTCGCCAGGTTCTTGAGGAAATAAAGGGGACGATCCCGCCTTTTTTACAGGATACGGCCGGCTGAACGGCCGTTCTGAGAAATCCCCGGGATTGACTCCCAACCTTTAGCATAACCTGAGCAAAGGTGGGGATCTCTGCTATACTTTTCGGATGCGACTGCGCCCTACCCAGGAACGAATTCTCGAATATCAAGGCGGCCGGATGGCCGTTTCGGCTGTTCCCGGCAGCGGCAAGACCTTCACTCTGACCATGCTGGCCGCCCAATTGATCGGGGAGGGGCGGGTGCGAGCTGAGCAGAACCAGCAGGTTCTGATCGTGACCTACCTCAATGCCAGCGTCGATCACTTCAAGGCCAGAATTCGGGAGCGTTTGGCGGCCGCGGGGCTCAATCCCCAGCTGGGTTACGATGTGCGGACCCTGCACAGCCTCGGGCTGGAAATCGTTCGGCTGGTCGAAGGAGGCGAGCGGGGAAATGATCTGGTCGTGCTCGACGACGGGCAGTCCCGCCGCTTCCTCGGCATGGCGATCGACCAGTGGGCGGAAGCCTTTCCGGAGCGGTGGGCCGCATTTTTACATGAGCCGAGCCCTCAGGCTGAGGCTCGCTGGCGATCGACCGTTGAAAAAACCGCGGAAGCCTTCATTCGGACGGCAAAAAATGAACGGTACGCTGCGGACCAGATTCAGGAGCGGCTGCTCGAAGCAGTGCAGAGGGGCCTGGATGGCCCGGAAAATGGCCGGCAGCTTCCCTTTCTGGGGATGCTGACCGGTATATACGCCGCCTATCAGGGGATGGTTCTGCGCCAGGGGGCCCTTGATTTCAACGATCTGATCGGTCGGGCCGCCGACCTGGTCACCGGTCGTCCGGATATCGCCGCGTTTCTGCGGCAGCGCTGGCCCTTCGTGCTGGAAGACGAAGCCCAGGACAGCGTCCCTCTGCAGGAGATTCTGCTGGAAGGACTGACCGGCCCAGACGGCAACTGGGTGCGGGTTGGAGATCCGAACCAGGCCATCACGAGCACCTTTACCGCGGCCCACCCCCGGTTCTTCAATCGCTTTCTCGATCTGCCGGATGTGCAGGCCCGGCCTCTGCCGCACAGCGGCCGCAGCGCGCCGAAAATTCAGACCGCAGCCAATAAACTCGTTCATTGGAGCTGTGATCACCATCCGGTTCCGGAGGTGCGGTCGCATGCCTTTCGCCGCCAGGATATCCTGCCGGCGCCGCCTGGCGACCACCAGGCCAACCCGGCGGATCCCGAGGCCAATATCGTCATCCGGGTCTATAGCCATCGAGAAGATGAGGAAATTCCCAAAATCGCCCAGCTGGCTCATCTTTATACGCAGCGCCGGCCAGACCAAACTGTCGCCGTGCTCGTGCCGACGAACGATGTCGGCCATCGGGTGGCCGAGCAATTGGATCAGCTTGGGGCCAGCTATGACAACCTGCTGCGCGGTGGGACGCGGGAGCGTGAAATTGCGTCGGCGCTGCATGCCCTGCTGGCGTTGATGGCCGACCCCCTGCGGCCGCGTCTGCTGCGGGATGCCTACCTCGCGCTGGACGAGATTGACCATCCGGCGGCTGGTGCCGCGGAAAAACAGCTCGATCGGCTCGAAGCGCTCCTGCGCAGTGTGGTCAAGGCGGAGAAACTCCTTTTTCCGGCGGTCGGCAGCGAAGATGTCCGTGAATCCCTGCCGGCCGGGGTGGCACAGGGGGAAGATCTGGCTTATATCGGCCGCTACATCCAGTTTTTACAGCGCCTGTTTCCTCTTCGCTTACTGCCGATTGACGACCTGATCATCGCGCTCAGCGATGAGCTTTTTGCGCATAGTGATCAGGAAGTCAACGAAACCGACCTGGCCATCGCCTATCAAATCGCCAACGTCCTTCGCAGCTGGTACGACCTGCATCCGCACTGGCGGCTGCCGGAGCTGGTCGGAGAGCTGGCTGAGATCGCTGAGGGGCGCCGCCACCTCAGCGTCGTCGTTTCAGAAGAGGGAGGGTATGAACCTCAGGCCGGCCGAATCACTTTGAACACCCAGCATGGCTCCAAAGGGTTGGAATGGGATGGGGTATTCCTGGTCGGTGTCGATGGCATGTGGATTCCGGGTTCCCTGGAGGCATATTTCCTCGGAGTTGACGAAAATCTGGGTGGGGATCCGGCGGCGGAAATGACGGCCGAGTTAAAAAGCCTGATGGCCGGGGCAAGCGGTCTCTACCCCGGCCGCTCAGCCACCGAATCCGCCCACATCGAAGTCATTTGCGAACGGCTGCGGCTCCTCTACGTGGGCATCACCCGCGCCGGCCGCTTTCTCCACATCAGCCGCAGCCGGAAAACGAGAAAGTACCGCAAGGAATATGACGCCGAACCGGCCACCGCGCTGGCAGTCCTCTACCGGTACATCGCCGAGGAAATGGACCTGAAAATCTAATTTGTGGATTCAACCTGATTCCCTGATAATGGAATGATGCACAATCCCTTTTACCACCGTGGGGCGATTCGCCATCTCCAGGATTTTTTCGGCCGGGAGGCTGAGACGGCGCAAATCCTGGGCCTGCTCGCCAATGGCCAGAGTGTTTCTCTGATCGGCCCCCGTCGGATTGGCAAAAGTTCTCTCCTCCTCCACCTCTCGCGGGACGAAATTCGGAGCCAGACCCGGCTGGGTGCCAGAGAAGCGCTGTTTATCACGATCGATTCCCAGGAATTGGGCGGATCACCGCCGGAAGAGGTCTACGAGATCATGCTGGATGGCCTATGCGATGCCGGCCGGCTGGCAGGCATCGATGTCGAGCTCCCGAACCGCAACGGCAGCTACCGGGCCCTCGATCGCGTCTTGAACAAGATCGCTCATGCCGGGATTCCGGTCGTCGTGCTCCTGGATGAATTTGAACTGCTCGCCGCTAACCAGCACCTGACTCCCTATTTTTTCGCCCGCCTGCGCGGTTTGACCACGAAATACGGCCTTGCCTTTCTGACTTCCAGTCAACGGCCGTTATTTTCGATCACAGCCTCAGAAGAAATCCTGAGCTCGCCGTTTTTTAATATTTTTGTCACGCTCTCTCTCGGTGAATTTTCTCGCGAAGAGGCCAGGGGGCTGCTGGCGTCCCGGCTGGACGGGTTCCAGCTGCAGTTTTCCGATTCGATGATCGCCTTTCTGCTCGACCTGGCCGGCAACCATCCATTTTTCCTCCATATCGCCGGTTATCACGCGTTTCATTTTCTTTCGCACGGGGAAGGGGAAGATTTCGAGCAAATTGAAAAGGCGATCGAAATGGAGGCCGCTTCCCATATGGGCTACCTCTGGCAGAATTTGTCCGAGGGACAGCAGTACGCACTGGCAGTCCTGGATGGTCCAGTCGATGTCATGCGCGCTCTCGAGCAGCAGTGCCTGGTAAAATTGGATGTCTCGGGTCATGGTTTCCAGTATCCCAACGAGCTTCTGCGCCGCTTCGTTCGTCGGCAGTCCGTACCGGGACTCGTTCAGGCATCTCCTTTTATCATCGATCTGCAGCGCCACAAGGTTTTTGCCGATGGCTTGGAGCTGGAGCTGACAACTTCCCAGTTCGATCTTTTTCACTGTCTGGCTCAACAGGCAGGGCAGGTTGTTTCCGCCGGGGATCTCGAACGGGCTGTCTGGGGAGAGGCCCTGCTGGACGATCCGGATCGACTGAAGACGCTGATTAAGCGCCTGCGCCGGGCAATTGAACCTTTCGACAGCTGGATTGTCAGTGAGCGGGGTGTCGGTTATGCCCTGCAGCCTCCGGATTAAGCGGTTGCCCAGCATGACAGCGTCGGCAGCCCAAGGAAACCGGTTTGGTGTAACGCGGCCCCCCAGGAAGCCGGAGGCCGGTGGGAGTCTGCGCCGGGTCGTTTTATTTATTCTCTTCTGTGGGTTGATCCTGGTCTTGAATGCGACGCGCTCCGGAGAGCAGCCGGCGGCGGCTCAGACCAACGATTTCTGGCAGTTTGACGCCCAGGGACGGCTCAACCTGATCCTCCCGGCCGATACCGATGCGGATGGAATCGAGGAGTTCCTGGTTGCTTCCGATGATTTCAACCTCAGTCTGGTCGATTCCTCTGGTGTCTTAATTTGGGAGCTTCCACCCACCCAGGAGCAAATTCTCTCCATCGTCACGCTCGGCGTCAGCCCGGAAGTCGATCTTCCGGGAATCGTCGTCGGCACCAGGAACCAGCTGCTGGGAATCGCCGCCAAGGACGGCCGGATCCTCTGGCGCAGCGAACTCGTTTCGGCGCCCATTGCCATGGCGCCCCTCGACGTCAACCAGGATGGCGTGGAGGAAGTCGTCATCGCCACGCGTATGGGCCGGCTGCAGCTCTACGATATGCAGAATGGACGCCTGATCTGGACCTATGTGGGATTTGAGGATCCGAATGTGCGGGATGCCCGGCCGGTCATTACCGTGGCGGATTTCGATGGCGATAGTCAGGATGAGATCGCGTTTTCCTACGACACCCAGCGTGGCTTTACCCAGCTGGTGATGGTCAATGATCAGGGGAAATCCTCCTGGAGCCATAGTCTTCCCGGCAGTATCACTGCCCAAACCCCTGTTTATCTGGACCGGGATGCCCCACCGTTTCTGGCCGTGGGCACGAACCGCGGCCAGCTCCATCTCTACGAGGGGGTGTCCGGAAGTGTCATCTGGTTTCGCACGCCGAATCGGGCGATTACCGTCCTCAAATCGGCCGTGCTTGACGGGCGAACAGCCATAATTGCCGGCACCGAGGCCGGGACGCTGCTGGCGTTTGACGAAGCCGGCCGCCGGATCTGGGATATCAATCTCAGCGACTCACCACTTCAGGCGGTTCGCGATATCCTCGTCGCTCCCGGGACAGGCGATGGGGGCAGCCAGCCGGCCCGCCTGGCCGCCTTGCTCACCCCGGCGGGTGGTGGCGCCCGGTCCGGCCTCGGTACTCTCCTCCTCCTTAATGCCGACGGCCGGCAGATATTAAATGTGCCGGCCAATGACGCCCGGGGTTTAAATCACCTGCTCGATGTCAATCGAGACGGTTTTACAGAACTTCTCCTGGCCTCGTTCGGGTCGATCTCCCTGCGAGATCTGGGCCTTGGAAGCGGGGCGGCTCGCAGTTATGGAAGCCGCTGGATTTACCGCCTCGAGGCCAGTCCGGCCGCTGTCATCCCGGTTTCGGGCATGGATGGCGGGCAAAATTACCTGATAGCCGGCACCAGCGACGGCCGATTAATAATGATTACGAGCCGGGCGGGGACGGCCAATGTGATCAAAGGGTATGAAGGCCCGATCTCTCAGATTGGCTTCATCGAAGAAGATGAAGGGATGCTGCCGATTCTCGTCGTCGTCTACCAGCGTACATTCATCGACTCGCGAGGGCTGGACCAGACCCAGAGCAGTATCGATCTGATTCGCCCGGGGAACCCTTCCATCTGGTCAGAGGAAATCACCCTGGATGGCGCAGTGACCCTGTTGGAGATTCTGGATATCAACGAAAATGGGGATTCGGAAATTCTCGTGGGGACGGAAGAGGGAGATCTGCTCGCCCTGGGTCTGAACCGCCGCATCTTCTGGCGGACCTCTCTTGGGGGAGCCGTTTCCCACCTGATTCGTCTGGATGAGGGAGCCAGCCAGCGGCCGGAACTCATCGTCGCACTTCAGACGGGGCGGATCTTCAAACTGACAAACAAAGGGGCTATCGTGGATGAGGCCAACCTTTTCGGCGAGATTCTGGCGCTGGTGGGAGGCGAAGACAGGTACCCCGTTCTTGCAGTGACCGGGGCTGGTAGCGTGGTCGGTTTGAATCAACTGCTCGAACCCCTCCCCAACTGGTCGATTGATTTTCCCCGGCCGATATCCCGGGTTATTCAAGCCGATCAATCCCTCATTATGGTCTTTGATCGGCAGGACGTTATTCGCCTCGAGTTGGATCCGGAAAACCCTTTTCGTGAAACCTGGCGCCTTAGCTTTCCCATCAGCATTTCCAAACTTTACTGGAACGATTTCAACGGGGATGCTCGACCGGACCTGGCGATAGGGGATCGGGAAGGGAACATCACTTTGATGACCGGCAGCGGGCAGCCTTTCGCGACCATTTCACTGAGCAGCACGATTTACGACCTGATGATCATCGGTACGGATGAAGGCGCCATGCTGCTTTCCGTCACGGAGAACGGCATGGTTCATGGGCTGGCAGCGCAACCCAATCGCCCGCCCCTCCTGGTAAATCCGGATGTCGAAATTGGGGAAGAATCCCTTTCGTTCAGCATATCGGTTATCGACGTGGACCGGGATCCGGTGAACGTCACTCTGCTTCTCTACAACGCGAGTTCCGGGGAGTGGGAGACACAGGGTGAAAGGCGCGCTGCTCGCGGAAACGACCTGCTTTTCTGGGTGGTTCAGCCGCCGGGATCGGCCGATACCGTGCGCTATCGCTTTGAATTTGACGATGGCACCTATTTTGGCCGCATCGAGCCAGCTCCCCTTGAAAATGCCGGTGGCTTATCCCTGGTCAATGGGTGGATTTTCTTTGTTGGCTCCCTCTCGGCTGCGGTCCTCGTCGGCATCCTGCTCCTTCCAACCTTTTCACCGATTAACTGGCAGGGTCGCCGCATTTACAGGCGGTTGGTCGCCGCCCCCGGGCAGACTCTCCACCTCCTGGATGCTGCCTACACCCGCCTGCGGGGATCTCCGGACGTGCTCCTCAACCTGGCCAGCCGGGCTCGGCGAGACGGCCGCCAGCCAATTGCCACGCTGGTCGACGGGCTGTTTTTGCTCGCCGAACGAACGCCGGCCGGCCTGGAGCTGATGATTACCGCCATCGATGCCGCCTGGAGGGTCAACATCCACTGGCATCACGCCGAAATCTGGCGGCAGCTGTTTCAAACGAGCCAGGCGCTCCTGGCCGCCCAATCTGTGGCGGATCTGGGGATGCTTCGGCCGAGGCTGCTGCAGCTGACCAAGGATCTTCAGGCCCAGGCGCTGCCGGCTGTTTCTTTTGAAGCGCTGCTGCAGCCGCTAACGAGTTTTCGTGACAGCAGCCGGGTGACCCGGGTGGATGATCGGCTCGCCTATCTGCACGAGGCTGCCGTTTTGCTGAGGCAGGAACAGGCCCTGCTCTCCCAGCGCCCGATGACGGTGCAGAACACGGTCGCCACGGCGATCGTCAACCGCTGGCATGGACTGGCCAATGCACTGATAGACGACCTGCGCGGCCGTCCATGGATTGTCATTTCACTGAAAACCAAGCGGCTGGTGGCCGGAGAACCATGCCTGGTCGCCCTGCAGGTCGAAAACAGCGGGCAGGCGGCCGCCGAGGAGGTGCAAATCACGCTCCAGGAAAATCCGGATTTTGCGGTCATCAACGGCTCGCAGACGATTCCCTATCTACCGGTTCGCCGCTCCCGTACGATTCAATTCATGGTCGCCCCCCATGTTCCGGCCGACTTTCGCCTGACCTTTTCAATCGCCTATAAAGATGCTCATCTGAAAGGGCACGAATTCGAGTTTGCCGACATGGTCCGGCAGATGAGCAATGACCGGGAATTTACGCCGATCCCCAATCCGTATTCTCCTGGTACGCCTCTGCGAAAGGCCAGCCCGCTCTTCGTCGGCCGGGAGAATTTGCTGAGCTTTATCATTGAAACCGCCGGCCGTACCAACCAACAAAACGTCTTGATTCTGGTCGGCCAGAGGCGCACCGGTAAGACTTCGCTCCTTCTCCGGCTGGGGGAAACGACACCGGCCGCCCTGCTCCCGGTTTACATCGACTGCCAATCCCTCGGGGTTGTCGCCGGTATGCCGGCGTTCCTCAACGACCTCGCCTGGTACATTTCGGATGCGCTCGAGGAGCGGGGTCTGGAAATCGGTGTCCCGGATAGGACTGTCTGGGAAACCGATCCGGCCAATTATTTTCAGCGGACATTTTTGAAGCAGGTGCAGGCCGCTCTGCCGGGAGAAACCCGGCTCCTGCTCATTTTTGACGAGTTCGAAGCTTTCGAAAATCTGGTGAACGACGGCATTTTGCCGCCCACATTCTTCCCCTTCCTGCGCCACCTGATGCAGCACGGACAGGGGCTGAATTTTATTTTCTCGGGAACGCACCGCCTGGAAGAGATGACCAGCGCCTACTGGTCGGTGCTGTTTAACATCGCCCTCTACCGGCAGATTGGCTTTCTCGACGAGCCCGCTGCCCGGGAGCTGATCACTCGACCGGTCGAGCCATTCCTGATCTATGATGACCTGGCCCTCGACAAGATCTGGCGGGTGACGGCCGGGCACCCTTATTTTCTCCAGCTCGTTTGCTACACGCTGGTCAATCACGCCAATAAAAATCGCACCGGATATATCACCGTCTCCGATGTCAATGTGACGCTCAAAGAGATGCTCCGGCTCGGGGAGGTCCATTTTGCCTATCTCTGGCAGCAGTCGACCCTGCCGGAAAAAGCCCTGCTGACGGCCATTGCCCACC
>JBFFZG010000083.1:0-16506 GCA_041568735.1 Promineifilaceae bacterium (SeqCode)
AGCGTCGCAGCGCCCGGAACAGGCGGTTCAGCCGGCCGGCCGGCCGCACCGGGCAGCGCCCAGCCGCCAGGGCCTCGCGTGTCTCCGATGAACAGAAGATGGCAGCCCCGGTTTCATCTCGAATCGCCCGGGCATTGCCGGCGTGGGCGGGATCCCCGTGGGTCAGCAGTATCCGCCGGACGTCGGCCGGGTACAACTTCAGCCGCTCGAGGTAGTTGAAGATCAGGTCGACTCGGTCGATGCTGGCCAGGCCGGTATCGATCAGGGTGACCCCATCCTCGCCGAGAACGGCGTAAACGTTGCCGCGGACCCGGTCAATCCAATGGATGTTGGCGGCGATTTCCATCAGCCGGCCGGTCAGGACTGCCCGGCGATCAGCCGGGGCCGGATCCCGCCTCTACGCTTTAACCAGTTCGGCCATGGCCAGGCCGGTCTTCGCCTCGGCCGCCGCATCGAGGGCGGCGCGCAGTTTTTCATAAATCGCTTCCGGCAGCGGCTCGTCATTTTTTCGCTGCTTCCAGAACCCGGAGAGCTTGGAATAGTGCATGGCCGGGAAATCCGCCTGCCGCAGGTCGAGCGAGCCGGTCGTCTTTGCCGTGAAGACGACGAGGGCGCCGATTGGCAGGTCTTCCTCGGCCAGGTCGGGCACCTCGCGGCTGATGAACGTGGCGATCTGCTTGATCTGGTATTCGGCCTCAAGCGAGGGGTTGCCGAGACCTTCCTGCCCGAAGAGGCGGCGCAGCACCCCGACGCCTGTCTGCTTCCACTTGCGCCCCTCGACCACGATGTCGCCGGACTGGTATTTAGCGACCACGGTGATGATGCCGGCCGGGGAGAGGATCACATGGGGGGCCGGCAGCACGTAGTGGTAGATCCGCAGCGCCCGGCCGGCCTTGCCGATTTTGCTCAGCCCTTCGTCGATGCTCTCGTCCGGCCGCGGCCGGCGCACATAGCGGTTGGCGAAATAGAGGCCGATCTGGGACAGAATCCAGCCGACCGGCAGCGACAGGAGCGCCACCGTCGTCAGCGTGACGTTGGTCTGGTTGAACAGCGTCAGCAGCAGCCCGCCCAACAGCACCCCCATGCCGGCAAAACTGGCAACCAGCCCGATGCGGCGCCGGCTTTCAATGTGTTTTTCATTGCGAATAATGGTCGTCATTTCTGCTCTATCTCATGGTCATGAATGCAAAGCCGGCGGCGGCCGGCTTCTCTAAAAAAGAATCGGTTGGTAGCGCCCGCCGGGGCGCGCGCTACCCATCCCCATTATACCCGTTCGGATACCAGCCCAGAACGAGGCAGGCATTCTGCCCACCCAGGCCAAACGAGTTGGAGAGGGCATAACGGATCTGCTTCTGCCGCGGAGCGTTGGGAATGTAGTCGAGGTCGCATTCCGGATCGGGATTCTGGTAGTTCCAGGTCGGCGGCAGAATCCCGGTGCGCAGCGCCATGGCGCAGAAAATCGCCTCCATCGCCCCGGCCCCGCCCATCATGTGGCCGGTCACCGACTTGGTGCTGCTCACAGCCAGGTCGTAGGCGTGCTCGCCGAACAGCTTCTTGATGGCCATCGTCTCGGTGACGTCGTTGGCCGGGGTCGACGTGCCGTGGGCATTGATATAGCCGATATCTTCCGGCGCGACCCGGGCATCGGCCAGCGCCCAGCTCATCGCTCGCACCGCTCCTTCGGCATCCGGGTCGAGGGCCGCCACGTGGAAGGCGTCCGAAGAGGAGGCGTAGCCGGCCACCTCGCCGTAGATCGTCGCTCCGCGGGCCACCGCGTGATCGAGCCGTTCGAGCACGACGACCCCCCCGCCTTCGCTGAGGACGAAGCCGTTCCGATCGGCGTTGAACGGCCGGGATGCCTGCGTCGGATTGTCGTTGTGGGTCGTGCACAGCCCGCGCATAGCGGCGAACCCGACCAGGGCGCCTTCATGGATGATCCCTTCCATGCCGCCGGCGATCATCAGGTCGGCCCGGCCGCGGCGAATCAGCTCGGCCGCCTCGCCGATCGCCTGGGTGCCGGTCGCGCAGGCCGTGGAGATGGCGCTGATCGGCCCATGGGTGCCGGCCAGCACACTGACGTGATGGCTGGGCATGTTGACCAGGGCGCTGATAATGGAAAACGGCGAGACGCGCGAAATCCCTTTCGTCCGGTAGATGGTTAAATTTTCATCGGCAAAGTCAAAACCGCCCATGCCGGTGCCCATCACGACCCCGGCCCGCTCCGGATCGGGGACCCCATCGGGAAATCCGGCATCATCGAGTGCCTGGCGGGCGGCCGCGATGGCCAGCTGCGAACAGCGGGCCATGCGGCGAACCTCTTTGTGGGGGATGAAGGTGGTCGGATCGAAATTCTTGACTTCGCCGGCGATCTGGCAGGGAAGCCCGCTGGCGTTGAACCGGGTGATGGCGCCAATGCCGGAACGGCCGGACAGCGCTCCTTCCCAGCTTTCGGCCACGCTGTTCCCGATCGGCGAAAATGCCCCCATGCCCGTGATGACGACGCGCGGCTCCCCTCTGGAGTTTACATAATCAATCATATTCCTGTCCCACTGCTTCCGAACTTCCTGTTTCTCTCTTCCTGGTTGGCCGCCGGCGGGCGAAATCACTTCGCCGGATCCCGCGTTCCTACGGATTGGCCGCTTCATTTCGGGCGATTCCTTCGTGAATCGCCCGGATGATATCGAATTCGACGGCGCGGCGGGCCTGCCAGATCGCCCGCTGAATCGCGCGGGCGTTTGAGCGCCCATGTGCAACTATGACAACCCCGTTAACCCCTAAAAGTGGTGCGCCGCCGACCTCGTTGGGATCGAGCGACAGGGCGACCCGCTTCAAAGCCGGTCGGGCCAGCGCCCCGCCAAGGGCGGTCAGCAAGCCGGCCTTGATCTCCTGGCGGATCGCCCGAACCAGCACCCTGGCGGTCGCCTCGGCCGTCTTAATCATGATATTGCCGACGAAGCCGTCGGTCACACCGACATCGGTCGCCCCATCCATGAACTCTTTCGGCTCGACATTGCCGATGAAATTCAGGTCGGTTGTTTCCAGCAGCGCGGCCACTTCCTTGATGAGTTCGTTCCCTTTCCCTTCTTCTTCTCCATTCGAGATCAGGGCCACGCGCGGGCGATCGATGCCGTGCACACAGGCCGCGTAGAGGGCGCCCATCTGGGCAAACTGGACCAGCTGGTCGGCCGTGCAGTCGGCATTGGCGCCGTTGTCGATGAGCATCGGCCGGCTCGGAATGGGAAAAACGACGCCGAGCGCCGGCCGTTTGATTCCCGGAATGCGCCGCAGGGTGGCCAGCATGGCGACCGCCAGAGCGCCCCCGGTGTTCCCGGCTGTGACGAAGGCGTCGGCCGCCCCCTCCTTGACGAGGGTCATGCCGGCATGCATCGAAGAATCCGGCTTGCCGCGCACGACATCGCGCGGCTTGTCGTGCATCGTGATCGCTTCGGCCGCATGGTGCACCGTCAGCCGCAAACCGGCGGTGTCGTGCCCGGCCAGCTCCGTCTCCACCCGGGCCCGATCGCCAACCAGGATGATTTCATCTCCCCATTCGCGGGCAGCCTGCACCGCCCCGGCCACATCCGGGCCGGGATTCTGGTCGCTGCCCATCGCATCCACGACAATCCTCATACCTTCGCCTCAATTGCCGAGCGGGTGTGGTGCCGCCATTGACGGCCTCCCCGCGTTCTATTCGCCAAAAAATCGACGCGCCTGACGGCGCGCGGCATACCCAATCTTCGACCCGGCCGCCGGCCGGCGGTGGGGCGCTGCTTGAGGCTGCATTGTACCATCGAAGTGGGGGAAAGGTTAGTCTCCCTCCCCGGCATCTGAAGCCGCCAAAAGAATCGATCCCCGGCCATATTTTCCCGGAAACTATAAATTTCCGGGAAAATAAAGGCAGCCACCCGGACCATCCTTTCAACTCCCGTCTACAGTCAGGTTCTGGCACATAACCTGAACCCACCCCCTTGCCACCGCCCACCTTGTTTGCTACAATGCCAGCTGTCAAAATTTCTTCAAAAGGAGGTGCGAAAACAAGATGAAAGCCGTTCGCCAGCATCCATCATCCTGTTCCCAGGCGATCTCGCCGCGCACCTCCCGGGTCAACGCCGCCGCTTAAAACCGGCCGCGACCCCCTTTCGGACCAGCCACAGGTGCGCCCGCCCTGTGGTTTTTTGTTTCCACCAGGACCCTTCCGATCGCCTGCCCCATCCATTCATGGGATTGTGTTGAACACGCACTGCCATTCCGCGGCCGCAGCCGCCGGAATTCAGATCAGTTATCGGAGACAACCCGCCATGTCCTGGCAGCAAGATTGGTTCGAAGACACAGACGAATCCTGGGAGGGCGCCCTTTCCGCCCGCGAGCGCATGCGGCTCAACCGGCGGCCGCCTGAAAACGGCCGCGGCCGCCGCTCGGCACCCAATCGCCGCGAGATCATCGCCTCCCTGGCCGAGGAAAACGACCAGGCGATCGACTTTAATCCGACCTACACCCGCAATCTCGATCCCAAACACCATGAACGGCGCTGGGTGCTCGACGCCCTCAGCGGCTTCTACCACGATCGGGTGATCGACGATGTGCTCCACATCGTCAAAGGGGGGAAAGAGGCCAATGTCTACTGCTGCACCGCCACCGAACACGTCGGCGTGCCGCTGATCGCCGCCAAGATCTATCGGCCGCGCATGCTGCGCCACCTGAAAAACGACGCTCTCTACAAAGAAGGGCGCTTCACTCGCGATCACACCGGCAAGGAACTGCGCGGCACCCGAGAAACGCGCGCCCTGCAGAAAAAGACCCGCTTCGGGCAGGATCTCGACTTCTCTTCCTGGATCGTGCATGAGTTCCGGGTCCACCAGGAGCTATTCGCAGCCGGCGTGGACGTCCCCCGCCCGATCGCCCACCGCGGCAACACGATCCTGATGCGCTACCTCGGCCAGCCGCACAACCCGGCCCGCACCTTAAGCGACACGACGATCACCGCGGCCGAAGCCCGCCCCCTCTTCGACCGGATACTCGAAAACGTCGAACTGATGCTGGCCCGCAATGCCATCCACGGCGACCTGTCGGCCTACAATATCCTCTACTGGGAAGGGGAAATCGCCTTGATCGACTTCCCCCAGGTGGTCGACCCCCGGGTCAATCCCAACGCCTTTCCCCTGCTGGAGCGGGACATCGTGCGGGTCTGCGAATACTTCGACCGGTATGGAATCGAGGCCGACGGCGGGGAAATAGCGGCCCAACTCTATCAGCGGTACCGGGACGGTTTGCTAAAATAGATCTTAATCTTCCCGGCTCGGCCGGCCGGTTTTGCGCTACAATCGGTCCCCATGCTCTGGAGAAGATTTGGACTGGTCGGCGGCCTATGCCTGCTGCTGCTCTGGCCGCTCGCGGCGGCGGCGCAGGTGGAACCGCCGGCAACCCCGACCCCACAGCCAACGACGGCCGCCGCCGAACCGCCCCCCCCGGCGCCCACTGCCGAGCCATCCAGGGAGCCCCGCGCCCCCTTGACCCACACCATCAGCGAGGGGGAGACGCTCGTCTACCTGGCTGAACTCTACGGAACCACCGTCGAGGCCATCCAGCTGGCCAACAGCATCAGCGATCCGGCCCTGATTTTCGCCGGGCAGGAAATTACCATTCCGGGGGAAGCCGGGGCCGAAGTGCCCACCGTCTACTCCGTGCAGCTGGGGGATACCCTGCCCGGGATCGCCGCCCGTTTTTCAACCACCGTCGAGGCGGTGGCGGCCACGGCCGACCTGGTCAACGGGGACAGCCTCTACGTCGGCCAGCGGCTGCCGCTGATCAGCCGCAGCGGCTCACCCAACCCGCTGACGATCAGCGGCCGTCCCCACGTCGTCCGCAGCGGGGAGACGATTTTGAGCGTGGCGGCCATCTACCAGATCTCCCCCGCCGCCCTGATGTCCCTCAACAACCTCACCTACCCCGCCCGTCTTTACCCCGGCCAGCGGCTGCGGCTGCCGGCCGAGGAGCCGTTCCAATATTTGCCCGATGAATGGGTGCGCGTCAACCTGCGCCCGGAGGCGATCGGCCAGGGGGATACGGCCGTGCTGACCGTGGCCCATCTCGACAGCGGCCGGCCGCTCGGCGAGCTGATCCCTCCGGAAGGGAATCCCATCCCCCTCCGATTTTCCCCGACGGCCGGCGGCGGCTTCATCGCCCTGGTCGGCTTTGACGCATTCGCCCCGCCCGGCCGCTACACCCTGCAGCTGAGCGGCGAGGGGGCCGCCCGGCCGTGGCCCGCCTTCGCGCAGGATTTTATCGTTCGCGCCACCGACTTCGGCCTGCAGGCCATCACCATCGACGACTCCCAGGCCGCCCTGCTCGACCCGACCCTGCGCGCGGCTGAAGACGCCTTCCTCGACGGCATTTTCACCGCCTCCGGGCCGGACCCGCTCTGGGACGGGCCGTTCCAGCAGCCGGTCACCAACGCCATCGTCACCGCCGGCTACGGGGCAGCCCGCTCCTACAACGGCGGCCCGGTCACCGTCTTTCACACCGGCATCGACTTCGCCGGCCAGGTCGGCACCCCCATTCTCTCGCCGGCCAATGGGGTGGTCGTCTACACCGGCACGCTCGAGCTCCGCGGCAGCACGGTCATCATCGACCACGGCCTGGGGGTTATGACCGCGTACTACCACCTCTCCCGCATCGACGTCCAGGAAGGGGATCGCGTCGCGGCCGGCCAGCCGGTGGCCGCCGGCGGCAATACCGGCCTTTCCACCGGCCCCCACCTCCACTGGGATCTCCGTGTCTGGGGCGCCGCCGTCCGTCCGGAGCCGTGGCTCACGCGAACGCCTTAAGATAGGGACGAGTACCGAGTACCGAGTACCGAGTTCCGAGTTCCGAGTACCGAGTACCGAGTTCCGAGTGGAAAGTTGAAAGTGGAATGGTTGTGAAGGCTTTATATGCCGAGCATCAGGCCCCAACCCCCAACCCCCAACTCCTATCTCCCACAAATGACGACCACACCAACGCGGCCCGTCTGCCCGCCTTCGGCGCGGTGGGAAAAGAAGAGGTCGGTCCGGGTTCCGGTGCAGAGGGGGGCGATCTCGATATGGTTTACGCCGGCGCGGGTGAGATTGAGACGGTTGGCTTCGGGCAAATCGAAGTAAGGGCGGGGGGCCCCTTTCGGCGCGATGAGGAGCCGGCCGGCCGCGGCCGGGAAGGCTTCTTCGACCGCTTCGATGACATCCGGGCCGACTTCGTAGACGGCCGGGCCGATACAGGGGCCGACGGCCGCCAGCAGCGCGGCCGGGTCGCTGCCAAAACTGGCCGCCATGGCCCGCACCATCGCTCCGGCCACATCGGCGATCGTCCCCCGCCAGCCGGCGTGCGCCAGCCCGACGGCATGGTGATCGGGATCGTAGAGCACGATCGGGGCGCAGTCGGCAAAGTTCATCGTCAGCCCGCAGCCCGGCTCGTCGGTGATCAAGGCGTCGCAGGTCGGCAGGACCCGGCCGTGATCCGCCGCCCCTACCCGCCGCACAGTCGCTTCATGGACCAGGTGGGCATGAACCAGGGTGGCCAGCTCCCGGCCGAGGACGCCGTAGGCGCGGCGGCGATTTTCCGCCACCGTGTCGGCCCGGTCGGCCACGGAGCGGCTGAGGTTGAGCGAGGCGAAGGGAGCGGTGCTGACGCCCCCCCGGCGGGTCAGCACCGCGTGCAGCAGGCCGGCCGCCTGCAGGTGATCAAAAGTCAAGAACGGGACGCCGTTCGGGGCGGTCTGCTCATTCATGGCCGCCGATTGTAGCCTCACTTCCGGCCATTGTCCCGGCGGCCGGCCGATTTTCAGGCGTAGCTGACCAGGTCTTCTTTCAATCCACCGCCGGCGAGAGCCAGCTGGCCGTAGAGATGCCCCTGAACGGCGGTCGTCCAGACGGTTGCCGGCCAGAGCAAGATGAAGGGACCGCAAAGCGTGATCACCGAGAACCCCACCAACAGCTGGGCCACCAGCTGGGCGGCGATCGTGGCCAGGAAGATCAGCAGGATCTGCGCCAGGTTGGGCTGGACGATCGTCCGCCAGATCTCCCGGATCTGGAAGCAGCTGCTGAAATCACCCGTCTGGATATAGCGGGCTAACACCCCGGGTAAAAAGAAGGCCAGGGCCAGTGAGGCGATAAAGACGAGGCAGGAGAAGAGAATGATCGCCACGCCGGCCACAGCGCTGGCGGCATCCCCGCCCTGATCGGTGAAGATGCCGAAGATGAGCGCGAACGGAAAGATGACGACAAACAGCGGCAGGGCGTAAAAGAGGGAAATCAGGAAGGCGAAAAAGCCGTCCTTAAAAATCTCACCCAGGTTTTCGACTTCCGGCAGGGGGTGCTTCACCCCTTTCAGGACGTTGCGCCCGACCGCGATGGGATAACCGAGGGCGAAAAGAATGCCGGGAATGATCAGAATAAAACTGACCAGGAAGACCAGGCTGGCCAACCCCAGCTTCCGCAGCCAGGCTGCATCTTCGAATACAAACGTAAAGGCCTTGCCAAAATCCATCGTCTCGACTCCTTAACAGGTGAAAACAAAAGTCCACTCGTACCCGATACGAGTGGACCCTTTTTTTTGTTGCGCACATTGAAGCGGGACGACCCGCTCTGGTCCCCCCTCGGGCGACCGATCATAACCGGCCGCGAACAGAGATTAAGGCACCGAGAATTGAAGGCGCCGGCCGGCGGTTAGATCCAGCCCTGTCCCTTCGCGAAATCGGTAACCATGGGGATGTTGACCCAGGTCCCGCCATAGGCCTGGATGCCCTGGTAAATCATGTAGACCCACAGCGCGAGCGAGAGGATCGCGGTGAAGCATCCGACGACAGGGATGATAGCCAGAACGGAAGCAACCACCCCGACGATCAGGCTCTGTACGGCCGCGTGCTTGACAAAGGGCCGCGCCCTTTTTTCTTCTAAAAGCAAGGCGATGAGAGCGATCGGCCAAAAAATCAGACTCAAAAGCGCCCACAGCTTGTCGTCTTCGGTGACGTCACCCATTTCCGGCATCTTGTCGTGTTCTTCGGACATCGAAAACCTCCTCTTACATGATTTTCATGAAATTCGCCCCACAATTAGGATTGTATGGTTTCAGGGTGCAGCCGTCAATGACTGGAGGCGAATCGGGGAACCTGAACGGATAAAGGATCGTTAAATACGTTACATGGGTGAAATGGGCAATCGATTATAGTAGTTGCGACCGTAAGGTTTCCCAATTATCATTCATCGTAGCCGCCGCAATCCAATCCATTTGCACCGCCTGTGCCGGCTCTGCCGGTTGGTCAGCTACCAACCCGTTTGACGAATGACCGAGCAGCTTACTACCCACCATCCCGACCTCCTGCGGGTCCTGATCATCGAAGATGATGTCCTCTACGCGACCATCATCGGTGAGATGCTGCGGGAAGGGACCAATCCTCCCTGCCAGGTCACCCTGGAGCACACCGCGGCCGAGGGCAAACGGGCGCTGGCGGGCGGATCGTTCAGCATCATCCTGCTCGATCTGCACCTGGCCGACGGGAGTGGAGAAAGTCTGGTTCGGGAGCTGCAGGCGATCGACCCTCGGGTGCCGATCCTGGTCATGACCGGCACGCAAAACGAGGCGGTGGCGGCCTCCGCCCTGCAGGCCGGGGCCCAGGATTATCTCGTCAAAGGGAGCTTTAAAGTCCAGGATCTCACCCGCTCCATTCGCTATGCCCGCGAGCGCCACCGGCTGCGGCTGGAGCTGGAGCAGTCCCTGCGCCAGCGGCTGGAAACGGTTGAGCGGGGATTCCGCCGGCTGATCGACGAAAACGCCGACGGCATCCTGGTCGTCCGGCCCAGCGGCCGCATCTGCTTCACCAACCCGCAGGTCGAGGCGATTTTTGAGCAGAAAACGGCCGACCTGCTGGGGCAGGTCATCCCCTTTTCCCTGCCCAAATCCGGCGTGTCGGAAATCAAGCTGGAGACAAACAGAGGAGAAATCCACTACATGGAGCTGCGCTCAGTGGCCATCGACTGGGAAGATGAGCCAGCTTTCCTGCTCTCCCTGCGCGATATCACGGCTCGCAAGCAGCAGCAGGGGGCGCTGCAGAACTACGCCAACAACCTGCGCACACAGAACGAAGACCTGGAGGCCTACGCCCGGATGGTTGCCCACGATCTGAAATCGCCGCTGGGGATCCTGGTCGGCTACGCGGAAACGCTGAAAGAGCTGCACGTCGATCTGAACCCCGACCA
The DNA here is from genome assembly GCA_041568735.1 of Promineifilaceae bacterium (SeqCode). Lineage (GTDB taxonomy): Bacteria > Chloroflexota > Anaerolineae > Promineifilales > Promineifilaceae > WTJY01. The sequence continues at coordinate 10,227 of JBFFZG010000083.1, forward strand.
GCTGGCCGACTACCTGGCTCTGATCGCCCGCAGCGGCCGCAAGCTCGAGGCGATCATCAACGAGCTGCTGCTGCTGGCCAGCGTGCGCCAGGAAAAGGTCGACATTCGGCCGCTCGACATGGCCGGCATCCTGGCCGAAGTCCGGGAGCGGCTCGCCCCCATGATCGAGGAAACGGGAACCCGGCTGGCGCTGCCGTCCTCGTGGCCGGCCGTCCTCGGCTACGCTCCCTGGGTGGAAGAGGTTTGGATCAACTATCTGAGCAATGCCATCAAGTACGGCGGTCGTCCCCCGCGGATCACCCTTGGCCACGAGACTTTGAAGGACGGCATGGTCCGCTTCCTCGTGCAGGACAACGGCCCGGGGATCTCCCCCCAGGATCAGAAAAAGCTGTTCACCCAGTTCCCCCAGATGAGCCAGATACGGGTCGACGGCCACGGCCTCGGCCTGTCGATCGTGCGGCGCATCGTCTCCCGGCTTGGCGGCCAGGTCGGCGTGTCCAGCATGCCGGGGCGGGGGAGCATCTTCACTTTCACACTGCCGGCCGTCACCCAAAAAGCTGCGGCGGCCGGACGGGAGGACTCCCCGGCCAACCACAGCGCGACATCAGCCAAAGCCCGACCGGCCCCTAATAAATCGGCAGCGCCGGTTCAACTTCCTCGGCCCAGCGGTTAATTCCCCCTTCGAGATTCCACAGCCGATGATAGCCCTGCTCCTGCAGGCGGCGAATGACGTCGGCGCTGCGCACCCCGGTGCGGCAGTAGACGACGATTTCGGCCGCCGGATCGAGCTCTTCCCGCCGGTCGATGACCTGGTCCTTGGGAATGAGAAAGGCCCCCAGGTGGCCCAGGTTGGAAATCGCCCATTCATGCGGCTCGCGCACGTCCAGGAGAACCGGAGCCGGCCCGTTGGCCACCCGCTCGCTGAGCGCCCGCGGCGTGATCTGCGGCACGGGAATCTCCGAACCGCGGCCGTTGGCGCCCGCTTCACCGTGAAAGGCGCTCCGATCGTGAGCCGGCATGCCGCAGAACTGCTCGTAGTCGATCAGTTCGGTCACAGTCGGATGGTCGCCACAGACCGGGCAGCCCGGATTTTTGCGCACGCGCAGTTCGGTGAAATCCATGGCCAGGGCGTCGTAGATCAGCAGGCGGCCGATCATCGGGTCGCCGATACCCAGGAGAACTTTCACCGCTTCGGTCGCCTGCAGCGCGCCGATCGTGCCCGGCAGGATGCCGAGCACTCCCCCCTCGGCGCAGGAAGGCACCAGGCCGGGGGGCGGCGGATCGGGGTAGAGGCAGCGGTAGCAGGGGCCGTCCGCTGTGGCGAACACCGACAGCTGCCCCTCAAAACGGAAAATGCTGCCGTAGATGTTCGGCTTGCCAAGCATGACGCAGGCGTCGTTGACCAGGTAGCGGGTGGGAAAATTATCAGTCCCGTCGATGACGACATCGTACGGCGCCATGATTTCGAGGGCGTTCTCCGAGGTGAACGGGACTTCATAGAGGTCGATCTGCAGGGTGGGATTGATATCCCGCAGAGTTTCACTGGCGCTGTCGAGCTTGGGACGGCCGACATCGCTCGTGCCGTGAATGATCTGCCGCTGCAGGTTGGTCTCGTCGACCAAGTCGTAGTCGACGATCCCCAGCCGGCCGATCCCGGCCGCGGCCAGGTAGAGGAGCACCGGTGAGCCGAGCCCGCCAGCCCCGATAACCAGGGCGCTCGACTGCTTGAGCTTCTCCTGCCCCGGCAGCCCCACATCCGGCAGGATCAGGTGGCGGCTGTATCGTCTGATTTCTTCATTGGTCAGGGTGGACATGATTGTTCTTCCTGGCCCGGCTTACCGCCCACCGGCGATCGAGGGAATGATCATCAGCGCGTCGTTCGGCGCCAGCGGGGTCTGCGGTCCTTCCAGGGCGCGGATATCCTCTTTGTTGAGGTAGACGTTGACAAAGGTGCGCAGGGCGCTCCCCTCAAACAGGTGATGCCGGACATCGGGATACTGCCGGGTCAAATCTTCAAGCGCCGCCGCGACCGAGTCGCCGGCGACTTCTACTGTCGTCTGCCCACCCACATACGGGCGCAGGGGGGTTGGAATGCGAATCGTTGCCATCAATGAATCTCCAATTTCTGTATTCTCTCTTCTTGTTTTTTTAAAACTCTGGTCTGGGCCAGCGGCCTTCCGTATCCAGTCGCCCAGCTGCCACTCCAACCACAGCCTGGCTGTTTTCCAAAACCACATCCTCGACCACTTTTCACTTTCAACTTTTCACTTTCAACTTTTTTCTTTGATCTCTTCCTCCACAAACCGCGAGCGATCCTCCGCCAGCTGCCAGGAGCGGCTCTGGCGAGGAACCCCGGCCTCGACGCGGGTGATCAGGTAGGAGAAGCCGGGCCAGCTGGCCCAGGCCAGGTCGCGCGGCGAGGCGATCGGGGGGTGATCGGGGTGGCTGTGGAAGACGCCGACGACATCGAGGTCCTGTTCGAGCGCTTCGAGCTCCGCCTGCTTCCAGGCCTCGGGATCGATGCGGAAGCGGACCGGTTTTTCGGCTTCCACCGGCCAGACATTTTCCATGACGCGCAGGTCGGTGACGATGTTGCGGCCGTTTTCATAGCGGCCGAGCAGCAGGCCGCACCCCTCGTGGGGGTAGGCGGCCGCACCGTGGGCGCGGATTTTCCTGTGGACGGCGGGATCGAGTACGAGCATCTGCCTGTCAAATGAGGGAGCGATTACGGGCCGGCCGCTCAATCCGCCTCCGTCCAGAAGCGGTCGCTGAGATATTTAAAGCCGTTATCCGGCACGACGGTCACCACTACCCCGCGCTCGAGCTCCCGGGCGATGGCCAGGGCACCGAGGATCGAGCCGGCGCCGGAGATTCCGGTCAGAATCCCCTCGTGGCGCGCCAGGCTGCGCGCCATGCGGTGGGCGTCCTCGGTTTCTATTTCCAGGTTGCCGTCGGCTGCGTTCGGGTCGTAGATCCCCGGCAGGATGGCGCTGCCCATGTGCTTCCACCCCTCCAGGCCGTGGAAGGGGGTATTCGGCTGGCTCGAGATGCAAACGATGTCGGGGTTGAGCTGCTTAAGCCGGCGGGTCGTGCCGACGAAGGTGCCGCTGGTCCCCAGGCCGGTCGTGAAATGCGTGACGCGGCCGCCGGTCTGATCCCAGATTTCGATGGCGGTGCCGTGGTAGTGGGCCTGCCAGTTGGCCGGGTTGTTGTATTGATCGGCGTAAAAGAGGGTTGGATCGGCTTCGGCCAGCCGGCGGGCCTCCCGGATCGCCCCATCCGACCCTTCGAGCGGATCGGTCAGGAGAATTTCCGCCCCGTAAGCGCGGAGGATGGCCAGCCGCTCGGGGCTGGCGTTGCCGGGGATGGCCAGCCTGACCCGGTAGCCGCGGGCGGCCCCCAGCATGGCATAGGCGATGCCCATGTTGCCGGAGGTCGAATCGAGGAGGGTCATACCTGGCTGCAGCCGGCCGCTGCGCTCAGCCGCCAGGAGGATGCTCAGAGCCGGCCGGTCCTTGACCGAGCCGCTGGGATTAAACCACTCCGCCTTGAAATAAATTTCGACGTTCGGGGAGATGCCGTGGGCATCGGCCATGCGGCGCAGGCGGAGCAGAGGGGTGTGTCCGACGAGCCCGGCGACGGACTGGTCGCCCCTGGTCGGGGGAGCCGGGGTGGGGTTTTTGAGGTTTTCTAAGGCAGATTCAGTTGCTTTTAACATGTAATTCCGTTGCTTTTCGACCCGGGTCGCCGGGATCGGCGCCTGTCTGTTGAATTCATTGAGCGGTTGTCGAACCGGCCGGCAGACAACAAAAAACGGTAGCTGGCCGGACCTTGCGTATCGCCACCTGGTGGATTACGCGAGAGAGCTGCTACCGTTCGCTGAGTTTAAAATGAATTCGATCGTGGCCGGGAAGGCTTCGGGTTAAGCGAAAGGTGTCAACTCTCCCGCTTGTTACATGTGCAAGTCTGCATATGGACCTCAGAGTGAAGTGAAAGGATCGGTCGAAAGATATTCAGACCACTAATTCTATGTCGGAAGTATAAATTGGCCCGAACCCGGTGTCAACCAATCGATGCTTATCTATATGTGACGCTTACGAAAATGTTTCGTTGGTCCTCAGAGGCAACTATGGGCCGGTTTACGGCGAGATGTTATAATAAATCGATTCACAACAGGGTGCACCACATCTAAAATACCGCGTCTGAGGAGAACAGCGTGACACATATGCGAACCCAGACATCTGACTACTGGACCTCTCCGGATTTCAAGCTATCCCAGGGGGATATCGAGCAGATCTACAATTATTTGATTTCGGTAGAGGAGCCCCAGCCCATCGAGAACCTGGCCCGGGTCGTCATTCAGTATCGGGTGGATGAAGAAGTCAACCAGCTGAAGCGGCGCCTGCAGGGGCGCACGGTTTACCAGCCCTCGCGCCCGTACGCCGTCGGCGATGCGCTGGTTTTTCCCAATCTCGATTTCGCCCAGGGAGAGGTTACGGCCGCCCGGGACGCGCAGAATCCCCAGTACGGCACTTTTAAGGCGATCGAGGTGACATTCAGCAAGGATGACGTGCGGGAATTCGCGGCCGAACTGGATATCGAACACCCCTTAAACCGGAGCAACGGTGAGTCCTGGGTGCAGACAGAAACGCCCGAAGTGGAGGATCTTTATGCCCGCCACGGGGCGACCATGAGCCAGCTGCTGGCCGACCAGCTCGGAGAACAGGAAGAATTTATCCGGCTTGGCCATCTCTGGTTCGTCAAGGGGCTCCTGGCAGAGATCAATGTCGGCCATCTCCACCTCTCCGAGGCGGTGCTGGAAGTGAACGGCGGCGGCCCGCTGCCGACGACTGAGATCCTGGTTCACCTGGAAATGGACAACAAGATTCCCCAGTCGGTCCAGGCGTTTTCCCTGAACTACGCATTGCTGAACGACGAGCGCTTCGACGAAGTCGCCCCGCCGGACCGGGTCGCCTGGTTTTTGCGGCGGATGGCCCCGGCGGCCGTGCGCGAAACGCCGGAGCGGCTCGTTTACGAATCGATTTCTTTTGACCGGGCGCTGCTCGGCTCCCGCCTGCTGCAGATGGAGCGGGAGCTGGACGACGAGTGGTCGGACCTGGCCTCAGCCGGGCTGGTGCAGCCGGTCAAGCTGACCCTGATCTACCCGCACCGGACGGCCGGCACGCTGCCGCTGTCTTCCAGGGTGCGGCCGCTCTTCCCGCTGGGGATCTCCCAGCGGCAGCTGGTGACCCTGATCGATGACGAAAGCGGGCAGGAAATGCCCTGCTGGGTCGTGGCCGAGGGACGGTATATCTACGGGCTGGAATCCTGGTACGAAGAGAACGGCATTCCGGTCGGCGCTTTTATCAACCTGACGCCGACGGGGGAAGTCGGCCGGGTCCAGATCGGAATCGACCGACGGCCGAAAGAGCGGAAAGAGTATCTGCGCCTGGCCCATGTCGAAGGGAAGAAGCTCCGCTTCGAACTGCAGCAGCGAAACATCGGCTGCGACTACGACGAGCTGATGATCCTGGGCACCGACCAGGCGGCGGCCGTCGACGTCATCTTCCGCCAGGTCAACAACCAGCGCTGGTCCCTGTCATCGATCCTGGCGGCGATCATGCCCGATCTGAGCCAGGAAGGGACGCTCAACGCGGTCCACGCCCGGACGCTCTACAGCGCCGTGAACGTCCTCCTGCGCGTGCCGCCCGGCGTCGTCTTTGCCGAGCTGGTCCGCCATCCGGCTTTTGTCTCAGTGGGCGACCAGTACTGGCAGTTCGACCCGAACAAGTGGCAGGGATAGCCTGACAGGGCGGCCGTCCGCCTACCCGTGAAACAAGGTAACCAGTTCCGGCCGGAGCGCATCAGAAAGGGGACTTTTCCCGCCGCCGGATCCCGAAAAAAGAGGTAACGCCCGTGGCAACAAATCCACGTCCCAAACTCAAAGCGCCCATCCTGCGCCAGGTCTCCGAGGAAACCAATTTCCACATCGATTTCGGCTGGTGGGATAAATCGACGATGGATCTGAAGACCTACCTGGCCACCCGGCTGCAGGCACTGGGCATCGAAAATGTGGAATTTGATCCGGAGATCGAGGAGGTCGACATCGTCGACATGGAAACCGGCGAGGTCCACCGGGTGGATGGTTTTCAGTTTGTCATACAGACCTACTTCAGCCAGCTGCCGGACGACTTCGCCCAGCGCTCGTCGCTGGTGGATGCCGTTTTTTGCGTCCTGCTGGCCAACGCCAACCAGCCGATGTCGGTGGTCGATATCGCCG
>JBFFZG010000084.1:0-16173 GCA_041568735.1 Promineifilaceae bacterium (SeqCode)
AGAAGATGGCGCAGGCTTCGACGCCCCAGTGGTCTTCGGCCGTATAGGCCCCTTTCTGCCCGTTGTACCAGACGATCAGGACGAGAATGATGCCGATCAGGACATGCAGGGCGTGCATCCCGGTCATAGCGAAGAAAACCGCGCCGAAGGCACCGTCGCTCGGGCGGATGTGCACTTCGCCGGCCAGCCCCCACTCGACAAAAACAACGCCGAGGAGAAAGACGAGACCGAAGAGGGCGGTCATCAGCATGCTGAAGGAGAACTGCCCCTTTTTGTCGTGGGCGATGGCCACCTCGGCCCGGTTCATGAAGACGCTGCTGAGCAGGAGGACGGCTGTAAAGAGGAGCGCCGGCCCCTGGGCCAGGTCCGGCCGGGTGATCCCATGCTCGAGATCTCGCCAGAGATAAAAGCGGGTCGCCAGCAGAGCCAGGAAGAGAAAGGACTCGGAAAAACAGAACAGCCAGAGCCCCAGCCGATTCATCTTAATCTGCTCGGTCCGGGTCGGCTCCATCGGATTGTGCAGTTCGTGGTGGTCGTGGGCGACGGCGCTCATCAGTGCTGTTCCTCCGGATTCCACAGGCGGCCAATATTCATGAAGACCTGCATGATGATGCCGCCTTTCACGATCGCCAGCAGGAGCAGCAGGATCGCCGACGGCAGATAAACGGCGACCAGAAATTCGATGATGGTCAGCACAGCCAGGGTGATGGCCGCGATATTTCCTCGCCGGAAGACAGAACTCGGTTGCGTCTTTTCGGTCACGTCGTAACTCCTCGATACTCGAATTTAAGCGGCGGCCGGCCGGCCGCCGCGCGCAAGATCTTAATCGCCGGAGGTCGGGATGACATAGGTCGACCCTTCGAGACCGTAATCATACGGGTCGCCGATCACCTGCAGCGGGCCTTCGTAGTTAAACTCGGGCAGCGGGGATGCCGTCTGGAACTCGGGCGACCGGGATCCCCACGGATTGGCCGGGGCCAGCTCGCGAGCCCGCAGGCTGGAAATCAGGTTGAAGAGCATGATCAGGATCGACCAGGCGATGGCCAGCGTGGCCACCGTGATCAGCGCCTGCTCGGTGTTGATTCCCAGGTCCGGGCCGTAATCGGCGATGCGCCGGCGCATGCCCAGGAGACCGGTCCGCATCTGGGTGAGCGACATGACCCAGAAACCGGGCACCATGATCCAGAAGTGCAGCTTGCCCAGCGCCTCGTTGTACATCCGCCCGGTAATCTTCGGCCACCAGTAGTAGATGGCGGCGAAGAAGGGGAAGATGAAGCCGCCGAAAATGGTGGCATGGAAGTGACCGACGACGAAATAGGTGTCGTGCAGGGGCATATCGGTGGCGATGGTGCCCAAAATCGGGCCGCTGAGCCCGCCGAGCAGGAAGACCGAAATCGCCCCAAGCACGAAGAGCATCGGCGTCGGGAAGCGGAGCTTGCCTTCCCAGATCGTGGCCACCCAGCTGAAGAATTTCACGCCGGTCGGCACGGCCACGAAGAGGGTTGAAATCATAAAGGGGATCTTCCAGGCGACCGGCATACCCGAGGTGAACATGTGGTGGGCCCAGACGATGGCCCCGACGAGGGCGATGCCGACGCTGGAGAGGGCGATCCACTTATAGCCGAAGAGCGGCTTGCGGCTGAAGACCGGCAGGAGTTCGCTGATGACCCCCAGACCGGGCAAAATCCAGACGTAGACGGCCGGATGGGAATAAAACCAGAAGAGGTGCTGGTAGAGCGTCGGATCGCCGCCGGGGACGCCGGCTGCGATGAGGGTCGGGTCGGTCACCGGGGTGAAGAAGCCGAGGCCGATCGTCCGCTGGGCGATAATCATGGTCAGGGCCAGGCCGACGGTCTGCGTGACGGTGGCCTGCAGGAATGACGCGGCCACAGCTGCCCAGACGAAGATCGGCATGCGGAAGTAGCTCATCCCTTTGGCCCGCATCGTCACCGTCGTCACGACCATGTTGATGCCGCTGGCAATCGAGGAAAAGCCGTTCAGGTAAAAGCCCAGGAGGAACATCTGCACGCCGAGCATGGTCGTCGTCGTGCTGTGCGTCGGGTAGGCGACCCAGCCGGTGTCCCACCCCCCGAGCACGAGGCCGGAGAGGAGGACCGTGGCGGCCGGAATAGTCACCCAGTAGCTGAACGCGTTCAGGCGGGGAAACGACATGTCACTGGCCCCGATCATGACCGGCCCCAGGTAGTTGATCATGGCGCCGATCCCGGAGAAGATGGCCACGATCATAATGATCCCGTGGGCGCTGAACAGGGTGTTGTAGCTGTCGCCGGAAAGGAACTGCAGCCCCGGCATGGCCAGCTCCAGGCGGAAGATAATCGCCAGAAGACCGCCGACCAGGAGGATCAACATGCTGGAGATGCCGTACTGAATGCCGATCACCTTGTGGTTGACGTCGACGTTGAGATAGCGAGTCCAGGCCGGCCGCCCCTGCGCGCCGTGCTTGAGATGGGTTTCCTTGCCGACGATCCACTTGAGCCAGTCGGTGAGGACCCCGGCCGCCAGCAGAAAGCCGAGGACACTGACCAGGGCCGCCAGGGTGCCGGAAGGCTCGTCCCAGGCCCCCTTCGTCGTGTCATACCCCAGGACGGTCCGCAGGCGAATCATCCCGTTGTAGACGACGAGCGCGGTGACACCCTGGCCGAGAAGCCCACGAAACAGGGCGGATGTCAGGAAATAATAGAGACCTCTCATGAATATCCTCCGATCAGAGTCTGATCAGTGTCGTTCGCAGCGCGGTGAATCAGATCCAAGGGCGCGGCCGGTTTATCTCTGCGCGGCGCAGTATTCTGTGGGAATGTTGTTGTCGGAGCAGAACTGGCGCAGCTCATCCAGATAGTACCCTTCTTTGACGGGATCGCCGTTGGTGAAGTTGGGATCGGCCGGCAGGGCGTATTCCCCACTGACCCACTTCTGGTAGTTGGCGCTGCTCAGAACAAAGACGTTGGCGAGCATGGCCCAGTGGCTGGTGCCGCAGATCTCGGCGCAGCGGACCCGGTAAACCCCTTCGATGGTCGGGGTAAAGCGGATCTCCTGCGGCGCATAATGGAGGTCGGCGGCCGCCTGGCTGTAGCCCGCGTTGCCGAAACTGAGGGTGGCGAAGGCGGTGTTGTAGGGCAGCACATCCTGCTTCACGCGGAATTCCGGAACCCAGAAGGCGTGGATGACATCGCGCGACTGCATCTGGAGGACGACCGGCCTGCCGACTTCGACGACGAGGCTTTCGCTGATTGAATTATCGAGGTGAGGGTAGTAAAAGGTCCAATCCCATTTAAAACCCTGGGCTCGGACCATCTGCTCGCTGCTTTTGGCGCTGACGACGTTGGTATAGAGGATCACCCCCCAGATGGCAAAGCCAATCACCAGCAGGACCGGCAGGACCGTCCAGGCGATTTCGAGGGTAGTATTGCCGTGGATATGGGGGGCATCGGTTTCATCCCCCGGCTGCTGCCGGAAAACGACAATCGTGTAAAGCAGGGGGATGACGATGATCGAAAAGAGGAAGGCCATGAGAATAAAGTGGGCCTTGAACATCGGCTCGATCTGCGTGGCCTCGGTGCTGGCGGCCAGCGGCCGCTCAAAGAGGAACCCATCGATGACGAAATACGTCATCACCGAAGAGATGACAATCAACACGGAAATAATCGCAAAATGACGGGCGTTACGGTTCATAGAGTCACGCTTTGGTTGTCTTTGAGTTGTTTTCCAGCTTGAAGAAGGGACGGCCGGCGCCGTCATTTGTACATTTTATCACAATCAAAACCGCGCCACAAAGAAACCGGCCGCGGCCGGTGGGCTGACGAACGGGAATTGTACGCCAAGATCGGATTGGAGAAAAGAACGATTCCCGGCGCCGTCAGGCAAGCGCGGGGGGCCTTTTGTCAAACCACGGCCGGGCCTGTTCGAGCTGGCCGGCCAGCCGGAAGAGCGTCGCTTCATCGCCGAAGCGGCCGACGAACTGCAGGCCGACCGGTGTCCCTCCCTGACACCAGGCCAGGGGGACCGACATGGCCGGCTGGCCGGTGACGTTGAAGAGCGGCGTATAGGGGATGAAGTCAAAGGAGCGGCTGGCGATCGGGTTGACGATGCCGGCCGCCTTGAGCAGCCAGCCGGCATCGAGCGGACCGAGAATGCGGATCAGCCGCTTTTCCAGATTCGACAGCTGCAGCGAGCCAATTTGAAAAGGAGGCATCGAGAGGGTCGGCGTCAGGAGCACATCGTAATCGACGAAAAAGTTGGCCACCACCTGGCTGGCGGCGAACAGCCGGCGCACCGCCAGCGTGTAATCGCTGGCTTTCAGGGCCCGGCCGAGAATCACCAGCGCCCAGGTGGACGGCTCCAGGTCATCGGCTTTGGGCCGGCGGCCGACCAGCGCCGCCGCCTCTTCGATATCGGCCCGGGTCTGGCCGGCGAGCATGGTAATGAAGGCCACGGCCAGCTCTTCGCCGCTGACTTCCGGCCGGGCTTCCTCAAGGTGATGGCCGAGCGATTCGAGCAGGTGGACGGTCTCTTCGAGTGCGGCCGTACATTCCGGATCGACCGCATGCCCCATGAACGGATGGGCGGTGTAGGCGATCCGCAGGCGGCCGGGGGGGGTCTGGACTTCGTCGAGAAACGGCCGCTCCTGGTGGGGAGCGGCGTAGGGCGCGCCAATCTCAAACCCGGCAATGGCGTCGAGCATGGCGGCGCTGTCCCGAACCGTGCGCGTCAGCACGTGTTCGATGGCGAAGCCTTCCCAGCCTTCGATCATGTACGGGCCGGTCGGCGTGCGCGCCCGGGTCGGTTTGAGCCCAAAGAGGCCGCAGCAGGAGGCGGGGATGCGAATCGAGCCGCCGCCGTCTCCCCCACCGGCCAAGGGGACCATGCCGGAGGCGACCGCCACGGCCGAGCCGCCGCTCGATCCACCCGGCGTGCAGCTCGGATCCCAGGGATTGCGGGCCGGCCCGAACAGCGCGGGTTCGGTAAAGGGGGTGATGCCGAACTCCGGCGTGTTCGTTTTACCCACAATCACGACCCCGCTGGCCTTGTAGCGGCGCACGATTTCGGAATCCCGGTCCGGGACATAGTTGCGCAGGAAGCGGGAGCCGCTGGACAGCGGTTGCCCGGCATAGGCGGACAGGAGGTCTTTGATGAGGAAAGGAACCCCGGTGAAGGGGCCGGCCGGCAGTTCGCCGGCCGCGGCCGTTCGCGCCTGATCGTACAGTTTGTTTACGACCGCGTTCAGCCGGGGGTTGTAGGCCTCAATGCGCTCGACGGCCGCCTCAACCAGCTCGGCCGGGGTGATTTCACCGCCGCGAACGAGTTCGGCCAGCCCCATGCCATCGTAATTTTCGTATTCGGGGAAGTGGTTCATCGCGCCTCCTGCCCTGCTTTTCACCGGGGAAAGACCCGGTTCGACCGCGACACCTTCCAGGTGCGGCCGACCTGACGAGATGATAGCGAAAAGGGGGCCAGTTGGCGAAAAAAGGAGCCGCCGGAATTATATTTCCAGGGGAGCGGCCGGCGTTCCACCCCGGCTGCGCCACCAGAAAAAGAGGCCGGCCCCACCGGCGATAAGGCTGGCGGCAGCCCCCACCCACAGCCAGCCGCTGCGACGTGGACGGCCGATGGTGATTGGATCGAGCCCTTCTTTCAGGTCTTCTTTTAACAGGGACAGCAGCGAGCGGGGAGCGATTTGGGGGATCAGGATCTCCTTGAGATTCTGGGCCAGATGGAGAATCGAGTCGAGTTCAGGCCACAACATGCCGAATTCCCCGGACCAGGTCGGCGGTGGTATCCTGGCCGGCATTCAGGTTGTCGGCATGACGGGTCAAAATTTCTTCTAGGTCAAATGAGGTCATCGCATCATCTCTGGTAAAGGGCGCACCGGACCGGAAACAGGTTGGGCCAAAAGATGGCCGCAGCCCCAAGGATCTCGTGCGAGACAAACAGGAAACGGTTGGTGGAAGGCAGCCCGAAACGGAGTTTCGATCCGGTGGCGGTCGCCGCAGGGCAGCGAGCACCCCTGTCCTTCTTCACGTGATATAACAACACGCAACCGGATCGAAAGTTACTGGGAATTCGGTCTTATTTCATGGGGGCGCCTGGCGCCGGCTGCCGGTTCACTGAGACTGCTGTGGCCGCCGCGCCTGGACCATATCGACGTAATCGACCGGGGCCGCGTCCGCCCGATCGAGCCCGAAAATAACCAGCAGCTCTTCGATGAGCGCCGCCTTGAGCTCCGCGTCACGTGCCGACCAGGTTCGGGTCTTGATCTCCAGAAAATAGCCGGGGATCTCCGGATCGATCACCTGGTCGAGGTTGATGGCGATATCCGCCCCTTTGAAGTGAATCCACCAGCGCTGGCGCACTTTGGTGACGTCGATTTCGCGGGGGGCCTCGAAATATTCCCGGTAAAAGCGCAGGCTGCGGGTGGCGGGCGCCAGGAAGCGGGAGCGCGACAGCATGATGGCGCTGGGGAACTCTCGCACGTACGAGTTGCCGATGAGGGTCAGGCGGGTGCGCTGCTGGTACACTTCTCCCTTTTGGTTTACATAATTATCCTCGCGGTAGCGGAGGCGGGACGTATCCGGATCGGTGCCGGCAAAAATGAAATAGTGATCGTACTGGCGGTAGGTATTCGCTTTGATGATCTCCAGCTCACCGCTCTCGAAAAGCTGGAGGATCGAGGTCGGATCGGCCAGCGGGATTTTGATCTGGGCCTCGTATTCTTCCTGGCGGGCGACGGTTTCCAGGGTCACCAGCTTGTGATAGGGGCTTGATTCCCGGCGCCGGACGAAGGCGTCGATCCTGGCGGCGACTTCCAGCGCGGCCGCACGGGCGGCGGCCGCATCGATCGTCAGGAGCTGCCGCCCGCGCATGAGCCAGCGGCCGTGGCAGAGGACATGCTCGACGTCGGTGCTTTTGGCCGCGTAAACCAGCCGGGAATAGACGCCATCCTCGTTGCTGGCGAAATGGGGGGTGTTGTGCTCGCCATCCATGGCCACCACGATGAGGTCGGCCCGCTTGCCGGCCTCCAGGCTGCCGGTCCGGTCCCCCATGTGCAGCGCGCGCGCCCCGCCGATCGTGGCCAGGGCCAGGGCGTCGCGGGCCGGCAGATCGGTCGGATTGTGGCGGACCACCTTGGCCAGCAGGGCGGCCAGCCGCATCTCTTCGAACATATCGAGATCGTTGTTGCTGGCCGGGCCGTCGGTTCCGATGCCGACATTCAGGCCGACTTCCAGCATCTCCGGAACGTGGGCGATGCCGCTGGCCAGCTTGAGATTGCTCGTCGGGTTGTGGGCCACGCCGGCCCCGGCCCGTTTGAGCAGGTGCATCTCGCCGCGATCGATGTGAACGCAGTGGGCGGCCAGCAGGCGGGTGTTGAGGATGCCGTGCGAGTTGTTCCAGTAAACCGGGGTCTTGCCGTGCTGCTCCCGGCAGTTATCGACCTCGAGCAGAGTTTCAGAGATGTGGGTGTGGAGGGGGACGTCATATTCGCGGGCGAGTTCAGCGCAGGAATTGAGCAGATCTTCGGTGGCGGTGTACCAGGCGTGGGGGGAGACGGCCGGCTGAATCAGCTCGTGCCCGTTCCAGCGCTCGATGAATTCCCGGCACAGCTGCAGCCCCTCGTCGTAGGTGGCCGCGTCGGGAGCCGGGAAGATCAGGACCGTCTGACCCAGCAGGGCCCGCATGCCGATCTCGGCCGTCGTTTCGGCGATGGCGTCTTCAAAATAATACATGTCGGCGAACGAGGTAATGCCGGAGCGAATCATCTCGGCGCAGGCCAGCCGGGTGCCGAGCCGGACAAAATCGGGGTTGACGAACTCCCGCTCGATCGGCATGAGATAGCCGAGCCAGACATCCAGGCGGAGATCGTCGTTCAGGCCGCGCATGAGGGTCATCGGCACGTGGGTATGCGCGTTGACGAGGCCAGGGAGAATGATCCGGCCGGGGCAGTGAACGATTTCGGCAGCCGCATAGGCCGCCTGCAGCTGCTCGGCCGTATCGACGGCCACGATATCCGCGCCCCGCACGGCCACCCCGCCATCCGGGATGATAGTGAGCTGTGCATCCATCGTGAGCACCGTTCCACCCAGAATTAATTGATCAACCTGTTCCATTTCAGCACACCTCTCACAACATGGTCGGGATCGAATGGATCGGTTCAGGCGGCCGGTTCATCCCCGGCCGGGTCCGGACCGGCCAGGGCCGCCTCGTATTCGTCCCGGGTAATGAGTTCACCACCGTCCAGTTCGGCCCGCTGCACGCTGTAGCTCCGGTCAAAATAAACGATCGCCTGGATGCGGCTGAAGTATTTTGAATCGACGATGGTCTTGTGCCAGACATATCCACCGTCGGTGCTGTTCAGCTCATACTGCTTGTCGATCCGCACCCGGGTGACCGCTTCCGGGGCGTGGTGACTGCGAAAATAGAGGTAAATTCCCCCGGGATCCACGGGATCGTCTGTCTGCCGGGATCCACCTCCAAACCATTTTTTTAAGAAATCCATCGGACACCACCTGCCGGATGCGTCGCCAGGCGACGGGTTTCCTTTCCGGCGCTGTACCTGACAAATGAAGAAAGCCACCCCTGCTTGAATTCAGCAGCTGCCAGCCGGCATTATAGGCGATTCGGCGGATTTGTGTACCCGCTCCGGCGGCCGGCCGGCGGCAGGAGCCTGGCAGGTTTTGAAAAAAAGAGAAAAAAGTAGGAAGGCCAGCGTCTGAGATGCATGCTACGCTCTCATTTTCCCGGAAACTGGCAGTTTCCGGGAAAATGGGCCCCACCACCCGCCCGCTCCGGCGGCCGGCCGGTCACGAATTGAGTTTGACCACGACCGGCAGCGTCTCCCCGGTTCTTGCCGGCAGGTCAAAAGGAGCCGAACTTCCCAGAGTTTTCCCCTTTGCGTCGATGACGAGCCAGCGGAAGGGGCCGCTCCCCAGGTCGCGCGGCGCCACCCACCACAGCTTACTGCCGTCGGGTTCGGTTTCCCCGCGCCAGCCGTCGACATCGTGCCAGCGGCCGAAGAGATCCCGCCACTGCAGGCCGGTCGACAGACCGGCGGCGGCCGGCGTCGTTTCCAGCCGGATAAAGGCGCCGGTCACGACCGGCACCGGCGGTTCGGCCGTCGGGACCGGCGGCCGCGGCGGCAGATCGCCGGCCGCAGAGAGGATCGAACCGCCCAGCAGCGCGGAGGCCAGACAGAAGACGAGTCCGATGATGAGGCTTTTTTTGCGCATGGGGTTCTTCCTTAATTTCACGCCAATTCCGGCCGCGATTATCCGCGCCGGATCCTCGAAGTGCCAGCGCTCGGCCCCGCCACCCCACGCAGCCACCGGTGGAATCCCACGCCCGGGCACGGTCGCCCTGGCGGGAAGGCAGCCACCCATCCCCCATCAATTAACAGGGCATCGGATTTGGCGGCGATGCCGCGCCGGCAGTTGCAAAAATCAGCCGGGGACGGTAATATTTTAAGCTCAATCTGTCTACGGTGCGGGATAGTTTAACGGTAGAACAGCGGACTCTGAATTCGTCAGTCGTGGTTCGAATCCACGTCCCGCAGTCGCCTGAGGCGCAGTGCGAAACCGCTGCGCCTCTTCTTTTTTCCTGGTCAAATTCCGGTCAGCCGCTCCGGCGGCAGGTGCGTGATGGGCTCCATTTATCACATTATCCCCCGAGAAGAGTGGGAGGCGGCCGTGCCCGGTCCCTACCAGCCGGCCTCCCTCGCCGCCGAGGGGTTTATCCACTGCTCGACCCGCTCCCAGGTGCTCGGCACGGCCAACGCCATTTTCGCCGGCCGGCCGGGGCTGCTCCTCCTGGAAATCGATGAGGCTCGCGTGGCCTCGGAGATCATCTACGAGGACTGCTACGAAACCGGACAGCGTTTTCCCCATATCTACGGCCCGCTCGACCCGGCGGCCGTCATCCGCATCCACGATTTCCCCTGCGGACCAGACGGCCTTTTCACCCTCGACGGCTTCTGATTGGCCCGCGGCCGCCCCCCTGCCGCGGGTGATCTTTGTCACCCCCCTTCCCCCGCTTTTGACAAGTGACACGCCGGCCTGTTTTCGGTACACTAAGATTGATAATCCGACCCTGCGAACCCTGCCCGACACGGTTACCAAATCCACCTCGGTTTCCGGTGAATTTCCACGTCCGGACATTGGCAGCCCTGTCAGACATAACCGTCAAGAGGATACTATGGAAATCAAAATCGTTGACCTGACCGCGGAACAGGATCAACCCGTACCCGCGGAGTTTAAATTCGGCCATACCTTCAGCAACCGGATGTTCAGCCAGAAATACAGCCCGGAAAAGGGATGGCACGAAGCCACTATCGGCCCGTTTGCCCCGCTGACGCTCAGCCCGGCCACGGCCGTTCTCCACTATGCCCAGGAAATTTTTGAGGGGCTCAAGGCCTACCGCCGGCCGGACGGGCATATCAATCTCTTCCGCCCCTGGGAAAACGCCCGCCGCTTTAACCAGTCTGCCCGCCGCATGAGCATGCAGACAGTTGACGAAGAGGACCACGTCCAGGCGATCGCCAGCCTCGTCGAGCTGGAGCAGGCCTGGGTTCCTTCCGGCGACGGCGCGACCCTTTACATCCGGCCGGTCATGATTGCCACCGATGAAGCGATCGGCGTCTACGCCAGCCACACCTATCTCCACTACATCATCGTCGGTCCGGTTGGCAACTATTACACCGGTGGGATGGCGCCGGTGAGCGTGCTCATCTCCGACGAATATCGCCGCGCCGCCAAGGGCGGCACCGGGGCGGCCAAAACCGGCGGCAACTACGCCGCCAGCCTCATCGCCTCCGAGGAGGCCAAGAAAAAGGGGTATACCCAGGTGCTGTGGCTCGACGCCACCACCGGCCGCCTCATCGAAGAGGTCGGCACGATGAACATCATGTTCGTCTACGAAGGCCGGCGCATCGTCACCCCGGCCCTGACCGGCAGCATCCTGCCCGGCGTGACCCGGGATTCGATCCTCACCCTCGGACGGGATCTCGGCTACGAAGTCAAAGAGACCGAGATCGACGTCGAGGAAGCGCTGCGCGATATTGAATCCGGCCTCATCACCGAGGTCTTCGGCTGCGGCACGGCTGTCGTCGTCTCGCCGGTCGGCCGGCTCGGCTACCGGGGCAAAGACTACATCGTCAACAACCAGGAGATCGGCCCCGTGGCCCAGCATCTCTTCCTGGAGCTGACCGACATCCAGTTCGGCCGCAAAAAGGACCCCTACGGCTGGACGATGAAAATCGAAGTCGACTGACAGGGAACGGGGAACCCGGTGACCCGCGTGCTGTCCCGGTTCAGCCACCGCTTTCGGCAGCAGGCTGCCATCGCGGCCGGCTACAGTCCCTGTTATCAGGCGATCTGGAAAACGCTGGCCCTCTGGTGTGAGGCGCCGGAGGCGGCCGCCGATCCGCTCGTGCGCTGGCTGCTCGACGCCGCCGCGGGGCGGCGCTCGTTAGAAGTTTCCCTGCTGCTGGTGGCCGGGCTGCATGACGCCGTCCTGAGGAGGGAGCTGCCTGCCCTGGCCGATTATTTCCCGACGGCCGGCGGGACGCGGCCGGTTGACGACGACCTGCCGGCTGTCCTGCGCGCCGCCATCCTGGCCAGCCGGGAGCCGCTGGAAGCAGCCCTGCAGGAGTGGCAGGTCCAGACCAACGAGACCGGCCGCGGGCTGGTCTGGCTGCTGCCATTAGCCATCCTGGGCTGGCCGGCCGTCGACCTGCTCGACCTGGGGGCCAGTGCGGGGCTGAATCTGCTGGCCGACCGGCGCCGCTACGATCTGCTCGCTGCCGCCTCCGGCCGGCCGTGGGCCACCCTCGGCTCGGCGCCGGCCCCCCAGTTCACCGTCCGCTGCGAGGGACAGATCCCCCGGACACCTCCTTTCACCACCAGCTCGCTCCGAATTCGCCGGCGCCGGGGATTCGATCTCGCCCCCTTCACCCTGGAAACGCCGGAAGATGAAACCCGGCTCATGAGCTTCATCTGGCCCGACCAGCCCGAGCGCATGGCCCGGCTGCGGGAAGGGCTGGCCGCCCTGCGCGCGCTCCGCGACGGCGGCGAAGATCTGGCACTGGCGGCCGGCCGGCTGCCGGCCGGGCTGCCCGCCTACCTCGAGCAGCGGCCGGCGGATGCGCTCCCCCTGGTCATCTACAACACGTACATCACCCAGTATTTTTATGAAGAAGCCCCCCGGCTGCGCCAGGTGGTAGAGCAGTGGGCCGCCCGCCAATCCCGGCCGGTGCTCTGGATCCAGTGGGAGCCCCCAGAACCTCCGGTCGAGCCGCCCCATTTCGCCTGGTGCGCCTGGACCGTCGATCTCTGGCAGGAGGGCCGCCACCGGCAGGAGCGGCTCGGCTGGGTTCATCCCCACGGCCACCATCTCATCCTCGATTCCCTGAAAATTGGAAAGTAATCAGAAGGGCCCCCTCCGCGGACGTCCGCGCTGAAAAAACATTGCCTCCCCATCCGACGAGAGTATAGTTATAGCCATGTCCGAGATGCCCGACCATGTTGTCCGCTTCAGCCCGGCCCGCCTGGCCCGCCTGAGCAGCTTCCGCATCGGCTCAGCCATGGTCGAAATCCTGGTCACCAGCATCTGGAACCGGATCATGATCACGACCCTCGGGCTGCCGGCGACGGCCGTCGGGTTTCTGCTCGCCCTGCGCTATTTCCTGGCTCCTTTCAGCATCTGGGCCGGCCACCGCTCGGATACCATCCCCTTCTTCGGCACCTACCGCACCGGCTACATCCTGCTCGGCCGGCTGCTGACCACGCTCTGCCTGCCGTTTCTGGGATGGAGCGTGGTCCGGCTGGAAACCGATCCGGCCGACGGGCTGGGCTGGGGGCTGGCCGTCTTCTGCTTCATCCTCTACGCCTTTGGCTCGGTCCTGACCGGCAGCCCGTACCTGGCGCTGGTGCGCGACTCCGCCCCGAGAGAGAAGCAGGGGCTTTCGATCAGCACGACGGAGACGGCCTTCATCGTCTTCATCGCCGTCTCGGCCGTGGCCTTTTCCGTCTGGATGAACGATTACAGCCAGGCGATTTTCTGGCAGATGATTGCCGCCTCGATGGTCGTCGGCGGCTTTTTCTGGGTCTTCGCCATTGTCGGGGTTGAAAAGGCATCGGTTCCACCAGCCGTTCGGGCGCGGCAGCTCGCTCACCATGCCGGGCAGGGAGATACCCTGGAGACCTTCCGCCGCATCTGGTCCGATAATCGCACCCGCCTCTTCTTTTTCTTCCTCTCCCTCTCGACCCTGGCCGCCTGGTCCCAGGACACCATCCTGGAGCCTTTCGGCGCCGAAGTGCTTGATCTGCCGTTCCGGGCCACCACCCGCTTCACCAGCTACTGGCAGCTGGCAACCGTCATCACCCTGGTTGGCGGGGCGCTGCTCTGGCGCAAACGGCCGCCGGAAACCCAGTCCGGCATCACCCGCTGGGGGCTGTTTGTCATGGGACTTGGCATGGGGCTCATCGCCCTGGAGGCTTTCTGGGCAACCGGTCGGCTCATCACCCTGGCCCTGCTCGTTTTTGGGGGCGGTTTCGGCGTCTACACATTCGGCAGCCTGAGCCTGATGGCGGTCATGGCCACCGACCAGGATGCCGGCGCCTATCTCGGCCTCTGGACCATCTCCATTCTCGTCTTCAAAGGGCTGGGCACGTTTCTCGGAGGGCTGGTGCGGGATTTGCTGCTGCTCGGCCTGGGACTGGACGGCACGATCGCCTACGGGACCGCCTTTATGCTGGCGGCCGCCGGCCTCTTCGCCGCCCTCTTCCTGCTGGGTCGGCTCGACGTCCTCAGCTTCGCCCGGGATACGGGCCGCTTAACAATCGACCGGGTCGAAACGGAATTGCCCACGGCCAGCGTCGAAATTTAACCGGCATCCGCCCCCTTTCCCCACAGAAGAATATCCGCGCGCGTCCACAGCGGCGGCCGCCCCTGATTGGCGGTGGTCTGCTCGCGCAGCAGCCGGTCGGCGATAGCCTGCAGCGCTTCCCCCGTTTCCGGATGGGGCATCTCCGGCGCCAGCCGGGCGGCCGGCAGCGCCGCGTGGGGGAATTTCAGCAGGTCGGGGTCGGGCACCCGGCGGCCATCGTACTCGAAGACCTCCTCGTTGAAGAGCAGGATATCGGCATCAATCGTGCGCGGAGCGTTCTTATCGGACTGCCGCACCCGGTGCAGCGCCTGCTCGATCCTTCCGAGCACGATCCGCTTCAGCGAGGCGGCATCATAGGTGGTCCGGACGCGGACGACGGCGTTGAAAAAATTGGGCTGCTCGAGCAGTCCGACCGGAATCGATTCATAAACCGGAGAGACACCCTGGATGTCGACCATCTCTCCCAGCAGCCGCACGGCCGCCGGCAGGTTTTGCTCCCGCTCGATGTTCGAGCCCAGCAAGATAAAGACATCGTTCATGCCGCAATCCCCTGCCCTGTGGTCAAAACCACTTCCAGTCCATCCCCAACTCCCAACTCCCAACCCCTACTCCGCAAAATCCCCCCGCACCCGTTCAATCTCGATCCCGACCGATCGGGCGAAACGAAGGGCTCCCGGCTTTTCCAGCCGGACAATCGCCCGCTCCACCCCGGGGAATTCCGTCAGCACGATGCGGGCGATATCGGTGACCAGCTTTTCCACCAGAAAATCGGAAGACGCCTCGACGTGGCGAATGATGCGCTTGGTGATGCTTTTGTAATTGACCGCATCCTCGATTTGATCTGAAGCCGCCGCCCGCCGGATGTCGGCAAAGAGCGTCATGTTGATCAGAATATCCTGCTGGTTCACCCGCTCTTCCGGATTGATCCCGACGATGCCCCGCAGGAGCAGGTCTTTGATGATGATTTTATCCACAGAAACCTCGTTTGATGGGGGAACGGGAAACGGGGAACGGATCGCGCGCTGTTCCCCGTTCCCCGTTCCCCGTTCCCGGCTGTTAAATAAACTCACCGCCGTCAATCGTCACCGTCACCCCGGTCAGGAAATCCTGGACGAGGAGATGCAGAACATTGGCGGCGACGATATCAGGGCTGCCCGGCCGGCGCAGCGGCACCCGATCTTCGGCCAGCTGGTCGAGATAGCTCTGCGGCTGGCCCGGCGGGGGGAGAATGGCACCGAGAGCGACCTGGTTGACCGTGATGCGCGGGGCCAGCTCCAGGGCCATTATCTGCGTCATATCCCACAGCGCCCGCTTGGCCAGCCGGTAGACGAAATGGTCGCCGGCCGGCCGCGGGATTCGCGCGTCGTTGAGATTGACGATTCCTCCGCGGCCCCCTTCCGGGAGCTGGGCGGCAAACGCCTGGCTCAGCAGAAAGGGCGCGCGCGCGTTGACGGCGAAAATTTGATCCCACAGCGCGGCATCCGTCCGGGCAAAGGCGTCCTCTTCCGGAAAAATCCCGGCGTTGTTGATCAAAATTTCGACCGGTCCCAGAGCCTCAACGGCGGCGGGAATGAGAGTGGCCACGGCCGCGGCATCGCGCAAATCGGCCGAGATCAGGCCGGTCCGCACGCCGAATTCGGCCGCGGCCTGCCGGGTTTCCTCTGCCGGACCGGCCGACTGGCCGTAGTGAATCATGACATGACAGCCCGCTTCGGCCAGGGCCAGTACCAGCGATCGACCGACCCGAACGCCGCCGCCCGTTACCAGCGCGACTTTTCCCCGTAGATGCATAATTTTTCCTGCCTGAAAATAAATGATTTGGCCAGAGGGGATCGAAACCGGCCGCCGGTGCGACCCCCGGACCCTGTAGACGATTAAAAAAGAGAAACCTTACCCGGATCCACGCTATTCTAACACGGCCCACCCATTTTCCCGCCGCGGCAGCAGATTCCCGTTCCCCCCCCGGCGCCGGCTCAGGACGAAGGGGTCGGCGAAGGGGTCGGCGTCGGGAAATCGTTCCGGGGAATAAGCGCCTTCTCCAGGTCGCCAATTTCATGCTGGAAGCTGACCCGGGTGCGGGTCCACTCGAGCCGGTCGTGCAGGCCGCGCCACACCCCGCCCTGGGTGGTCACCGCCCCCCAAAAATTCAGCTCCTGCAGGATGTTCAACGTTTTTTCGTTGTAGCGGCCGCTCGGGTAGGCGAAAAAGCGTGGCTTGTAGCCCAGGTGAGCCGCCAGGGTCTCCTGGGAGCCAAGAATCTGCCAGATCAGCTCCGCCCGCCC
>JBFFZG010000085.1:0-15988 GCA_041568735.1 Promineifilaceae bacterium (SeqCode)
CAGGCTGCAGAAGGGAGAGCGGCCGGCCGCCCGTTCCGAAATCGTGCGGATTGGCTCACCGGGCGATGAGTCCGAAGGTGGCGTGCGCTACGTCGAGCGGGTCGAATCCCCCGTGCTGGGGCAGGACAACAGGCCGCTCGGCTGGCTGGTCGTCCTGCGCGACGTCACCGAGCAGCAGGAGCGGGTCGAATGGCGCACCCAGTTCACCAACATGGTCGTGCACGATCTGCGCAATCCGATCACGACCCTCCTGAGCAGCTTTGACCGGCTGGAGCGATCGGTTGAGGAGGGGCGTGTCGAGGGGGCGGCCGAAATGGCCGGCGGCGGCCGGCGGCTGACCCTGAATATGCTCGATATGGTCGATTCGCTGATGGATATCGCCCGCATGGACGCCGGCCAGATCGTGGCCGATCCCGAGGCGATGCGGCTCCCTCTGCTGGTGGGGCGCGTGGTTTACGACCTGCTGCCCCTGGCCTTCGCCCGGGAAATCGAGCTGACCTTTACCTATCCAGAGGACCTGCCGGCCGTCTGGGCTGACGAGGAGCTGACCCGCCGGATGCTGGTCAATCTCCTCGACAACGCCCTCAAGTTCACGCCGGGCGGCGGCCGCATCAACGGCTTTCTGGGGAAGGAAATCCCCGTTGACGACCGGCATGAGCCCGGCGTGCGCTGCACGCTGATCGATACCGGACCGGGCATCCCGAAGGGAGCCAGGGAGCGGATTTTCGAGCGCTTCGTGCGCATCGACTCCGGCGGCGGCCAGGTGCGCGGCACCGGCGTTGGCCTGGCTTTCTGCCGGATGGCCGTCGAGGCGCAGAACGGCCGGATCTGGGTCGACGATGCGCCGGAAGGCGGGGGCTGCTTCGTCTTCACCCTACCCGGGATTCCGCTGTTCGACCCCCCCGAATGAGCCGGCTGCCTGAAGGCTTAGAGGCGGGAGCGCTCTTCGACGTCGCCGAAAACGAACTGCGCCATGTAATCCTGCGAATGGCGCAGCGCCGCCTGAGCCGCCGCCAGCCGGGCGATGGGCACCCGGAACGGGGAGCAGCTGACGTAGTTGAGGCCGATCCGATCGCAGAATTCGATGCTGCGCGGCTCCCCGCCGTGTTCGCCGCAGATGCCGATCTTTAAGCCCGGATTGGTTTTGCGCCCCTTGGAAACGCCGATCTCCACCAGCTCGCCCACCCCGCTCTGGTCGAGCACCTGGAAAGGATCATCCGGATAAAACTTGCGGCTGATATAAAAAGGCAGGAAGCGGCTGCTGTCATCCCGGCTCAGGCCGAAGGTCGTCTGGGTCAGGTCGTTGGTGCCGAAACTGAAAAAGTCGGCGTGGTGGGCGATTTGATCGGCCGTCAGGGCGGCGCGCGGCAGCTCGATCATCGTGCCGATGAGATAGGGGAGGGTCATGCCGTAGCTGCCCAGAACCTCGCGGGCAACCCCCTCGACGACCTGCCGCTGGTTTTCCAGCTCGGACGCCGTGCTGACCAGCGGGATCATGATTTCCGGCCGCACGTCGACCCCCTGCCCGGCCGCCTCACAGGCCGCCTGGAAAATCGCCGTGGCCTGCATGGTGGTCACTTCGGGGAATACCAGTCCCAGCCGGCAGCCGCGATGGCCGAGCATCGGGTTGGCCTCGCGCAGCTGCTCGACCCGATGCAGCAGGTGCTCTTTTTCCCAGACCTGGCGCAGGATGTGATCGATTTCGCTGAACTGGCGGCTCTGCTGCATCGTCAGCTTGAGCTGGGCCAGCTCCAGCAGCAGCTCGTCGTAGTTGGGGAGAAATTCATGCAGCGGCGGATCGAGCAGGCGAATGGTCACCGGCAGCCCGTCCATCGACTTAAAAATGTCGATGAAATCCTGCCGCTGGATCGGCAGGAGCCGGTCGAGCGCCTGCTTGCGGCTGGCCAGATCGTCGGCCAGGATCATCTGCCGCATGAGCGCCAGCCGCTCGTCCCCAAAAAACATGTGCTCGGTCCGGCAGAGGCCGATTCCCTCGGCCCCGAAGCGGCGGGCGGCGGCGGCGTCCGGCCCGTTGTCGGCGTTGGCCCGCACCCCCAGCCGGCGGAATGAGTCGGCCCAGCCCATGAGCTTCTCGAAATGGCTGCCCAGCTCCGGCTGGCGGGTCGGCACCTTGCCGAGCAGAATGCTGCCGGTCGAACCGTCGACGGTGATCCAGTCCCCGCGCCGGACTTCGTGCTCGCCGGCGTGGAAGAAGCCCTGCTCGTAGTCGATTTGAATGTCGCCGGCGCCGGCCACGCAGGGTTTGCCCATACCGCGGGCTACGACGGCCGCGTGCGAGGTCATGCCGCCGCGGGCGGTCAGGATCGCCTGGGAGCCGGCCATGCCGCGGAAATCGTCCGGGCTGGTCTCCTGCCGGACGAGAATCACCTTTTCCCCCTCCTCGGCCAGCCGGGCCGCTTCTTCAGGATCGAGTTCGACCCGGCCGGTGGCCGCGCCGGGGCTGGCCGGCAGCCCGACCGCCAGGACGGTCACTTCCGCGGCCGGATCGACCATCGGGTGGAGCAGCTGGTCGAGCTGGGCGGCGTCGACCTTCATGACAGCCGTCTGGGGATTGAGCACCCCCTCGTCGACCAGCTCCACCGCGATGCGCACGGCCGCCGGGCCCGTCCGCTTGCCCGTGCGGGTCTGCAGCATGTAGAGCGTGCCTCGCTCGATCGTAAATTCGATATCCTGCATGTCCCCGTAGTGCTTTTCGAGGCGGGCAGTCACTTCCATCAGCTGCTCGTAGACGACCGGCAGCTCGCCCGCCATTTCGGCGATCGGGCGGGGGGTGCGGGTGCCGGCCACCACGTCCTCGCCCTGGGCATTGAGCAGGTACTCGCCGAAAACCTTCTTTTCCCCGGTCGACGGATTGCGCGTGAAGCAGACCCCGGTGCCGCTGTCCCAGCCGAGATTGCCGAAAACCATCGCCTGCACATTGACGGCCGTCCCCAGGTCGTCCGGAATGCGATGGATGCGCCGGTACTCGATGGCCCGGGCGCCGTTCCAGGAATCAAAAACGGCTGATATCGCCATGCGCAGCTGGTCGTGGGTTTCCTGCGGGAACTCGGTGCCGTGCTGGTCGGTGAAGACGATCGTCTTGTAGGCGCGGATGATTTCCTCCAGCTGGTCTTCGTTCAGGTCGGTGTCCCGGCCGCCGGCCGTCTGGCCTTTGAAGCGGTTCAGGACCCGTTCAAACTTCTCCGTTTCGACGTCCATGACGATGTGGCCGAACATGGCGATAAAGCGGCGGTAGGCGTCGAGGGCGAAGCGGCGGTCGCCGCTCATGCGGGCCAGCCCCTCAACCGTTTCGTCGTTCAGGCCGAGATTGAGGACCGTGTCCATCATGCCCGGCATGGAGATGGCCGCCCCGGATCGAACCGAAACGAGGAGGGGATTGTCCCTGTCACCGAACTGCTTGCCGGATGTTTCCTCGATGTTCTTCAAGGCCGCCTGGGCCTGGCTCCACATCCCTTCAGGAAACTGGCTGTCGTACTGCAGGTAGCCCAGACAGGCTTCGGTCGTGATGGTAAACCCGGGTGGGACCGGCAGCCCCGCCTGGCGCATTTCCGCCACGTTGGCCCCCTTCCCGCCGAGCAGTTTCTTCATTTTGGCGCTGCCTTCCTGAAACAGATAGACCCATTTGTGATCGCGGTTCTGGAACATCATCCTTCTCCTGGCAAAATACTGGGACCGGCGCTCTGTCGGTCGGGTTTCTGGTCAGTTCAAGGCGGCCCGGCTCTCGACCGCGAAATCATTATACCCAACTCGGCCAGCCTCGTGAAAATTGGTACGGAGTTGATCGATCAACTTCCCGGGTTGCCTGCCCGGCCGAGTTTCGTTAAAACCCGGGTCAATCCGGTTTCTACCCGCGCGGTGACCCGCGTTCGCCTCGATCCGATGACGCTTTCTATTCTCTATCAAGATCACTACCTGGTGGCCGTTTATAAACCGGCTGGCCTGCTGGTTCACCGGACCGGCATCGCCGCCGGGCAGGACGATCGCTTCGCCCTGCAGCTGGTGCGGGACCAGATCGGCCGCCACGTCTACCCACTCCACCGGCTCGACCGGCCGACGGCGGGGGTCCTGCTCTTCGCCCTCGATCCGGATACCAACCGCGCCCTGAAAGAGGCCTTCACCGGCCGGGAAATCGCCAAAACCTACCTGGCGGTCGTGCGCGGCTGGACCGACCGGGAAGGGACGATCGATTACCCGCTCAAAAAAGCCAACCTGTCCCGCCGCGAACGGCGGCGGCGGCAGGCCGGGGCCCCCGAGCCGGAGCCGCGGCCGGCGCTGACCCGCTTCCGGCTGCTGGCCACGACCGAGCTGCCCCATCCGGTTGGCCGATACGCAACCGCCCGCTATTCCCTCGCCGAGATTTATCCCGAGACGGGGCGCACCCACCAGATCCGCCGCCATCTCGCCCACATCGCCCACCCAATCGTCGGCGACGCCCGCTACGGGGACGGGGCCCACAACCGCTTTTTCCGGGAGACCTTCGACAGCCGGCGGCTCCTGCTGCTGGCCCGCTCGATCCGTTTCAGCCACCCGGCTACCGGCCGGGAGCTGGCCATCACGGCCGAGCCCGACGACGAGTGGCAGGCCCTGATGGGCCGCCTCGCCTGGCAGCCGCTGGTTTAAGGGCGGCCGGGAACAGGACCGGACTTTTCACACAGGCCGAGACACCTTATAATCAAAGGTCTTTCAGGCTGTTTTAGGCTCAAGGAGAACCCCATGTCCGTTCGAGACGGATCATTCGGACAGATCGATATTTCCCCCACGGCCGTCGCCACGATCGCCAGCCAGGCGGTCGATCAGTGCTACGGAGTGGTCGGCATGGCCACCAAAGGCTTTGTCGACGGCATCGCCCAGCTGCTGACCCGGGATCCGCACCGTGGGATTGAGATACATATGAACGACGATGGGATCACCATCGATATTTACGTCATTGTCGAATATGGCATTCGCATTCGCGCCGTCGCCGAATCGATCCAAAACACAGTTAAATTCCACGTCGAAAAAGCGGTCGGCCGCGATGTCAGGGCGGTCAATGTGTATGTCCAGGGACTGCGCAGCGCACCTGAGGGCGAGTGACGGGGAAGGGTGAACAGGAAGCAGTAAATAGGTGATAGGGAACAGGGAACAGGGAACGGGGAACAGGAAACAGGAAACAGGTGTTGCTTGAGAGGCGGATTCTCAGGTCACGGATCAGAAGGGAAAAGGAAAAAGTCCAGGGGCAATTAACTCCTGCGCCAGGCCCTGTTCACTTTTCACTTTAAACTTTTCACTTTAAACTTTTCACTTAAACCTTCCCCCTCTCCCTCCGCCCAAACCATCCACTGTAGGAGATTCATGTGACGAATTCGACCGCCGGCTCCTGGTTGACCTGCAACGGACCCCGCTTTCGCGAGTTAGCCCGTGCGGGTTTGTTCTGGCTGGAAAAGCACCAGCACGAAGTCAATGCGCTGAACGTCTTTCCCGTGCCCGACGGGGATACCGGCACCAACATGCTGCTGACGATGCGCTCGGCCTGGCGGGCGATCCAGGACAGCGGCGAAGCCCATGCCGGCCGCATGTCGAAGGCGTTCGCGCGCGGGGCCTTGATGGGAGCGCGGGGCAACTCCGGCGTGATTCTGAGCCAGATCTGGCGCGGGCTGTCCCAGTCCCTGGAAGAAAAGGCCGAATTCGACGCCCAGGATCTGGCCGAGGCGCTGAAAAAAGCGGTCGATACGGCCTACGGCGGCGTCATGAAGCCCGTCGAAGGGACGATTCTGACCGTCATTCGCGAAAGCGCGGAGGAAGCCCGGGATGCGGCCGGCAAGAGCCAGGACATCCGCTTCGTCTTCCGCCGCACGCTGACCCGCGCCCGGCAATCCCTGGAAAAAACCCCGGACCTGCTGCCGATATTGAAACAGGCCGGCGTCGTCGATTCCGGCGGGCAGGGGCTCGTCTACGTCTTTGAGGGCATGTATCGCATGATGATGGATGAACTCCCGGAAATTGACGAAACAGCGCCGGCTGCCGCCCCCGAGCCGGCCGTGCTGGCCCAGCAGCTGGCCGCTCCGGAAGGCGGTTTGCTGGAAAACCACTACGACGTCCAGTTCATCCTGATCGGCCGGAATCTCAACGTGGAAGAGGTCCGCAGCACGATCGATGCCATGGGCGATTCGACCGTCGTCGTCGGCGATGACCAGACGATCAAGGTTCACGTCCACGTCGAGGATCCCGGCCGGCCGATTTCATACGGGATCAGCCTCGGGGAGCTGACCGACGTCGTCATCGAAAATATGCAGATGCAGATGGAGGACATCATCACCACCGGCCACGTGCACACCGATGCCTCGGCCGCCCCGATCGGGGTTTCGGTGCAGAGCCGGATCCAGGAGATGCAGATCGAAGCCGGCCATATCGCGGTCGTGGCCGTTTCGCCAGGCGAGGGGTTCACCCGCCTCTTCAAGGATCTCGGCGCGGCGGCCGTCGTCCCCGGCGGGCAGACCAACAACCCCAGCACCGAAGAGATCCTGGCCGCGATCGAGTCGGTGGCCACGGACAAAATCATCCTTCTGCCCAACAACAAGAATATTCAGCTCGCCTGTGAAGCGGCCCGCGGATTGGCCGATCACAAAACGGTGACCGTCGTACCGACCCGCACCGTACCGGAAGGGATCGGCGCCATGCTGGCCCTCAACCCGACGGGCAGCCTCGAAGACGTGGTCAACGCCATGCAGGATCTGGTTGGCGATGTCCTGACCGTGCAGGTGACCAAAGCCACGCGCAGTGTCGAGCTGAACGGCGTGGCGGTCGAGGAAGGTAATTTCATCGCCATGGTGGGCGGCGACCTGGTCGCCGCCGGTCTCGACCTGGCAGAAGTCGTCGAGGCGGCCCTGGCGGCCATCGAAGATATCGACGACAAAGAAATCCTCACCCTCTACCACGGAGCGGATGTCAGCCCGGAAGAGGCGGCGGCCATGGCCGACCAGATCAGCGAGCACTATCCCGACCTCGAGATCGAAGTCCAGTCCGGGGGCCAGGCCCACTACTTCTACATCATGGGTCTCGAGTGAGGGGAGCCGCCGGCCCCCTCTCTGGACCTGCAGTCCGGTCCCCCTAAAGTCCGCGGTCCTTAAAGGCCATGACGCATTACCCATTGAGCGGAAAGAGGGGATGAATTAAACTTTTCTCAGGTTATCGGGTCGTGCGTCTTGCTCACATGATGGTCAGGCGACCGATACCGACTCCCGGGTTCGCTCGGGAGGGGAGGGGGGGATCCCTCAATGCGCCCCGCACTTCAGCCGCGGATCCTTCCCTCTTTGCCGTTTGTGAAAGCTTGCACAAATCTGATAAAAAGTCACTAATCTAACAGGTGAAAGGTTAACCGGCGGGTATCAGCGCCGGTCTTTTCCCGTTCATTCAACCCATGCTCATGGTGCACCATCCTTCGCCATCCCCCCCGATCGTCGAAGTGCGGCAGGTCGTCAAGAACTTTACTGTCGGGGATGAAACGATTACGGTCCTCAACGGCATCAGCTTTGAAATTGTCGCCGGTGAGTTCGTCTGCATTGTCGGCCCATCCGGCAATGGGAAATCGACGCTGCTCAACATGATCACCGGCATCGATCATCCCACCTCGGGAGAAGTGATCGTCACCGGCCAGCCGATTCACCGCATGAGCGAAAATGCCCTGGCTCGCTGGCGGGGCGAGCATATCGGCATCATTTTTCAGTTTTTTCAGATGCTGCCCGCGCTGAGCCTGCTTCAGAACGTCATTTTGCCGATGGACCTGGCCCGCCGGGGAACACCCCGGGAGCGGCACGAGCGGGCGATGCACTTGCTCGAGATTGTCGCGCTGGCCGACCAGGCCCACAAGCTGCCCAGCATGGTTTCCGGAGGGCAGCAGCAGCGCGGGGCGATCGCCCGGGCCCTAGCCAATGACCCACCCCTGCTGGTGGCTGATGAACCGACGGGCAATCTCGATTCCAAAACCGAAAAGGTTGTCTTCGACCTTTTCGAACGGCAGGTCGCGGCCGGAAAGACCCTGATTATGGTGACCCACAGCCGCTCGCTGGCGTCCCGTATTCCGCGCCAGATCGAGATTCGCGATGGCTTGATTGCCCGAGACGAAGGGCCAGGGGTGCCGGCCGCCGGCAACGGCCAATCGGCCGCCCGATCGGAGCCCACCCCCACCCCGCTGTTCCCATGAGCGTCATCTGGACTAAAGTCTGGTTCGACCTGTGGCGCCGCAAGACCCGAACCGGCCTGGCCGTACTGAGCATCGCCGCCGGGGTTTTCGCCATCGGCACCATTTTCGGCATGGTCGACCAGATGCTCAGCTCGATGGACGCCTCCCACCGGGCTACCAATCCATCCCACATCAACGTCATTCTGCGGGTGCGCATCGACCGGGAGACGGCCGAGTCCCTCACCCGACTGGAGGGGATCGCCGGCGTGGAGCCGATCAACCTCGTCGCCGGCCGCTACCGGACAGCCCCGGACGGCCCCTGGGAGGCGGCCACCCTGGTCATGCGCGACGATTACGAGGCCCAGCGCTACGACTACCTGACCCTGCTGGAAGGCGACTGGCCGGCCGGAAACAACGTGGCTGTCGAACGGCTCTCGGCCAACGCCTTCGGCATCGACATCGGCGACCAGATCATTCTCGAACTGGACGGAACCGATCGGCCGTTTGAGATAACCGGCAAAATCCGCCACCCCTTTGTTCCCCCCCCGGAATTCGGCGGGGACACCTATATCATGGTCGGCGAGGCGATCATGGCCCGCATGGGCATCCCCCCCGGCCGCTTCGCGCAGCTCCTGGTCGAAGTCGAACCGTACAGCGTGGATTACGCCCGCGACCGGCTGGTGGCGATTAAAGACCACCTGGCCAAACAGGGGGTGGGAGTCGCCTTCGGCATCCTGCAGGAGCCGGAGGAGCACTGGGGACGGCCGTTTGTCCTCGGGGTTACCTATGTTTTGCGCGTGCTGGCAGTCGTTTCGCTGCTGGCCAGCGTGATCCTGGTGATTAACACGATGACGGCCGTGATTACCCAGCAAACTGATCAGATCGGGGTGCTCAAGGCGATCGGGGGGACATCCGGGCTGATTTCACGGGTCTACCTGGCCGGCGTCTTTTTCTATGGGCTGCTGGCCGCCCTCATCGCCCTGCCGCTGGGGGTTGTGACCGCCTACACCGGCAGCCGCTGGCTTCTCAATATCTTTAATATCGACTACGAGGTCTTCACCTATTCCCCGCGGGCGGTGCTATACCAGCTGCTGGCCGCCCTGGCCGCGCCGCTGCTGGCCGCCCTGTGGCCGGTCCTGCAGGGGGCGACGATTTCGGTCCGCGAAGCGATCGGCACTTACGGGCTGGGGGGAGATTTTGGCTTCAGCCGGGTCGATCGGCTGGTCGAGCGGATCGGGATGCGCTTCCTTTCGTCTCCCTATGCCATTGCCCTGGGCAATACCTTCCGGCGCAAGGGGCGGCTCCTCCTGACGCAGGCGGTGCTGATCACGGCCGGCACCTTTTTTATCCTCGTCCTGACCCTGTCGAATTCGGTAACCGTCACCCTGGAGCGGGAGCTGGCCCGCCGGGCCTACGACATCCGCTTCGTATTTCCCCGGCCGGAGCGGGAAGACGAGCTGGCCAACCTGGCGCTCGATCTGCCGGCGGTAACCCGGGCGGAGGGCTGGCTCACCGTCACCGGGACGGTCTTCCGGGAGGGGGTCGAGGTCCGGGACACGGCCGGCCTGGGCGCGGAGCTCTTCGGGGTCCCGGCCGGCAGCGAGATGTACCGGCCGAACGTCATCGCCGGCCGCTGGCTGGCCGCGGATGATCGGGGGGCGGTGGCGGTGATCAGCCAGGACACGGCCGAGCTCAACGGGCTCTCCCTCGGCGACCGGCTGCGCATCGACCTGGGGGAGCTGGGGGAGGGAGAGTGGGAGGTGATCGGCATCTACCAGGCGATCGCCGCCGAGCCCTACACGACCGATCCGATCTACGCCCCGGAAGCCGCGGTGGTGGCCGTCACCAAGAAAATCAACCGAAGCACCCATCTCCTGCTGACCGTTGACCCGCCCACGCCGGCCGTGACCGACGCGGTCAAACGAGAGCTGCGCGGGCAGTTCGAAGCCCGCAGCATCCCCGTCTCGATGTTTTTGACCCGCACCATTCACGAAGAGCGCTCCTACGCCTACGAACAGTTCAGCATCGTGACCCAGATGCTGTTCGGCCTGGCGGTTGTCATGGGCGTGGTCGGCGGCGTGGGACTGGCCGGCGCCCTCTCGATCGGCGTGGTGGAGCGGACGCGGGAAATCGGCGTGCTGCGCGCCGTCGGGGCCGAGTCCCGCACGATCATGGGCATGTACGTGATGGAAGGGATGGTCCAGGGGGCGCTGAGCTGGCTGGTATCGGTGCCGCTGGCCGTCTTGCTGGCCCGGCCGATGGCCGCCACGCTGGGGGAGATCATGCTGCAGACCCGGCTCGAATTCGCTTTTAGCTACGGGGCCGTCTTTTTCTGGCTCGTGCTCGTCCTTTTGATCGCCGCCCTGGCGGCCATCTTACCGGCGCGCGGCGCCACCCGAGTCAGCGTTCAGGAAAGCCTGGCGTACGGGTAGCCGCCGGGATCCGAATTCGTTCCGGGTAAAAACGGCTAACCAACATCCCGCCCCCCTGTTACAATCCCTGCCCATGATTCACGTCGGTATCAACGCCCACCTGCTCTCGCGTAAAGCGGGCTACCGCCGGGCCGGCATTCACCAGTACATCGCCGAAGTACTGCGCCACCTGCCGGTCGAGAGCGGTCTGCGCTACACCGTGTTCAGCGGCGATCCCCCGGAGGACATCCGGGCGCTGCCGCTGGCGGTTGTCCGGAGCCGCTGGCCGACCGAACGGCCGCCGGCGCGCATTCTCTGGGAGCAGCTGGCCTGGCCCCCGGCCGCCCGTCGGGCCGGCGTCGACCTGCTGCACAGTATGGCTTTTGTCACCCCGGTGTTGAGCCGGATTCCGGCCGTCGTCACCGTCTACGACCTCAGCTTTCTCCACTATCCGGAAGCCTTCCCCCGGCTGCAGCGCCGCTACCTGGCCGGCCAGACCCGCCGTTCCTGCCGGGACGCCCGTCGCGTCATCGCCATTTCCCACTCGGGAAAGGCGGACATTCAGCGCCATTTCGGCGTGCCGGCCGAGAAGATCGACGTCATCTACCCGGGGCTTGATGCGCGCTTCCGGCCGCCGGAGGCCGCGGCGATGGCCGCTTTTCGATACCGCGCGGATGTCCCGGAGCGGTACGTTCTCCACGTCGGCACGCTTCAGCCGCGCAAAAATCTGCTGCGCCTGCTCGAAGCCTTCGCCCTGCTGGACGCGCCGGAGCTGCACCTGGTGCTGATCGGCGGCCGGGGCTGGTTCTTTGAAGAGATCGAGGCCAGGATATCGGCGCTCGGGCTGACCGGTCGGGTCGACCTGCCCGGGTATGTCCCGGATGACGAGCTGCCGTTCTGGTATCACGGTGCGGCCCTGTTCGCCTGCCCATCGCTGTACGAGGGGTTCGGCATGCCGATCGTCCAGGCGCTGGCCTGCGGCGCGCCGGTGGTAGCCTCCAATACCTCGGCCATGCCGGAAGCGGCCGGGCCAGCGGCCCTGCTTTTCGATCCCCTGGATGTGCCCGGTCTGGCTGGCTGCATGGCGCACGTATTGAACAACCCCGATCAAGCGGCTAAAATGCGCACGCTCGGCCCGCCGCAGGCCCGCCGATTTAGCTGGCAGGAAGCCGGCGCGCGCACGGCGGACTGTTATCGCCGGGCGGTGGGGGAAGTTAAAAGTAGAAAGTTGAAAGAAGAAAGTTGAAAGGGCTGCGATGAAGGTTTCCGTATTCTGTTCAGGCTGGGTGAGGAGGGGATTTTTTCCAGCCCGAATCATGCCTGAGACAGGCCGAACGGTGGATACCTGCAGCTGATTTTTGGACGCCGAATTCCGACCACTGACTGATGCGCCAGAACGCGAGTCCCATCCGCTTAATCACCTTCCTGGTTGATCTGCTTCTGATCAACCTGGCCTTTGTGTTCGCCCATCGGGTCCGGTATGACCTGCAGTTTCCCCAGCCGATTTTAACCTACCACAGTTTGAGCGATTACGGCTTACAGCAGCTTCTTTTAAACGGCCTGCTGCTGTTCACGTTCTGGCGGCAGAAAGTCTGGCGGCGGCGGCGGGGGGAGTTCTGGATCGATGAGGTCGGCCGGGTGATCAACGCCACTGCCCTGGGCATGGCATTGATCATCATCTACGTGTTTGTCGTATTTCCGCCGGCTTTCTCCCGCTTTTTCTGGGCGCTCGTCCCGCTCTTTATCGTCTTTTTCCTGGCGGTGGCCCGGCTGGTGCGGCGCTGGTTTCTCTTTTATTTTTACGCCAGGGGATGGTGGACCGATCCGGTCCTGATTATTGGCTCGGGGGAAACCGGCCGCAGCCTGATTCGCACCCTCCTGGCCCGGCCGGATCTCGGCTTTCTTCCACTGGGCTACATGCACAATGGGGGCGAAGAGGACCTGGCCACGATCAGCCGGCGCATTCCCGACCTGGGTCACTACGCCAACCTGGCGGCCGTGCTCGAAGACCATCCGGAGCTGCACACAGTCTTTATCGCCCTGCCGGCCGACCGCCACCCCGAGGTCATGCGGCTCGTGACCATCTGCCGGCGGTACGAAATCCCGGTCCAGGTCGCCCCGGATATGTTTCAGCTCAGCCTCAATCGAGTGGAATCGACCAACATGGCCGGTATACCCACGCTGGGCATCCGGGATGAAGGGTTCAGCGCGCTCGATGTCTTTCTCAAGCGGATTCTCGACCTGACTCTGGTCGTTCTCCTGGCCGTTCCAGCCCTGGTGATCGGCGCGGTCATCGCCGCGGCCATCAAACTCGGCGGCGGCGGCGGCCCCGTGTTTTACGTGGCCGAGCGGGTCGGCCGGGATGGTAAACCGTTCCAGATGGTGAAATTCCGCTCGATGGTCGTCGATGCGGAAAGCCAAAAAAGCGCCCTGGCCCAGCTGAACGAGGCGGATGGGCCGATTTTTAAGATCAAGGACGATCCCCGTCTGACCCGAGTCGGCCGGCTGATTCGACGGCTCAGCCTCGACGAGCTGCCGCAGCTGTTGAATGTTTTGAAAGGGGAGATGAGTCTCGTGGGTCCGCGGCCGCCGCTCAAAGAGGAAGTGGAGCGGTACCAGCCGTGGCACCGCCAGCGGCTGTCGGTGTTGGGCGGGATCACCGGCCTGTGGCAGGTCAGCGGTCGATCAGACCTGACCTTTGACGAGCAGTGCCTGCTCGATATCTACTACATCGAAAACTGGTCGCTCGCGCTCGACCTGCGCATCATTTTCCAGACGATTCCCTTCGCCCTCTTCGGCCGGGGCGCTTACTGAACCGCTGCGGCATGCGGGAACGGCCGGCCGGGCCTCAGTCCAGGTCGTCGTCGGCGATTTCCGGCTGGCGCAGATCGACGATTTCCCCGTGCACATTGATGACAATGCGAAAGCCCATCAGGCCCATCATATTGCGGGCCTGGTCGGGGACGCCCTGGCCGATGATCTGGTCGATATCGACGTTGTCGATCGAGGCGTCCAGGGCCGCTTTGGTGAACAGATCGTCTTTGCCCAAAAAGTTCAGCGCCTGGTCGACGGCTAAATCTTTGTGCTCCCGCAGCTGGGCGATAAAAATGCCGAGCACCTGGCGGTCGACCCGCTCCGCCTCGATGTGGCGTAAGAACCCGTCGTCGTCGACGACGTAGTGGGCTTCGTCCCCGATGAAGCGGACGTCGACCGGCCGGTTCCGCTCGTCGACCACCAATCCTTCAAAAAACGCTCGCTGTGCCATGTGAATCAATCCAGGTTCAAGAGTTGAACTTCCTCCCGCCCCGCACGCCATACGGCCGCGGCCGCGTGCGCTCGCCGTTGGCGCCGATTCACCGGCGCAGCTGAAGCGGAAAGGGAAGCTGTTTAATTCAATATACGGGGGGAATATCAGACCGTCGCATGAATTTACCCATTTCATCATCTGATCCCGATTAGCGGCCGACCACCCCCGTTCATCCCCCCTGTTTTTTTGCTATAATCCGGGCCGACAATGACCGATCCTGAAACCAGACCCAAACCGCTCCCTTCAACCCTCTACACCGAGGAATATTTCCTGACCGCCTGTGAGGGGTATGAAGAATTTATCGAATCGGAGGGAAAGCACCTTTCCCGCCGTCTGAACGATGCCTTTAAAGTGGCCGAAGTGACCCCGGGCATGCGGGTCCTCGACGTCGGCTGCGGCCGGGGTGAAATCCTGCGCCACTGCATGCGCCTGGGCGTGGAAGCCTACGGCATTGACTATGCCGAAGCGGCGGTGCGCATGAGTCGGGTGGTCGTCGATGCCGAAAAACGGGGTCTCAGCGGGGAAGCCCGGGAGGCACGGGCCGGCGTCTGCCTGTCCGACGCCAAGCGGCTCCCCTTCCCGGATGGCTTTTTTGACCGGGTGCTCATGTTCGATGTGGTCGAGCATCTCCACCCCTGGGAGCTGCACGAGGCGATGCTGGACATTCGCCGGGTTTTGGCCGACGACGGCCGGTTTATCATCCACACCGCCCCTAACCGCTGGTACGACACCTACGCCTACCCGCTCGTGCGCCTGGTCCGCACCCTGATGGGCCAGGGGGCCGGCTACCCGAAAGACCCCCGCGCCATCACGCCGGTCAATCAGGATGTCCACGTCAACGAGCAGGATCTGCGCAGTATGCACCGGGCCCTGCGCCAGGCAGGCTTCCGCGGAAAGGTCTGGCTCGATTCCCCGCCGCAGAACCGGCAGGAAAGCTGGATCATGGCCGCTTTTCGCCGGTTGGCTTTCGACGTGCCCCCGTTTCGCTGGTTTTTCGAGCGCGAAGTGTTCGCCGTGGCGGAAAAGAGCCGTTGAGCGCTTCCCGCCGGCGGTCTCCCAGCCTGGCGCCCCGCTGAAGGATTGACTTTGCGACCGCCCCGCCTTCGCCGCCGCCTTCCCATCCTGATCATCCTTCTCGTTGCCTGCGGCTTGCGCGCCTGGCAGCTTGACAGCGTCCCGCCCGGCCTGACCCACGACGAAGCCAACCACGGCCGGGAAGGGATGAGCATCCTCGACGGGGATCTGCGCCTGTACTACCCCCTGAACTACGGCAGCGAGCCGCTCTACAGCTACGCCGTTGCCGGCAGCATGGCCGCCCTGGGAGAAAACCCCTTCGCCCTGCGTTTGGTTGGCCTCTTTTTCGGCCTGCTGACCATCGCCGCCGTCTACGCCTGGGCCGGCGCCGCCTTTGACCGGCGCACCGCCTTCCTGACCGCCGGTCTGATCGCCGTCGCCTACTGGCCGCTGGTCGCCAGCCGGATGGCCCTGCGGGCCACCCTCCTGCCGTTTTTCACGCTGCTGGCCGCCTGGTTTTTCTGGCGGCTGATCCGGGCGGCCCGGCAGCCGAACCGGCCGATCCGCTGGGGAGAGGCCGCCGGCTTCGGCCTTTTCCTGGGGGCGACCTTCTACATTTATCTCGCCTCCCGCGTGCTCTGGCTCGCCTTCGCCCTTTTTGTGCCGCTGCTCTTTGCGATCGACCGCCCGCTGGCCCGGCGGCTCTGGCGGCCGGCGCTGGCCGGCCTGATCCTGGCCGGCCTGCTGGTCGTGCCGATGTTCGTCTATCTCGATTTCTACCCCGAAGCGGAAACCCGGCTGCAGATGCTCGAAGGGCCGGTGCGCCAGGCGCTGGACGGCAACCTGGCCCCGGTCTGGCGCAACGGCTGGCAGGCGCTGGCGGCCTTCTTCTGGCCGGGTTTCGGCGACCGCTTCCTGGCCTATAACATTCCCGGCCGTCCGGTCTTCGGCCCCATAACCGCCCTGCTGGCCCTGATCGGGCTGCTCACCTGTCTGCGCCGCTGGCGCCGGCCGGCGGCCGCCTTCACCCTGCTCTGGCTGGCCATCGGCCTGATCCCCTCCCTCATCACCGGCCCC
>JBFFZG010000086.1:0-15947 GCA_041568735.1 Promineifilaceae bacterium (SeqCode)
GCCGGCGCGGATGGTGATCAGGCCGCGCTGCAGAGCGGCGGCCGTCAGTTTGACGGGCAGCTCGCTGTCCGGTTCTTTAGTGACCGGGTCTTTGACGAGCTCCATGACCAGCATGGGGCCAAGCCCGCGCACGTCGCCGATGACATGGGGGTGGGCCTTCTGGAGCGCTTCGAGATGGTCGCGCAGGCGCCGGCCGATGGCCGCGGCCCGGTCGAGGAAATCCGGGGTGTTGATCAGCCGGATCGCCTCGATGGCCGCCACGCAGGCGAGCGGGTTGGCGCTGTAGGTGCCGCCGAGCCCGCCGGGATGGGGGGCGTCCATCATGTCCGCCCGGCCGGTGACGGCTGAAATCGGCAGACCGGCCCCCAGCGACTTGGCCGTGGTGATCAGATCGGGCACGATGCCGTAGTGCTCGCAGGCGAACAGTTTGCCGGTCCGGCCGAAGCCGCACTGGATCTCGTCGGCGATCAGGACGATGCCGGTCTGGTCGCAGATCTCGCGGATGCGCTGCAGGAAGCGGGTCGGGGTCGGAATGAAACCCCCTTCCCCCTGCACCGGTTCGATGACGATGCAGGCGACGTAGTGGGGATCGATCTGGGCGATCAGGGCGTTGTTGAGCTGGTCGATGCAGAAGTCGACGTATTGGTCCGGGCTCATCGGCGCCGGCCGGCGGTAGATATTGGGAAACGGCAGCCGGTAGACTTCGGTGGCGAACGGGCCGAACCCTTTCTTGAACAGGGCGTACTTGCTGGTCATGCTCATCGTCATGTTCGTCCGGCCGTGGTACGCCCCTTCGAAGACGATGATGCCGGCCCGCTTCGTATGGGCGCGGGCGATTTTGACGGCCGTTTCAACCGCCTCCGCGCCGCTGTTCATGAACACGGTTTTCTTGGGATGGTCCCCCGGCGTGACGGCGTTGAGCAGCTCGGCCGCCTCTACCAGCGGCTCGTAGCTGGCCACGATGGCGCACATGTGAAGCAGCCGGTCAGCCTGGTTTTTGACCGCCTCGACCACCGCCGGTGGGCAGTGGCCGGCCGCCAGTACCCCGATCCCACCGGCAAAATCGAGCAGGTGATTGCCGTCCACGTCGACGACCACCGCCCCGCGGGCCTCGGCCACGGCGACCTGGGTCAGCTTGGCCGCTCCCTGCGGCGTGGCCGCCTCCCGCCGGGCCACGATCGCCCGGCTCTTTGGCCCCGGAATCTCCGTCACGAGCCGGATCGATTTTTCAGCCGCTTCCACGTTCATCACGCTCATCGTTTTCTCCCATTCATCAGCCACTTTCCACTTTCTTCTTTCCACTTTCCACTTTCCACTTTTCCCGTTTCCCGTTTCCCGTTCCCCGTTCCCCGTTCTTAAACCCGATACCCCAGATTGCGCAGCACCCGGCCCTGATCCTGCCCTTCGACCAGCTCGATCACCAGCTCCCCCTGCCCGTTCCGATCGATGATCAGCTCGTCGGCTTCGGGGATGGCGCAGTGCTTCGTGCCGCCGACGCCGCCCAGCATCTCCTGGTAGGCGCCGACGCTGAAAAAGCCGATCGTCAGCCCGTCGGTGTCGACGGGTAAAAAGAGGTTGGCGTCCTCCGGATTGCGCGGGTACATGTCGTCGCTGTCGCAGGTCAGGCCGCCGAGCTGGACGCGGCGGAACGGCCGGTCGAGATGGGTCAGCGGCAGGACGATAAACAGCTCTCCGAGCGCCCAGCTGTCGGGAAACGACGACATGATCGAGCCGTCGATAATGTACCAGGGATAGCTCGAGCCGTTCTCCTTCGTGGCGACGATTTTAAAGAGGTGCGCCCCATGTTCGGAGACGGTGTACCGCCCCATTTCCCCCATCACATCCGGGACCGGGACGCCGTGCCGGCCGCATACCTCGGCCGCCATGCGCAGAAGCTCCCGGGCAAAGCGGTCGTAGTCGAACTGAAAATCGAGGGTCATCCCGACCGGCACCCCACCGCCAAAATTGAAGATCGACAGGGTCGGGTGCTCCCGGCGCAGCCGGGCGAAGAGCTCCATTGACGGAACCAGCCGGCCGACGAAATCGAGTGGATCGGTGATCTGGCTGCCGGCCATTGCGTGCAGCATCTTGAAGGAAAGGTTGGAGGCGGCCGCCACCTGCCGGGCGCAGGCTTCCAGGTCGGCCGTCGGCATGCCAAAGCGGGAGTTGACCTGATCGAGTTCGGCCAGGTCCCGGGCCGACCCGTAGCTCTTCTGCCGCAGGCCGACCTCGAACGGCAGCCCGGAGGCGGCCAGCGGCTCCAGCTCGACCGGGTTTTCCAGGATGGGAATCAGCCGGTCGTGCTCCGCTTTGAAAGCCAGGATCTGCTGTGAATAGCTGCTGCCGGGCAGTTTGAAGCCGTTGCAGAGCACCATTTTATCATCGGCCAGCCGGCCGCTGCGCTTCATCAGGCGGGCGATGTCGATATCAGTTGCCGAGGACATCTCGTAGTGAGCCGGCGTATCCATGATGGTGCGCACGACCTCCTCGGCGGCGTTCGCCTTGGAAGCGTAGGCGTATTCGAAGCGGCCGGGATACCCCAGCTCGGCGATTCCCCGGGTGAAGCTCTGCCGGAGGCGGTCGATCTGCCGGCGGATCTGAGGCAGATAGACGATCTCCAGGGGGCTGCGGTAGCGGCCGGAGCGGACGAGCGCCCCCAGGTTGAGATGCTCGTAGTAGAGGTCCCCACCCCGGGTCCACAGGTAGTCGGTGAACCGGGTGCCGTCCGGAACGGGGGTTTCTTTTTCCCAGCCGATCTGCGGCGGCCGGTTCGATTTGGGCAGTCGAGCCATAGTGTTCCTGTTGCCGGATGGTCCACCGGCCGTTGACCGAAAAATGGGTCAGGATTGCGTCTGGACGAGCCGGCCGTAGACCTCGGGCCGGCGCTGGCGCAGGAGGGGAAACAGCCGCCGCCATTCGGCCAGCAGGGCCGGGTCGAGATCGGCGAAGATCACCTCGGTTTCATCGCGCCCGGCTTCGGCCACCATCCGGCCGGTCGGGTCGCAGATAAAACTGCTGCCGTAAAACGTGACCCCCTCAGTGCCGACCCGGTTGGCGGCGGCGATGTAGACGCCGTTGGCGATGGCCTGCCCGCGCATGACCATCTGCCAGGCGTCGCGCGTGTCCACTTCCGGATTGGTCGGTTCGGAACCGATGGCGGTCGGATAAAAGATAAAATCTGCCCCGTTCAGGGCGCAGATGCGGGACATTTCCGGGAACCACTGGTCGTAGCAGGTGGGCACGGCCGTGGCCACCCCCCCGATGTCGTGCACCGGGAAGCGGTCGCTGCCGCCGAAATAATGGTCTTCGTGGTACCCCTCACCCTGGGGAATGTGGACCTTGCGGGTGAAGCCGGCCAGCTCGCCGGCGGGATTGTGGATCGTGGCCGTGTCCCAGAAGCGGCCGTCGTCCCCTTTCTC
Source organism: Promineifilaceae bacterium (SeqCode) (assembly GCA_041568735.1). Taxonomy (GTDB): domain Bacteria; phylum Chloroflexota; class Anaerolineae; order Promineifilales; family Promineifilaceae; genus WTJY01. The sequence goes on from JBFFZG010000086.1 coordinate 3,420, forward strand.
GAACAGGCTGCCGATGAGAAACACCTCGTTGTCGGCCGCCAGCCGGCCGAACACCCGGTCCGATTCCCCGCCGCGCAGCGGCTCGGCCCAGCGGAAGTTGTCCCGGTCGATCACGCTGGCGAAATACGGCGACAGGGTGAATTCCTGCAGACAGACGATCTGCGCCCCACCGGCGGCCGCCCGGCGGACGAGCTCGCGATAGGTTTCAACCATCTGCTGCCGGCTGCCCGGCCAGTGGGTCTGGATGACGGCGATGCGTTGGGGAGTCATGAGTGGAAAGATGAAAGTGAAAAGTCGAAAGTCGAAAGTCGAAAGTTGAAAGTTGAAAGTTGAAAGTTGAAAGTGAAAAGGGTTCGGTATAGCCGGCCGCCGGTCAGGTGGCGGCCAGGGCTTCGTTGAAGATGCCGAGGGCCTCGTCGATCTGGGCGGCGGTGACGACCAGCGGCGGGATCCAGCGGATGACGTTGCCGCTGGTGCCGCAGGTCAGAAGAAGAAGGCTGCGCTCGATACAGGCCCGGGCGACGCGGGCGGTCGTTTCCGGATCCGGCCGGCCGTCGGCCGTCGTGAACTCTGTGCCGACCATCAGCCCGAGGCCGCGGACGTCGCCGATGACCGGATATTCGGCCTGCAGGTCGCGCAGCCCCTGCTGCAGCTGTTTCCCGCGGGCTGCGGCGTTTTCCACCAGTTTTTCTTCTCGGATCACGTCGATGGTGGCGCAGGCGGCCGCCGAGGCAACGGCGCTGCCGCCGCCGTAGGTGCCGCCATGCGTGCCCGGCTTCCAGTGCGCCATGAGATCCCGGCGGGAGGCGATGCCGGAAATCGGCATGCCGCTGCCGAGCCCCTTGGCCATGACGATGATATCCGGCTCGATGCCGGCGTATTCGAAGCAGAAAAAGCGGCCGGTGCGGCCGAAGCCGGACTGCACCTCGTCGAGCGCCATTAAGATGCCGTATTGGTCGCAGATCTGCCGGACCCCCTGTAAAAACTCGACCGGGGCGGGAACGTAGCCCCCCTCGCCGAGCAGGGGTTCGATGACGACGGCGGCTGTTTCATCCGGCGCCGTCTGGCTTTTCAGCAGGTGCTCCAGCTGGTGGAGGCAGAAGGCGGTCGTCTGCGCCTCGTCCCATCCGTAGAAGTAGCTGTACGGATACGGGGCGACAAAAACCCCACCCGGCAGCGGCTGGTAGTTGATGCGGTAAATCGTCTTGGAGGTGGTCATGGCCATCGTCTGGTGGGTCCGGCCGTGAAAGCTGCCCTGGAAGACGATGAGATTGCGCCGGCCGGTGGCCATGCGCGCCAGCTTGACGCAGGCCTCGGTCGCCTCCGCCCCGCTGTTCGAAAAGAAGAACTGGTCGATCGAGGGTGGGGTTACCTCGTTGAGCTTTTCCGCCAGGCGAACGGTGGTGGGCGAGACGACGATGTTCATCTGGGCGAAGATCATGTTGGCCGCCTGCTCCTGGATCGCCTGGACGACCCGGGGATGGCTGTGGCCGGTGTTGACGACGCCGATGCCCGAGGTGAAATCGAGATGCCGCCGGCCGTCCTGGTCGAAAATATAAATGCCTTCTGCCCGCGACGGTTGGATCTCCGTCAAATGGGTCCAGACAGAAGAAAGCAGGTTGAGGGAAGGTTGGGTATCCATAAGGCCTTGTAGGGGAGCGGCTCCCCGCCGGGGAGCCGCTCCCTTTGCTTGATCGATTGGGCGGCTACCGCGCTTTCACCGCGGTCCAGGTATCGGAGAAGATGATCGTCTCCGCGGTGCGCTCGATCCACTCGAGGCGGCCGTAAACCGCATCGTCCACCATCATGCCGCCGTCGTTGAGCAGGTTGAAGTAGTACTCGTCGAGGAGCGGCTCGGAGGCGGAATTGGGGGTGAAGTAGTAGATGTAGTTGGTGTTCTGCGCCCCGACGTCCGGATCGAGGAGGTAGTTGATGAAGACCTCGGCCGTATACGGGTTGGGGGCATCACTGGGCACGGCCAGGTTGTCCTGCCAGATCGCGCCGCCTTCCTTGGGGATGACGAATTTGATGTTCTCATTTTCGTCGCGGGCCAGCGCCGCACCGCCGCTCCAGGCATGGGCGATGACGACTTCTTCCCCGGCCAGGGTCGTGCTGAAGTTGTCCGAATTGTAGCCGGCCAGGCACTCCTTCTGGGCCAGCAGCAGATCACGCGCTTCCTGGTGGTGGGCTGGATCCGTGTCATTGTACGAGTAGCCCAGGTACTTCAGCGCCGCGCCGACCGATTCCCGCTCGTCGTCGAGCATGGAGGCGAAGCCGGAGTGCTCGCAGACCAGGGCCGGGTCAAAGAGATAGGCCCAGCTGTCCGGTTCTTCTTCGAAGAAGGCGGTGTTGAACGCGATGCCGGTTGTGCCCCACTGGTAGGGAACGCTGTACTTGTTGTCCGGGTCGTAATAGAGGCCCAGGTTGGCCGGATTCATGTACTGGAAGTTGGGGATATTGGCGAAATCCAGCTCTTTAATCATGCCGCGCTCGATCATAATCTCGACGGCGTAGTCCGAGGGAACAACCAGGTCATACCCGGAGTTGCCGGCCTGGAGCTTGGCGATCAGGTCTTCGTTGCTCGAATAGACATCGAGGTTGACCTTGACCCCGCACTCTTCCTCGAAGGCGGTCAGGATTTCTTCGTCGACGTAGTCGGCCCAGTTGTAGAAGTTGATTTCGGCCGCGAGTTTGCTCTTGTCACCACACCGGTCGGCCATGGCGACTTCTTCGGGTACTTCTGTGTGCTCTTCGCCATCGGCGTGTTCTTCTTCTGGCATGGTTTCGCTGGTTTCCGTCGGGGCTTCGCTTGCAGCGGGAGCGGCCGGTTCCGTGCCTCCCCCGCAGGCCACAGCCAGTGAGAGGGCCATGGCCACAACCAGGTAGATCCAGAATTTGCTGAAGTGTTTCATACTCTTCTCCTCTGAAATGAAATGGACTGAAACAATCAATCATCGGCTCGAATCGTCGAGCAAATGAAAACGAACGAAAGAGAACCCAGCGCCGGCCGCCTAGCGGGCCTGCCGCCGCTGGAAAAACTGCGAGATGATGATGAGCAGCATCGACATGAGCAGCATCACCGTCGAAATCGCATTAATCTCCGGACTGATCGACCGGCGAATCCGGCTGAAAACCTCGATCGGTAGGGTGGTGCCGCCGGGACCGGTCGTGAAAAAGGTAATGACAAAGTCGTCGAGCGACAGGGTAAAGGCCAGGAGCGCCCCGCCGAGAATGCCGGGCATGATCAGGGGGAGCGTGACCTTGCGGAAGGTCGTCCATTCGTCCGCCCCGAGATCCTGTGCCGCCTCTTCATAGGCCGGGTCGAGCTCGCGCAGGCTGGTGCGCACGACGATCGCCACGAAAGAAATGTTAAAGGCGACGTGGGCGATGATCACCGTGCCCAGCCCCGGCCGCAGGGAATTGCTCGTATCCAGGCCGAGCGCGCTGTTGATCCAGCTCAACAGCAGGGAGAAAAAGGCCAGCAGAGCCACCGCCATGACGATATCCGGGATGATGACCGGCAGGTAGAGGATGCCGTCGTAGCTGCGGCGGAAGGGGAACTGGAAGCGTTCCATGGCGATGGCCGTCATCGTGCCCAGGATGGTGGCGATGATTGTGGCGAAGACGGCCACGAAGATGCTGTTGTAAAAGGCTTCCAGCACCGATTCGTTGGTCAGCATGGTGCCGTACCATCTCAGCGTGAACCCTTCCCAGCGGGCGGCCAGCCGGGAATCGTTGAAGGAAAAGACGACCAGCACCAGGATCGGCAGGTAGAGGAACAGGAAGGAAGCAATCATGTTCCCCCACAGGAGCCGTTTTCCCCATTTCAAGAAGGAATTCTCGCGGGGGCGTGGGGCGCGGGCGGTAGCCACCCGGGGGAGGGATTGTTCGGCCGTGCTCATGATGCGGATTCAACCTCCTCCCGGCGGGACTCCCCGCGCAGGTAGACGACCACGCCGATCATCAGCAGGAGCATGAAGATGACGGCCACGGCCGAGCCGAACGGCCAGTTGTAGGCCGGACCGAACTGCTGGGCGAGCAGATTGCCCAGCATGGCGACCTTGCCCCCGCCCAGGATCGTCGGAACGATATACTGCCCGGTGACCGGAATAAAGACCAGGATGGTGCCGGCGATGATTCCCGGCAGGGTCAGGGGGAGAATCACCCGGGTGAAGACCCGCAGATAGGTCGCACCCAGATCCTGTGCCGCCTCGATCAGCGAAAAATCGAGCTTCTCGATCGAGGCGTAGAGCGGCAGCACCATGAACGGCAGGTTGCCGTAGACCAGGCCGATCAGGACGGCCGTCGGCGTGTTGATAATCGATACACGCGGCAGATCGATGGCCTGCAGCATCGTGTTGAGAAAGCCGTTGTTGTTCAGAATGAATTTCCAGGCATAAGTCCGGACCAGGAAATTGGTCCAGAAGGGGATGAGCACCAGGAACAGGTAGGTGTTCCGGCGGGATTCCGGCTGCAGAACGATAAAATAGGCCAGCGGATAGCCGATAATCAGACAGACAATCGACGTCAGGATCGCCCACCAGATCGAGCGGAAGAAAATGAGGACGAAATCGTTGATCAGCCGCCCTTCCCCGGGCGTAAACAGCTTGATGTAGGCGTCGAGGCTGAATTCCCAGATCACCCCGCCGCCGTCCATCCGGCCGAGGAAGCTGTAGACGAACACCAGCAGCGTGGGAATGATGAAAAAGAAAAAGATCCAGAACGCCCCGGGCGTCAGTAAAAATTGGAGTACCGCTCGTCTTCGTTTGGTCATCGCGCTTTTCTCCCGCTCTCCGCCGCCTAGATCGTCAGCACCCGGGCTGAAGAAGACATCCAGCTGACCCCGATCGTGTCCCCTTTGCCAAAATCGAGCTCGGCAAAAATGGCATTTTCGTTCTGGTAAAGGACTTCGACCAGGACGGAGGGGGCCAGGCGAACCTTAAAGAGGGTGTCGGTGCCCAGAAAAACGGCGTCCTCCACCACGCCGGTGAAGTTGGCCTCGTCGTGGTAGACTTCATCGCCGATTTTCTGCAGATGGATTTTTTCCGGCCGGATCGCCAGCGTCGCCTCCTGGCCGGCCGATACGGCGGTGGCGGACATCGCGTTGACCAGCAGATTGTCGCCGATGGCGACCTGGGCCAGGCCATCATCACAGGATTCAACCCGGCAGGGGATGAAGTTGGTGTCGCCGATAAAGTCGGCCACGAAGCGGCTGTTGGGCTGGTCGTAAATCTCGGAGGGACGGCCGATCTGCAGCAGCTCCCCTTCGTTCATAACCCCGATCCGGTCGCTCATGACGAGCGCCTCTTCCTGGTCGTGTGTGACAAAAATAAAAGTGATGTCGAGCTGGCGCTGCAGCTCCTTCAATTCGAGCTGCATCGCCTTGCGCAGTTTGAGGTCGAGGGCTCCGAGCGGCTCGTCGAGCAGCAGCACCCGCGGCCGGTTGACGATCGCCCGGGCCAGGGCGACCCGCTGCCGCTGGCCACCGGTCAGCTGGTGGGGGCGCCGGTGGCCGACGTCCGGCAGCCGCACCAGGTCGAGCGCATCCCCGACCCGCCGGGCCGCCTCCTTCCTGTCCACCTTTTTCATTTCCAGGCCAAAAGCGACGTTTTCCTCGACCGTCAGATGGGGAAACAGGGCATAACTCTGGAAAACGGTGTTGACGTTGCGCTTGAAGGGAGGGAGCTGGCCGACAGGCTCGCCGTTGAGCATGACTTCGCCCTGGGTGGGCAGTTCAAAACCGGCGATCAGGCGCAGCGTCGTCGTTTTGCCACAGCCGCTGGGTCCCAGCAAGGCGAAAAATTCCCCCCGCTCGATTTTCAGCGAAACATTGTCCACCGCAGTGAACCTGCCAAACTGCTTCGTGACCTGCCGAAGCTCGACGTCAATTGTTTCTGCCATCTATCCTTCCTGTCGATTTACAGCGTTTTCTGCACCAGAGACAGGTCCGGCTGGACCACTTTGTACACGTGCAGAATAAAAGTTGTTTTCGTGTCGGTTACCCCATTGACTTTATGCAGCCGATCGGTGATCAGCCCGGTCAGATGTTCCCGGTCCCGGCACATCACCTCCACCACGAGATCGTAGTCGCCGGCGACCATCAGCAGGTAGCTCACTTCCGGAAAGCGGGAAATCGCCGCGGCCGCCTCTTCCAGCAGCGCCGGCTGAACGGCCACGTGGATCAGGGCCGGTGTGTCCAGCCCGACCCGATGTGGATCGACCAGCCCGATGATCTGCAGCGTTTTATCGGCGACCATCTTGTTGACGCGGTTGCGCACGGTTCCTTCAGTAATATTGAGGCTCTTGGCGATCTCGGTAAACGGCCGCCGGCCGTCCTCCTGCAGATGTATCAGGATGCGAAAATCAAGCTGGTCCATCGATGGTCCCTTCTTATTCATAGCAAATTCAAGCGGGCGGCCGTTTAATCCAGGCAAGCCTGCTACTCCTCGACGTTCTCGACCGCCATGATCCGCCGGGCGGCCAGCAGCCCGGTCTCATAGGCGCCGTGCACGGTCCCCCAGAAATGGGGGTGGACCGCTTCTCCAGCAAAAAACAGTTTGTCGCCGACCGGTTTCCCCAGGGTGATCCGGTCATCCGCTTTCATCCCGACCCGGGCGTAGGAATAGCTCCCCTGGGCGTAGGGATCCATCTCCCAGCCGGAGCGCACGTGGGCCACCGGATCGGGTATATTGGGGCCGAACATCTTGCGCAGCACGCACAGGCAGCCGTCGATGACTTCCTCGTCGCTCATCCGGTTGATGATTTCCGCCCGGCTGCCGGAATGATAGGAGATGATGACCGGCTCGCCGGTGTAGTGGGCGTTGTTCAACCAGGCGTTGTATAGCTCCGGCTCTCCTTCGGCGACGTAGTTGAAGCGGTGGGGCTCGAGCGGCCAGAAGATCGAGGGGAAGCGCAGGGCCATCTTTTCATAGCGGCCGAAACCGAGGCGGTTGATGGCGCCGATCTTTTCGGCCGGCAGGCGCGGGGCGAAGGCGATCTGTCCGGATTTGAGCACTCCCAGCGGGACGGTGATGACGACGTAATCGGCCGGCATGGAGAAAAACGGGGTGGTCACCAGGACGCCCTGCTCGTCATAGGCGATGTGGCGCACGGCGATGCCGGTGCGAATGTCCAGCCCCGCGGCCAGCCCCTCGACCAGCCGCTTGTAGCCGCCGCCATAGAGGAGAAGATCGCCGCCGGGCAGTTTGAGATAATTTTTGGCCTGCCGCCAGTCGCAGAGGGCCAGGTCGGAGGCGTCTTCATACTGCGGTCGCACCACGCTGGCGTAGTAAAACCCCTTCTGCTCGTCGGGCGTCATGGCGGCGACGTCGACCCCGGGCAGGCCGTAGGCCAGCAGATCGGCCGACGAGCGGACCGAGGCGGGGGGAAAGTCGTAGAGCACCGAACCGTACATGGCGATCAAGGCGGCCCGGTAGACCTGTCCGCCGCGGGTGTAGGCGGGTGTGTCCAGCCGCTTCCCCTCGGCGTCAAAGGCCATCACGCTGTCGCCGTAGTCGTTGTTGAAGTCGGAGTAGCCCCAGGTGACCCCATGTTCGGCGGCCAGCGGGGTGAGCGGGTTGCCGTGGGGCCCGTGAATCCAGGCCGCCCCCAGGTCGATATCCACCCCGAGCGATGAATCCGTATGCGTCCGGCCGCCAATGCGTTCGCGCGCTTCCAGCACCTTCACGGCATACCCGGCCGCCTGCAGCGTCCGGGCCGCGCTGATGCCGGCCATTCCGGCTCCAATGACGATGACGGTTTTGGAATCTGCCATAAAAATCAGCTATAACAAGGAGGGTGGATGGGGAGGGAGCCGAATACGAATAACAGGTGGCTATGGTCAACATTTTACGAATATCGTAATATTTGTCAATCCCTGCGCTCGAAATCGGAGCCATCTGCCGGGGTGCCGGCCTCCGATGCGCACCCGGACGGATCCGATCGACCTGATAACGACGAGAGGTGACCCCATGAAACCGATGTACATCGACGGCCAATGGACGGCCGGCAGCGCCACTGAGATGATCCCGGTCGTCAACCCGGCCACCGAGGAGATCCTGGACGAAGTCCCCCGCGGCACCGCAGCCGATGCCGCCGCGGCCGTGGCCGCCGCCGCCGCCGCCTTCCCCACCTGGCGGCGGACGCCGGCCTGGGAGCGGGCCGGCCTGCTGCATGAGGCCGCCCGCAAGATGCAGGACCACGCCGAAGAGATCGCCCACCGGCTGACCGAGGAGGAAGGGAAGCCGCTGGAGGAAAACGAAGAAGAAGTTTTCTGGATGACCGACACCTTTCACTACTACGCTGAGCTCGGCCGGCATGACGGCGGCCGCTTCATCCCCCCCGGCGACCCCGCCCAGATCAACTTCGTCGTCAAGGAGCCCTACGGGGTGGCCGCCCTGATCGTCCCATGGAACTATCCCCTCCTGCTCCTGGCCTGGAAGATGGCACCTGCCCTGGCGGCCGGCAACACGGTCGTCATCAAGCCCTCGGAATACACTCCCCTGACGACCCTGCGGGTGATCGAACTGGCTTTCGATCACTTTCCCGCCGGCGTCGTCAATGTCGTGACCGGCTACGGCCCCGAGGCCGGCGAACCGCTGGTCGTCCACCCGGATGTCCCGCTGGTCGCCTTCACCGGCTCAGTCGAAACGGGGCAGCGCATCGCCAGCCTGGCCGCCCCGATGATGAAAAAGCTCCACCTGGAGCTGGGCGGGAAGGATCCAATGGTTATCGCGCCGGATGTCGACATCGAGATGGCCGTGCGCGGCACCGCCTATGCCGGCCTGATCAACACGGGGCAGGTCTGCACCAGCACCGAGCGGGTCTACGTCCACGAGAGCCTCTTCGGCCGCTTCAGCGAAGAGCTGGCCGATTTTGTCGGCCGGCTCAAACTCGGCAGCGGCCTCGACCGGACGACCGATATCGGCCCGATGCTCCGCCCCCATTTCCGTGAAAAAGTCGAGGGGATCATCGCCGAAACCGAGGCGGCCGGCGGCCGCCGGCTGGTGGGAGGGCGCCGGCCGGCCCATCTGGACAGAGGCTATTTCCTGGAGCCGGCGGTCATCGTCAATGTCGACCACACGATGCGGCTGATGCGGGACGAGGTCTTCGGCCCGGTGCTCCCGCTGATGCCCTACCGGGATTTCGACGAGGCGATCCGGCTGGCCAACGATACCCGCTTCGGCCTGGGCGCCTCGCTGATGACCCACGACGCCCGGCTGGTCAAACGCTTCTTTCAGGAGGTCAAGGCCGGCACGATCTGGATCAACGACCCGCTGACCGATAACTTTGCCGGCCCCTTTGGCGGGATGAAGATGACCGGCGGCGGCCGCGAGCTGGGGCAGGAAGGGCTCGACGAGTTCTTCGAGGTCAAGCACGTCCACTGGGATGTCGAGGGGCAGATCAAGGACTACTGGTACCCTTATGGCAAAGAATAATGACGGCCGGCGCTCCTGACCATGGGAGCACCGGCCGCACAAAGGATCCCGCGCTTTTCAAAAAAGGGGTGGTTCACCGCGCTGTGGCTGGCTTACATCTCCCAGGTGGCGTCTCCGTGGAAATCGCCGTGATCTTTGGCCACAAACGCCTCGATCGCCGGCCGCAGATCTCCCAATCGGAACGACGGGCCGTGTCCGGGATAGCAGACCGTCTCGTCCGGCCAGGTCAGGACGACCTCCCGCAGCGATTGGAGAGTTGTGCGAAAGCCTTCAGCCGACCAGGTCTTGCCCGGCCCCCCTTCGAAGATCGTATCGCCGACGATGACCCGCCAGTCCCCGTGCGGAACGAAGCAGATCTGGTCGCCGATGTGGCCCGGGGTGTGGCGGGCGGTCAGGGTGTGGCGGCCGAACGAAACCGTGTCGCCCTCTTCCAGCCAGCGGTCGGCCGTGATCGGTTCGGCGTGCTCGCCGGGATGGGCCATCACCGGCACCTGCAGCCGCCCCTTCATCTCGTCCAGGGCGCCGACATGGTCCATGTGGCTGTGGGTCAGCAGGATGGCTGCCGGCCGGCTCCCCGCCAGCATCGCCGCCAGCGCGTCCGGTTCGTCCCCCGGATCGATCAGAACGCTGGCGCCGGTTTCCGTGCAGACCAGCGCATAGGTGTTCATCCCCCAGGGGCCTACCTGCCGGGTGCGCAGGTCAAATGGACGGGTCATGGGATTCCTCCTGGTAATCGGGCGATCAGTGGAAGGCGATTTTCCAAGTTTAGCACGGAAATCAGGTGCTTTTCGGTTTTTAGTGGCCGTTACCCGGCTGCCCCTGGCCTTTCCACTTTTCACTTTTCACTTTAAACTTTCCAAATGGCTTTGGACGCCCGTTTGATCGCGGGGCAGCGCCAGCTCGCCCGACATATTTTTTATTTCGCCCGGCAGGAGGATGGGGATTTTGCCCCAACGGGTCGCTTTAAGCTGGAGGAAGCAGAACTGATTGAGCCCGAAGTTGGCCCGGGTGGGGAGTCGATCAAGGAGATCCTGGTTTATCTAACTGCCTTGGGCGATCGGTTTGTTCAGGGGGTTCGCGAATCCAGCCTTCCCCCTGCCGATGAGCTGGCTCATCTGGAGGGTATCCATGAAGCGGAGGCTGAGCATTGGACGACGACGGCCGTTGGCACCCGCTTTCTGAACAGCCTGGAAGCGGTGCGGCAAGCCGCGGCCGGGCCGTTGGATGATGATACCGCGTCCTGGTTGGCTACAACCCTGATTCCCGCCTATGACGCCGCCAAAACGGCCATTCACCGCTGGAAAAAACGCCGGGCAGGTTCACACCGAAACAAGGCTTTGATCCTCGAACGGATCGCGACCGAGCGGCGCCGGCTTGAAGCGAACCTGGCGCGGGTGCCGCCAGAAATGTGGGCGCTTCCCGGGGTGGTTGGCGCCTGGTCAATTAAGGATATTCTGGCCCACCTGTTCGCCTGGGAACAGCTGCTGCTGGGCTGGCACGCGGCCGGTCTCCGCGGCGAAAAGCCGGTTCTGCCCGCACCGGGGCTGACCTGGAGCGAAATCGATACCCTGAACGAAACGATCTACCGCCAGTACCGGGATCGGCCGCTGCCCGAAATCCAGGCTGAATCTAATCGCTCTTACCGGGAGATCCTGGCTTTTGTCGAGTCCCTTCCTGAGGCTGACCTGTTTGCTCCCGGTCTCTACGAGTGGCTGGAGCGGGCCAACCTCGCCGGCTATATTCTGGCCAACAGCGCCAATCACTACCGCTGGGCGAAAAACCAGATCCGCCGCTGGCTCGCCACCCCCAACTCCTGACTCCCTACCCCCGTTCCCCGTTCCCCAAAATCAAGTATAATCCCCCCGCCGGTCGCAGAACAAGGCGCCCCGCCCCTACCCGGCTTATCAAAACTGCACCCCGATGAAGCGTTTTCATCCGGCCGGTGTTCCCTTTTCTGCGACAGTTAAATCAGGTGAAAGAACAGGCGGGTACGGACCCGCCCTGCTGAGCGAGGGTTCTCACGATTTCAGAAGCGGAGGAGGACGAACATGGAATATGAATTTAACAAACTGGGCCGGCCGATGAACCAGCCAAGCAAAGATCTGGAGACCTTTCCCGCGCCGCCCCACGTCAAAAGGGTCGTCTTTACCACCGACGAGGTCACCAGTTTTTGCCCGGTGACCGGCCAGCCGGACTTCAATACGGTGACGATCGAATATGCGCCCGACCAGCTCTGCGTTGAAAGCAAAAGCCTGAAGCTCTACCTGTGGACCTTTCGCGACGAGCCGATTTTCGGCGAAGGGCTGGCCAGCACGATCGCCCAGGACATTTTCGACGCCCTGCAGCCCTTCACCTGCAAGGTCACCCTGGCCCAGAACATTCGGGGGGGACTGCAGATGACGGCCGTGGCCCAGATCGCCCGGGAAGACGAACGGCATGACCGCTGATTCCGTCGCCATCGTCAGCGGGGGACTCGACAGCGTCACCCTCCTTCACTACCTGGTCAAGACGGAAGGGCTCCGGCCGGCCGTCATCACCTTTCAATACGGCCAGAAGCACGGCCGCGAGGTCGACTGCGCCCGCCGGCAGGCGGACCGGCTCGGCTGCCGCCAGATGCTCGTTCTCGAACTCAACCACCTGCAGCCGCTCTTCGCCCGGTCGGCGCTGGTGGCGAGCGATGTGGCCGTGCCGGCCGTCGACGAGGTGCGCGGCGACCCCCAGCCCCCGACCTATGTCCCCAACCGGAACATGATTTTCCTGGCGCTGGCGGCCGCCTATGCCGAAACCTGCGGGGTCAGCCGGGTCTTTTACGGGGCGCAGGCCCACGACCTCTACGGCTACTGGGATACGACGCCGGATTTTCTGGCCCGACTCAACGAAGTCTACACCCTCAACCGGCGGACCCCGATTCAAATTGAGGCGCCGTTCGTCACGTATTCGAAGACGGATCTCCTGCGGGTCGGCCTGGCGCTCGGCGTCGACTACGGCGATACCTGGTCGTGCTACGAAGGCGGGGAGCGGGCCTGCGGCCGCTGCCCGACCTGCGCCGAACGGCTGCAGGCGTTTGCCAACCTGGGGATCACCGATCCCC
>JBFFZG010000087.1:0-15843 GCA_041568735.1 Promineifilaceae bacterium (SeqCode)
GCTGGTGCCGACTACCGCGCCGGCCGGCAGTGCGGCCAGGGTGCTGGCTTCGCGCGCAACCAGGACATCCCGTACGTCCGCCCGGGCCGTGATCGCCCCCAGGGATAATTCCGTCGCGTCCTCGACCGGCAGGTCCTTCAGCGAATGGACGGCCAGGTCGATCGACCGCTCGCGGAGTCCTTTTTCCAGCTCGGCGGTGAAAACCCCTTTGCCGGGCATTTCCGCCAGCGGGGTGTCGAGAATCTGATCGCCGCGGGTGTCGATCGGGATCACCTCGCAGTGCAGTCCGGGCCGCTTTTTCTGCAGGAGGGAGACGACGTGCATCGTCTGCCACAGGGCCAGCTGTGAGCGCCGGCTCCCGATGACCACTTTGAGCTCGGTGTGGGAAGATGTCATGGCTCGACAGTTCCTGTTTCATCCGGCGGGGTCAGGTCAAAAAGATGGCGCACCACATCGGTATAGGCATCGATCTCGGTCGATCCGCTTTTGGAGCGCAGGCGCACCGTGGGTTCGTGCAGCAGCTTGTTGACCAGCGCGCGGGACAGGTGTTCGATCTGGCCGAGGACCTGGTCGTCGACCTCGCCGAGGTGGGCCAGCGCCCGCTGCACCTCCCGGCGGCGAATGGTTTCCGCCTGCTCGCGCCAGCCGGCGATGAGGGGATGGACGACCAGCGCTTCTAATTCCTGGATGCAGGCAGTCGCTTCTTCCTCGACAATCGCCTCGACAGCTGGAATTTCGCCGGTGCGGGCGGCCAGAGAGCCGTCGAGCTCGGTGCGCAGGCGATCGATGTCGATCAGGGTTATCCCGGGGATCCGGGCCGCATCCGGCGCGACGTTGCGCGGAAGTCCCAGATCGACCAGGACGAGCGGCCGGCCGCCGCGGGCTGACGCCGCCGCGGTCACCATTTCCACAGTCAGGATCGGCCGGGCGGCCGCCGTGACGCAGAAGACCAGGTCGTTTTCGACCAGGATGTCCGGCAGGGCGGCCATCTCCACGGCGCGGCCGCCATAGGCCTCCGCCAGCTGGATCGCCCGCTGGTGGGTCCGGTTGACCAGATGCATCCCACGCAGCCCGCGCGCCTGCAGGGTTTTGAGGGTGTGCAGCCCCATCAAACCGAGGCCGACGACGGCGATCTTTTCGCCCTGCAGCGTTTCGTTCATTTCCGCGGCCGTCAAGACGGCGATGGAGCTGATACTCAGGTGATTCTGGCTGATGGCGGTCTCCGAGCGGGCTCGTTTGCCCGATCGGATGGCCCGGCGGAAGAGCCGCTGCAGGTGCCGGCCGATTGTTCCCCGTTCGGCCGCCATTTCCGCGGCCCGGGCGACCTGGCCCAGGATCTGGGGCTCGCCCAGCACCATCGAATCGAGGCCGGCCGCGACCCGGCAGAGATGGTTGATGGCCGCCCGGCCCCTGTGAGTATAAATCGAGGCGGCCAGCTCAGTCGGAGTCCGGCCGCTCAGGTCAGACAGGATGGTGAAGAGCAGGTCGAAGGGGCAGCCCGCCGGCTCGGCGCTGAAGCCGTAGATTTCAAAGCGGTTGCAGGTCTGCACGATCGCCAGTTCGTCAAACGAGGGAGCGCCGTAGCGGGCGAGCACCTGGCGCCAGTGAGGATCGCTCAAGAGCCGCCCCAGTGCCTCCTGGACGATTTCCCGCCGTTCAATGGTGGCTGTGCGGTAGTTTAAGCCGAAGCAAAAAAGGTGATCGTAAATGGCCATATCGCGCTTCCCGACAGTCGTTTTCGCGATTGCGGCCGGTGGTCGCGACATGGCGTGCCCACCGGGGCATCCGGTTGGAAACTCTCTGAGGGGGCTGAGGAAACCGGAATTCGGGAAATGTTTGGATCAATTCTAACCAAAAAAGAGGTGAAAATCTACAAAAATCTTTGCAAAACTGCCCAAATCTGCTTATTTGTGACATTTGTTACAAATTATTGGCCGATTGTCACATGGAGGCATGTGGCGGGAAGGTTGGAGAGAGCGGCCGGCAGATCTGCTGGCGGTGGGGGGCTACTGTTTGAAGAACTCCTGGTAGCGCATCTGGAGCCGGTCGACCTGCCCGGCCGCGTTGCGCTTGAAGAGGATCGGCGTCCGGTGGGCGACGAGGGCCAGCGGGTCATTGGGATCGGCCGGGGTCAGGGGGGCGGGCTGGCGCCAGTCACCCAGGCGGGATTTCAGCCAGAGCTGCCCATCCCGGGCCAGCACCTCGAGCTGCCCGCCGAACGTAAACCAGAGGCGGGCGTTGCTGTTCAGCCCCGGGGCCGGCCGGTAGCGGCCGGCCAGCTCCGGCCAGAGGTTGGGCCGGGGCTCAGCCGTCAGCGGGAACTGCGGATCGTCATCGGGCACGAGCGTGCGGATGGCGCTGTAGGCGATATTGACGGCGGCGGAGGCGTTGGTATTGGTGAAGGCATAGGCGGCCAGACCAAGTCGGGGGGCCAGGTAGAAGGCGGTCGAGAAGCCCAGCCAGGCCCCATCGTGCTGGACGACCAGCTGGCCGTTCCAGCTGAGCCTGTTTTCCAGGAAGAAGCCGAGCCCGAAAGCTGGCAGGCGGTGATCGAGCTGGAAATGGGGTCGAAACATCTGGTTGGTCGTGGCCTCGGACAGGAGAGGACCACCCCCACGCGCCAGGGCGCCGGCAAACTGGCCGAAGTCCTCAACGGTCGTGAAGAGCGAGCCATCGGCCATGGTCAGGATATCGAACTCCGGGACTTTGCGCGGCCGATCCCCCCGCAGCCGGTAGCCGGGGGCGAGGCCGTCGAGGACCTTCGGCCGGCGCAGAAAATCGCTCCGGCCCATGCCCAGCGGCCCGAAAATCGACCCTTCCATGGCGTCGGCGAAATGCTGCCCCCGCACGTCGGCGATCAGCTGGCCGAGGGCGGCGAATCCGTGATTGGCGTAGGCCCATTTCGCCCCCGGGGGGCTGTCCGGCCGCAGACGCCTGCCGTAAAAGCGGCCCAGGGGGAGCAGCGGCCGGCCGGCCCGGGCCATGCCAAAGAAGGCGCCCGGGTGCAGGTAGCTCAGCAGGGGAGCCAGCTCACCCAGCCCGGAGGTGTGAGTCAGCAGGTGGCGGATGGTCACCGGCGGGGTGCCTGGCCGGTAGGGCTGAATCTTAAAGCTCGTCAGGTGCATGTTGGCCGGATCGTCGAGGCGCACCAGCCCTTTTTCCACGAGCTGCATGACCCCGACGGCCGTCACCACTTTCGAAATCGAGGCGATGCGAAAGACGGTCTGCGGTGTGACCGGCTCCTGCCGTTCCAGGCTGGCCTGGCCAAAGCCCCGGGCGTAGGCCGGCTGCCCGTCGACGATGAGGCCGACGCCGGCGCCGGGCACCTTCTGGCGGCTGAGGATCGATTCAATATTTCTTTCAATGGTTTCCAGCTGGGAGCGGCTTAGGGGCATGGTCGCTTAGGAATCTGCCAGGATGGGTTGCGTGTGCCGGCGATTGTAGCATAATTTCGCCCAGCAATGTGTGGCAGACAGCACAAATGAATCGACCGCCGCGGGCCGCCGTAGCATCCACGGGCCGCGGCGGCCGTGTCAAGCGAGGGGGAAGGACCCGATGAATTGGCAAGAAATTCCCATTGTCTTGATGGGGGCCGGCGGAGTCGGCCGGGCGCTGCTGCGGCAGATCGTTGCCTCGCGCGTGGTCGTCGCCGGCCGGAATCAGCTCCATTTTCGCGTGGTGGCCGTCGCCGACAGCCGCCGGGTGGTGGTGGCGCCGGCCGGTCTGTCCGACGCGCAGCTCCAGGCGATCGTCGCGGCCAAAACGGCCGGGGAGCCCCTGCCCCAGAGTGAAGAGCGGGGGGATCCCACCGTCCTGCTCGACCGGCTGCTGGCGGCCGGGGTCGAGCCGGGGATCCTGGTGGACGTCACGGCCGAAGACGGGCTGGAGCCGCTGCTCGACCGGGCGCTGGCGGCCGGGTTTGGCGTGGCCCTGGCCAATAAAAAGGCGCTGGCCGGCCCGTGGGCCGGCGCGCAGGCCTATTTCAATCAGCCCCGCCTGCGCCACGAGTCGACGGTCGGCGGGGGCCAGCCGGTCATCGCCACACTGCGTTACCTGATGGACATCGGCGACCGGCCGCTGGAGCTGTCCGGGCAGCTCAGCGGCACGCTGGGGTTTTTGTGCCAGCAGCTGGACGCCGGCGTGCCCTTCTCGGCGGCCGTGGCCGAAGCCCGAGCGCGCGGCTACACCGAGCCCGATCCGCGCGAGGATCTCGGCGGCAAGGATGTCATGCGCAAAGTGCTGATCCTGGCCCGCATGGCCGGCTGGCCGCTCGAGGAGGCGGATATCGCCGTCGAATCCCTGGTCCCGGCCCCCCTGGCCGGCCTCTCCGTGGCGGAGTTCATGGAGGCGATCCGGGCCGCCGATGCCGGCATGGCCGAGCGGGCGGCGGCCGCCCACCAGGCCGGGCAGGTGCTGCGCTACGTCGGCCGGGTCACCCCGCAGGGCGGCCAGGTCGGCCTGGAAGCGATCCCGGCCGGCAGCCCATTGGCCAACCTCAAATATATCAGCTTCAAGACCGCCCTCTACGAGGACGAGCCGCTGCTCATCTCCGGCAAGGGGGCCGGCGTGGAGATGACCGCCGGCGGTGTCCTCGGGGACCTGATTGGCCTGGCGCGGGAGCGGCGGTAAAAATGGGGAACGGGGAACAGGGAACGGGGAACGAAGATCCGGAAACAGTGAGCGGTCAACAGCGGCCGGCGATCGGATTGCGTGAGTGAGCGATGTCTATCCGGGTGTTGATGGTTTCCAAGGCCTGCCTGGTGGGGACGTACCAGACGAAGCTCGAGGCGCTGGCCCGGGAGGCCGGCATCGAACTGGCGGTGGTCGTGCCGCCGAGCTGGAACGATCCGGCCGGCCGCATCGAGCTGGAAATGGGGTTCAACGAGGGGTATGAACTCTGGATCGACCCGATCTGGTTTAACGGCCGCTATCATTTTTACTTGTTTCCCTCGCTGAAGCGCCGGCTGAAGGAATTCCGGCCGGATATCGTCCACATCGACGAAGAGCCGTACAACCTGGCCTCTTTTCTGGCCATGCGCCAGGCCCGGCAGGCCGGGGCCCGCGCCCTCTTTTTCTCCTGGCAGAATATCTACCGGGAATACCCTTTTCCTTTCCGCCAGATGGAAGCCCGGGTCCTGGCGCAGGCGGATTATGCCCTGATGGGCAACCAGGCGGCCGTCGAGGTTTTTCACCAGAAAGGCTATAGCGGGCCGCATGCGGTCATTCCCCAGTTCGGCGTCTCGCCCGACCTGTTTGCCCCGCCGTTGGAGCGAGAGACCGGGGACGGCATCAACATCGGCTTCGCCGGCCGGCTGATCCACGGCAAGGGGCTCGATCTGCTGCTGCAGGCGGCCGCCCGGCTGGTCGATCTGCCCGACTGGCGGCTGGTCCTGGCCGGCAACGGGCCGGAGCGCCACCGGCTGGAGGCCCTCGTCGGCGAACTCGATCTGACCGGCCGGGTGCGGCTGATCGGGGGGATCCAATCGCGGGAGATGCCCACCTTCCTGGGGACCCTGGACATCCTCGTCCTCCCTTCGCGCACCCTGCCCACCTGGAAAGAGCAGTTCGGCCGGGTTCTCATCGAGGCCATGGCCTGCGAAGTGGCGGTCATCGGGTCGAATTCCGGGGAAATCCCCCATGTCATCGGCGATGCCGGCCTGATTTTCCCGGAGGAAAACATCTCCGCGCTGGCCGATCAGCTCCGCGCCCTGATCGTCAACGAAGAACGGCGCCGGACGCTGGCGGCGGCCGGCCGGCGCCGGGTGCTCGACCATTTCACCCAGGCCCGCATCGCAGCGCAGACGGCGGCCGTCTACCGCCAGATGATGGAAAAATAAGCTATACTAGGACGGATTCCGCGAAGCCCGTAGAATCGAGTGCGTTCGACGGCCGCCGCCAGCCGGGCGGCCGGACAAACCGCGCCGCGGCGCGCATTTTTTGACTGGTTTGGTTATGGAAGATCGATTGGATACGCAGCAGGCCATCGCCGGCCGCCGGCCGATGAGTCGGGCGCGCTTCTGGCTCCGGCTGACCGGTTTTGCTTTCCTGGGGGCCGCTTTCCTCTTCCTGTTTTACGGGGCGATCGCCTATTTTGCCTGGCAGCAGGGGGAATCCATGCGGCTGGCCGGATTGGCCGAGCAGCGGCAGAACACCATCACCCGCCAGATCGAACTCGCCCGCGCGGATATCGAAGCCGGCAATTATCAGCTGGCCCTGCGCCGGCTCGACTATGTCGCCGCCAACGATCCGGACAACCCCGGCCTGCCGGCCCTGCGCCAGAGCGCCGAAGATGGGCGCTCGCTCCTCCTGGTGCCGCCGGTCACCCCGACGCCGACCCCCACCCGCCGGCCGCAGCAGTCCGCTCCGCCGGCCGTAACCCCCACGCCCGATCCGGAGGCGGAAAAAGCGATCGAAGAGGCGTTTAATGAACTGCAAACCCTGGTTCGCCTGAAGCGCTGGACGCGCGCCGTGGAAGAAATCACCGACTTTCGCGCCCGTTATCCCAACTACCGGCGGCGGGAAGTCGACGAAATGCTCTACGAGGCGTATGTCAACCACGGCCTGTCGCTGACCCGGGGCGCGGCCATCGAGCGAGGGCTGTTTTATCTCAAGCAGGCGGCCCGGCTGGGGGATCTGTCGGAGCAGGTGCTGGGCGAAATTTTCTGGGCGGAACAGTACTTAGAAGGGATTGTTTATTTCGGGGTGGATTGGGAAACTTATCTCTCGTACTTCCGGCCGATGTGCCAGTACGCGCCGCTCTACCAGAACTCCTGCGGCCGGCTGGCTACCGGGCTCGTCCGGTATGCGGACGCCCGGGCGGCCGTTCTCGACTGGTGCCCGGCGGAGGCGCTCTACCGGGAGGCGCTCGCCACCAATGAGGTCAAAGACCGGAGTGCGGTGCGGGAACAACTGAACACGGCAGCCGAGTGGTGCCTGCAGGCGACTCCGACGCCGGAACCGACCCTGGAGGGGGAGGGCGGGGCGGAAGCGACCCCCGATCCGGCCGAACCGGAGCCCCAGACCACGCCGGAGCCGTAGGCGCCCCGCGCGAACGAATGAATACCCACTCCGGCTGCCAGACGACTCCCGACGCCGGATGGTGACACAGACATGGCCGAATTGAAAGAACCTCTCAGCGACCGCGAACTGGATGTCCTGGCCCAGGTCGTTCAGGGCGCGGCCAATAAAGAGATTGCCGAAAAACTGGTCATCAGCCCCAATACCGTCAAGGTCCACCTGCGCAATATTTTTACCAAGCTGAATGTCTCCAGCCGCACGGAAGCCAGCATCGCCGCCGTCGAGCTGGGGCTGGTCACCCTGGCCGGCGACATTCCGGTCGATGGGGCGGCCGCCGCGCCGCTCGATCCGGCCGGCGCGGTCGACGGCGCCGCACCGGAGCCTGCCCGTCCGGCTCCCCACCATCTCTGGCCGGCCGTGGCCGTGGTCGCCCTGCTCGTGGCGGTGACCACGCTGGCCTGGCCGTGGCTGACCGGGCAGGGGGTGGTCGTGGCCCCGGAGTCGACCGCCGTCCCCTTCGCCGACATCCAGATCGCCGATACCCGCTGGTTTGAAACGCTGCCGATGAACGAGGGGCGGCTCGGCATGGCCCTGGTGGCCACGGGCAGCAACCTGGTGCGCATCGGCGGGGAAACCCCGGCGGGCGTGCCGACCGGCGAAGTGGCCGTCTACGATACGGTGGCCAAGACCTGGCAGCCGGGGGCGGAAAAGCCGACGCCGGTCACCGAAGCGGGTGGGGCCAGCCTCTTTGGCGAGATCTACGTCGTCGGCGGCCGCCTGGCCGACGGCCGGCCGACCGCCCGGGCGGAATCCTACAGCCCGGCCCAGGACGCCTGGCGCGCCCTCGCCGCCCTGCCCCGGCCGCTCTGGGGGGGGCTGGTTCTGAGTGAGGGAGGCTACCTCTACCACTTCGGAGGGACCGACGGCGCGACGGTTTTCGCCGACAGCTACGTCTACGACCCCTCGGCCAACGGCTGGCGCGCGCTCCCACCTCTGCCCGACCCACGGGCCTACGCCACCGGCGGCGTGCTCGAAGGGAAGCTCTACATCGTCGGCGGGACCGACGGCCGTGCGCTCCAGAAAAGCTGCCTGTTTTTCGATCCCGAGCTGGAGAGCTGGGGAAGCTGCGCCCCCCTGGCCGAGGCGCGCGGCCAGGCCGGCGCGGCCGTCGTACTCAATAAACTCTACGTGATCGGGGGAGACACGGCGGCCAACTACGGGGAGCTCTACGACCCCAAAACCGATGTCTGGCAGATCATCAATATGCCGATGCTCGACGAGGGGAATCGAGGCGATGCAGGCTGGCCGCTCCTGGGGGTGGCCAATGTCGAGGCGCGTATTTATGTTCTGGGAGGGCGGCTGGATGGGGAGCAGCCGTCGGCCGCGGCCTTTGTCTACGCCCCGCTCGTCTACCAGTCTTTCATCCCGGTGGCGCCCGGCACGGGGCCGCTCGAATCCACCCCCTGACCGATGCTCAGTTGCTCGTCATTTCCGAGGGGAAGCGCCGTTCGACCCAGCGGACGAAGCGGGTCAGCGAGATGGTCAGGATCAGGTAGAGAAAGGCCAGGATGCTGTAGGTCTGGAAAAAGAGGAAGGTGCTGGCGGCGTGCAGTTTGGCCAGCTGGGTCATGTCGGCCACGCCGAGCACCGTCACGAGGGAGGAGTCCTTGACGATGGCCACCAGGTCGTTGCCGTAGGCGGGGAGCACCCGCCGGATCGCCTGGGGGAGGATGATCAGCCGCATCGACTGCCAGTAGCTCATGCCCAGGGCCTGGGCCGCCTCGATCTGCCCGCGGCCGATCGATTCGATGCCGGCCCGCACGATTTCGGCCGAAAAGGCGCCGTAGGCCAGCCCCAGACCGATGATGACCCGCCAGGTGTTGCTGAAATTGCGCGAGGAGACATTGGTCAGCGCCTCGGCGAAATTCAGCCCCAGACCGACCAGAAAGTCACCCAGGGAGTTGATGACGCCAATAATCCCGGGCACGCCGACGAAGGCGATGTAAATCAGCAGGACGAGGATCGGGATGCCGCGCACCACTTCGACGTAAAAGGTGGCGACGTTCTGGTAAATTTTATTCGGCGATATGCGGCCGATGCCGATGAAGACCCCGATGAAAACCGCCAGCATGTAGGCGGCGAAGGCGACGCCGATCGTCAGGACAAAGCCGCGGAAGGCGATCACCCCGGCCGAAAGATCCGCCGGCCGCTGCCCCATGACAAACCAGAAGGCGGCCGTCGACCGCTCGTCCGCGATGATGTTGTAGATGATATAAACGCCGAGAGCGAGGGCCACCAGGGCCCACCAGGGCCATTCGGATATGCGGGACAGGCTCGGGGCCAGGCGAGGTTGGCCGGCAGTGGGGTCGGCTTGACGATCCATGGGGAAAATCCTTTGTTTGGGCGGTTTCTTTAAAATCTACGATGCAAAACCGCCGGTTATTCTAACCTATGGGGGGGTTTCGCCAAAGAAAAAGGGGATGTGTGCCCGCCACACATCCCCATTGCTTACAGGCGCTGGTTATATTAAGAGGCCAGACGGATTATTCTTCCGTGGCAAACCACTTGGTGAACAGGGCATCGAGAGTCCCGTCGGCCGCCATTTCCGCCAGCACGGCATTCATCACCGGGGTCATTTCGCTGTTCTTGGGCAGAATGAACCCGAGCTCTTCCGTGGTCAGCGGTTCGTCGATGATGCGCACCTTGTCCGGGTTGGCGCCGACGTAGCCGATCCCGGCCACGTTGTCCATCGGCACCCCGTCGACATCCCCCTGGATCAGGGCCTGGACGGCCACCCCGAACGACTCGTAGCCGATCACCCGGCTCTCCCCGACGTAGTTGACGCCGAGATCGTAGTTGGTGGTGCCGGGTTGGGCGCCGAGCAGCAGGCTGCTGTCGGCCACCAGCTCGTCGATATTCTGGAAGCGATCTTCATCGATCCGCACCAGCAGGACCTGGGACAGCTGGATGTAAGGATTGGTGAAGTCGACGTTTTCCGCCCGTTCCGGCGTGATGGTGATGCCGTCGGCGCCGACGTCGAAAGTGTCAAAATCCCCCTGGCCGCCCATGACCGCCACGATCGCATCCCAGCTGGTCTCGAGGAAGACCGGGGTGCAGTTCAGACGGGTGCAGATTTCCCGGAAGATGTCGTAGTCATAGCCGATGGCCTCGCCGGTGTCATCGATGTAGCTGAAGGGGGGGTAGGCGTTGTCAATCGCCACCCGCAGCTCCGCCCCACCCATGTCGGGCAGCGAGGATTCGCTCGAGTCTTCCTCGGTCAGGAACCACTGCGCGTAGAGGGTGTCCATCGTGCCGTCGGCCTGCATGGCTTCGAGCGTCTTGTTGAAGGGCTCGAGCAGGTCGCTCCATTTCGGGAAGATGAAGCCGAGTTCTTCCCCGGCGAACGGCTCGCCGACGATTTTCAACGACTCGGCGTTCTCGCCGACGTACCCCTGGCCGGCCACGTTGTCCATGATAACGGCATCGACGTCGTCCTGGATCAGGGCCTGGACGGCGACCCCGAACTGGTCGAAGGCGACGATGCGCTCTTCACCAACCAGCTCCGCGGCCGTGTCGTAGTTGGTGGTTCCGGGCTGGGAGCCGACCAGCAGCTCGCTGTTGGCAGCCAGCTCTTCGGCGTTGCTGAAGCGATCCTCGCCGACACGGGCCAGGATCACCTGGGCCGCTTCGATGTACGGGATGGAGAAATCGACAAATTCAGCCCGCTCGGCCGTGATGGTGATGCCGTCGGCGCCGATATCGAAGGTGTCGAAATTCCCCTGGCCGCCCATGATCGCCACGATGGCATCCCAGCTGGTCTCGATGAAGACCGGGGTGCAGTTCAGGCGGTTGCAGGCTTCCCGGAAGATGTCGTAGTCGTAGCCGACCGCGTTGCCGCTTTCGTCGATGAAGTTAAACGGAGGATAGGCGTTCTCGACGGCGATGCGGACTTCCCGGCCGCCCAGGTCCATCATATCGCCGGCCGGTTCTTCACCGGTTTCCGTCGGCACTTCCGCCGGCTGCTCGGCGGGAGCAGTCGGTGCCCCGCCCCCACAGGCAGTCAGAGCCAGCAGGAGCAGGAGCAAAAACGTTAAAATTAAGGTTGCTTTTTTCAAAATCATCTTCTCCTCTGAAATTGAAATTCCAATCAGCTGTCGAACCAGCGTCTTTTATCCGATCGATACCACAAGGTATGGTCAGGATGTATTTTAGTGAAAGCGGCCACTTTTGCCATGATTGGATGCAGATCGTTCATTTTAGCCCCCCTGTATCCCAGGATGCTGGTCGATTTTCCGGTTCGGTCCATAATTATGCGGCCGGCCAGCCGTCTCGTTCGGCCATAATAAACTACCTTACGCTGTCGCGTTGGACTATCTTCTCATTTCTCAGAGGGGAGACAGCGCTTAAAATACCTGGAACAGTCATGATGATATCATCTACCGGTCTCGAGTTCGAGGCTTCAATTGCCGCTGCGCTGGCCGAAAACCGGCCGGTGGTCGCCCTGGAAAGTACGGTGATCACCCATGGGCTGCCGTATCCGCAGAACGTGGAAACGGCCCTGGCCATGGAAGCCGCGGTCGAAGCGGGCGGCGCGCTGCCGGCCACCATCGCCGTCATCGGCGGCCGGCTGTCGATCGGTCTGACGGCCGATCAGATCGAGTTCCTCGGGCAGCTGCCCCGGGAATCGGTGCGCAAGTGCAGCCGGCGGGACCTGGCCATCGCCGTCGCCCGCCGCGAGCACGGGGCCACGACGGTCGCCGGCACGATGATCCTGGCGGCCGCGGCCGGCATTCCCATCTTTGCCACCGGCGGCATCGGGGGGGTCCATCGGGGCCACCCCTTTGACATCAGCGCCGATCTCATGGAGCTGGGTCGAACCCCGGTGGCGGTCGTCTGCAGCGGCGCGAAGTCAATTCTCGATCTGCCGGCGACGGCCGAAGTGCTCGAGACGCAGGGGGTTCCCGTGCTGGGCTTTCAGACTGACGAACTGCCCGCCTTTTTCTCCCGGCGCAGCGGTCTCGGGGTCACGCAGCGGATCGAATCGGCCGCCGAGGCGGCGGCGATCCTGCTGGCTCGCAAGGCGCTCGATCTGCAGAGCGGCCTGCTGATCGCCGTACCGGTCCCGGCCGGGCAGGAGATCCCGGCCGATGAGGCCGAAGCCGCCATCGCCCGGGCAGTGGAGGAGGCGGATCGGCAGGGAATTCAGGGATCGGAGGCCACCCCGTGGCTGCTGAGCCGGCTGGTCGAACTGACCGGCGGGCGGACGATGGAGGCCAATATGGCGCTCCTGCAGAACAACGGCCGTGTGGCCGGGCAGATCGCCGTCGAGTGCGCCCGGCGCCTGGATCTGGCCGATTTCACGAAAAATTCACTTTAGGACGGCCGCCGATCGGCCGGGGCAGGCGCCCCAGTTTCTCTCGAAAAGGTTTCATTTCAGCTCAGGCTGCCGAATCGTTCACCATGCAAAATTCCGCCAACCTTATGCTCAGTTCCAAGCACCCGAACCGGAAGCTCAAAAAACAAACCGGCAGTCTTGACAAGCTCCGGGCGCTGCCCGCCACCATCATCGGCCGGCAGATGCGCGCCTGGCGTCTCTGGAGCTGGGTGGTGCTGCTGCTCGCCCTGGGCGGCAATATCATCGCCATCCAGACCTACCGGGGGAGCATGCAGGGGCAGAGCCAGGAGGAATGGCTGCCGGAAGTCATCATTTCATCCCTCCTTATTTTTATTCTGTTTCTCCTCGTCTACCTGATTCTCGGCAGCCGCCAGCGGCGGATGCAGTTTTTGCTGACCAATGCCATCCAGGACGAATACGGCTACCTGCGCTCGGCGATCAAGCGGGCGCGCGCACTGCAGGAGATGGCCAAGGAGCTGCGGGCCACGCTCAATCTCGACCGGGTGCTCGATTCCGCCCTGACCGTCTGCACCGTCGGGCTGCAGGAGATGGGCATCCCGGAAAAGCACGTCGTGGCCGGCGTTCTCCTCTACGAGGACGGTCGGCTGGCCGTCGTCGCCCACCGGCGTCTCCATCACGGCAGCCGGCGGATCGAGCTGACCGAAGAGACCGGCGCTATCGGCAGCGCCCTGAGCCAGGCGGAGCCGATCGTGACGACCAACCCGGCCGATGACCCCGGCCTGTCGATGTTTGAGAGCCTGCGCCGCTGCCAGATCGCGGTGACGGTTCCCCTGCGGGTCGGCTTCCAGCTGTTCGGTGTCATGCTGGTCGGCTCGGAGATCAAGGTTCACTTTGACCAGGAATACATGGAGCTCTTTCACGCTGTGGCCGACCAGGCGGTCATCGCCCTGCAGAACGCCCAGCTCTACCAGAACCTGGAGCAGGAAAAGCACCGGCTGCTCGAAGCGGAGTCCGAAGCGCGGAAGGAGCTGGCGCGCGACCTGCACGACGGGCCCACGCAGAGCGTTTCGGCGATTTCGATGCGCATCAATTTCGTCCGCTCCTTGATCACCATCGACCTGGAGCAGGCGCAGAAAGAGCTCTTCGAAATCGAAGACCTGGCCAAGCGCACCGCCAAGGAAATTCGCGGCATGCTCTTCACGCTGCGGCCGCTGGTCCTGGAGACGCAGGGGCTGGCCGCCGCCATCGAAACCGTCATGGAGCGCATTCAGGATGAAGAGCGCATCCAGCTGCGGCTGCTCGGCGGGGAGTTCGCCGAAATACTCAACCCGAAGGCGCAGGGGGTTCTCTTCTACATCATCGAGGAGGCGCTCAACAACGCCCGCAAGTATTCCCAGGCCCACACCATCGAAATTCGTTTCTGGAAAGAGCAGAACCTTTTCGTCGCCCGCGTGCAGGATGACGGCGTCGGCTTCGACGTCGATTCAGTGACCGGCAACTACGAATCCCGGGGCAGTCTCGGCATGGTCAACATGCGCGAGCGGGCGGAAATGATCGACGGCTCCATTCGCCTCGACTCCTCGCCCGGCCGCGGGACGGTGATCACCGTCGTGGTCCCCCTGGATAAACAGGGCGTCCACGCCGGTTAACGGCGCCGGCCGGTCCCTACCCTGCGCCGTATCCCCCAAAACCTCTCTTTGGCCGGCCGTCCGGCCGTTTGTCTGCGCCGGCCGCTTTTGCTTTAATCAGGCCCGGTGAACGGCGACATGGACGGCGAAATTCGGACTCCCGCTTTTCGAGTGATTTCTCTTCTCAGACACCCGGCTTTTCTGCTGGCTGCCAGCCTGGCCGGCTGGACCCTTCTGGCGTTCTGGATGCCGCTGCCCCCGAACCGGCTGAATCCGGAAGATGTGCTCGAATTCTCCTATTCGCTGCCGGACGGCTGGCTTTACGTGGGGCTGATCGGCCTGCTCCATGCCGCCTACTGGCAGCTGGCCGTTTTGATCCGGCGGGAAAGCTGGCGGCCGTCGCTTGGCCTGATCCTGGCGCTGGCGCTGCTCCTGGCCCTGCCCACGCTGTTCACCTACCCGATCAATGCCACCGATCTCTTTCAATATGCTCTGCGCAGCCGCATTTATGTTTTCTACGGAGGGAATCCCTTCGCCCGTCTCCTTTCCGAGTACCCGGCCGAGCCGCTGCTCCGGCTGACTGGCGAGTGGGCCGACTCGACCACCCCCTACGGCCCGATCTGGGAGATCGCCGCCGGCGGGCTCACCTGGCTGGCGGGGGATCGCCTGCTGGTCCAGCTCCTGCTGTTCAAACTGCTGGTCGTCGCCGCCCATCTCGGGATCGGCGGACTCATCTGGGCCGCCGGTGACCGGACGCCGGCCGAACGGCGCTGGCTGGCCGCCCTCTGGAGCTGGAACCCGGCCCTGCTCCTGATTTTTGGCGTGGACGGCCACAACGACGCCCTGATGCTCCTCTGGCTCGTCGGGGGAGCCGGGGTTCTGGCGCAGGGACTGCGCCGGCAGCGGCCGGCCTGGGCGGCGGCCGGCCTGCTGCTCGTCTTCCTCGGCGGCCTGACGAAGGCGATCGGCCTGCTGGCCCTGCCGGTTTTCGGCCTGCACGCGCTGGCACGGCTGTCGCGGCCGGCCGGGCGGCTGCGCCTTGTCGCTTTCTGTGCCGCCGGTGGGGCGATCCTGACCTTCCTGGCATTTCTCCCCTTTGGCTCCCCGCTCCTGCTGACCCAGCGGCTGGCTTCGGAAGCCTCCGAAGGAGCATCCTATTCGATATTCGCCCTCTTTTTCCTCTGGCGCCTCGACCGGGGGCTGCCCCTGCTCTGGGATCCCGCCGTCGCCCTCTCGGTCGGCGGGCTGCTCCTGTTGATGGGGTGGGTGCTGTGGCGGACGTGGGGCGGCCGCTCCCCGCACCGCACCCTCGCGGAGATCTTCTGGGGATACATCCTCCTGGCCCTGAATTTCCGCATCTGGTACGCGGCCTGGTCCTTCCCTTTTGTCCTCCTGCAGGAAAAAGTCGACCGGCGACGGATCGCCGCGGCCGCCTGGTTCCTGCTCGCCGCCCAGTGGTCGGTCTTCATCTACGGCCACCTCCGGGAATTTCTGCTCGATCAGAATGACTATCAAAGCCACCTCATCGCGGTGCCGTTTGTGTTTGGGGTGCCGCTCTTGGTTTATTGGGGAACGGGGAACAGGGAACGGGGAACGGGAAACAGGGTAGGTGGGAGTTGGGAGTTGGGGCGGCTGAAGGGGATGATGGATCCCTGGCGAATGCGGGATGAGTAGTGAGGTCAAGGAATAGCCTGTTTCTTCAAGCCGCGAATATTTTGATTGTCGAAGGAAGGCAGACCTTGACCAACTCCCCAACTCCGCATCAAATCGAACTCCCCAACTCCCCAACTCCCAACTCCTAACTCCCAACCCCCGCCGTTCCCCGTTCCCCGTTCCCTACCC
>JBFFZG010000088.1:0-15833 GCA_041568735.1 Promineifilaceae bacterium (SeqCode)
ATTCATCGCCGATGGGCATGTTGGCCAGGAGAGCCGTCGGCGGCCCGTCTCCCCACGGCCAGGACCGGCTGTCCGGCCCCCGGGCCGCCCGCTCCCACTCGGCGGCCGTCGGCAGCCGGCGGCCAAGCCAGCGGCAGTAGCTCATCGCCTGGTAGACGGTGACGCTGGTCGCCGGGTGATCCAGCCTGGCCGGATCATTGTATTCGGTCGGATCGATGGGGATCGTGCAGGCGTCGTTCCGCACGCAGAGCGCATACTGCCGGTTGGAGACTTCGCGCCTGTCGATGGCGAAGGGGTCCACATGGATGGTTTCCAGGGGGGAGAACCCCAGCGCTAACCATTCCGGATCGTCCGTTCCCAGAATGACCGGACCGGCCGGAATCGCCACGGGCTCGCCGCGCGCGGCCCGTTGATCGCGCCAGTTCTGCACGACGGGGGAAGCCAGCAGGGCCACCATTCCCAGCAGGGCCAGGGCGGCGCCGCCGGCGGCCAGAAGCATCCAGCGCAGGCGGGCGGCCGAGCGCGCCTGGCTCTGGGCCAGGTCGCGGGCCATGGCCAGCTCCCGCTGGCGGATCGCCTCGCGCTCCCGCTCTTCGGCCTCGGCCGCGTCCCGCCCGCTCTGAATAAATTCCCGCTCGACCCGGCTGGCCTGGGGGGCGTTGCCCCGCAGCCATTCGACCGCCTGGGCCAGCCGCGCCCCCCGGTAGAGGGCGCCGGCATCCCGCTTGAGGCGGATCCAGTTGCGCGTATCGGCCGTGATCTGCCGGTGGACCCGCAGCCGCTCCCGGCTGCCGTCGAGCCAGGCGCGCAGCTGGGGCCACTCCCGAATCAGCGCCTCGTGCGTGACCTGCACGCTGCGATCGCTCTCGTCTTCCCCCTGATCGACCGTCACCAGGCGGGCCTCGGCCAGGATGAGCAGGACCGCTTCGACGGCTTCCTCTTCGCGGCTGCGGTTGATCAGTTCGGAAAAGCCGGCCCGCCGGCGGGTGTCCTGGGCCGTCTCACCGATTTCGGTCAGCCGCAGGAAGATGCGCCGGGCCAGCGCCCGCTGTTCCGGCCGCAGCCGGTGTTCGTAGACTTCCTCGGCCGTCTGGGCGATCGCCCCGCGGATCCCGCCGGAGGCGATGTAGCCGGTCAGGGTCAGGGTAACCCCCTCCCGCCGCTTCCAGGTTTCCAGGAGGGCATGGGAGAGAAGCGGCAGGGCGCCCGGCTCGGGGACGCGGCCATCCCCGGCGCCGAGATCGTCGAGCAGCAGATCGACCAGCCCGTTCTCAAAACGCCAATCGGCCCGCTCGGCCGGCTTTTCGATGGCCGACCGCAGCTCGTCCCTGTTCATCGGGCCGATGTAGACCTGCTGGTGAGAGAGGATCTCCCGCAGATTCTCGTAGGCGGCACAGGCGGCGTAGTAGTCGGCCCGCAGGGTGATGACGACCACAGCCGCCCCGGCGGCCGCCTGGACCAGGTTGTCGATAAAGGCCCGGCGCACGTCTTCGTCTTTGCACTGGGTGAAGGTCTCCTCAAATTGATCGACAAAGAGCAGGAGGCGATCGGCGCCCCGCTCCCGCAGTTTAAACTGGATCGCCAGCTTGAGCCGGCTGGAATCGGCCGCCAGCGCCGCCCGCAGCGCCAGCGCTTCGTCGGGCGAGCCGGACAGGCTGGTCGCCAGGGAGAGCAGCGGGTCGTCGGTCGGGGTCAGGATGTGCAGCGGCCAGGCGGCGCTGCCGGGCGGCGGGGAAAGGCCGGGCAGCGCCTTGGGGGCCCGCAGTGCCGGAATCAGCCCGGCGCGCACGATCGACGACTTGCCGCTGCCCGAGGCGCCGACGACCGCCAGGAAGGGGTGATGGTGAAGGTGGGTGACCAGCTCGCCGGTCAGGGTTTCCCGGCCGAAAAACTGGTCGGCGTCTCCCACGTCGAAGAAGGCCAGTCCTTTGTACGGGGGTTCGCCGGCGGCCTGCAGGGTGTCTGGAGCGGCCGGCTGCCCGAGCTCTGTCCAGCTCAGGTCCGGCCGCTCCTGCAAGACCGCCTCCGCCAGCTCAAACAGCCGTCCCTCCCGTTCGAAGGCTTTCACCAGGCGGATCGCCTTGGTGGTGCGTCCTCCCTCGCCGAGCTCTTCGAATTCGAAATGGAGGTCGAAGCAGAGGAGCTCGATTTCGGACAGGTTAAAATAGCGGGCCAGGGCGGCGCCGAGCTGAACCGGGTTGACCGCCGCGGCCGGCGCCGGAGCGGAAGGGAGGGTCTCAATCATGGTCACGACCCCACTGCCAGGATCACTGCACGAGCGGAGGAACGGACCGCCGAACGGGGAGTGCTGGCTTTAAATTAGGGAACTGCTGCGAGTTATTAAGGAACAGTATAAGGAAAAGCGCGTCGATGGCAAGCCGGCCGGCCGTAGGAATCGGTTTCACGCCCCTGTTGAACTGGCGTGAATCGGTCTAGACTCGAGCCGGGTCAATGTGCATAATGTAGAAGCGGATCTGACCCCACGGTTAACAGGTGAATCGATCAGGAGTTGAAGGAAATGGAATATCTACCGACAAATGGCCTGCCCATCATCGAGGAACACGAAGCTCCCCCCGAGGTTGCCCGCGTCTACGATGCGATCAAACGGGATATGCAGATGCCCGCAGTCCCGAACATGGTCAAGGTCCTGGCTGGCTCGCAGTCGATGCTGGAATTTTACGCGAAGCTCATGGTGGACTACTTCAGCCACCTCGAGCTGCCCGAAGCCCTCATTTCGATGATCCACTACACGATCGCCACCAAGAGCAACTGCACCTACTGCAGTGTCGGCAACGAGCTCTCCTGCCGCATTCTCGGCATCGACGATAAAACGCTCGAAAAGCTGGTCCACGACCTGGGCAGTGTCAACCCCCAGCGCATCCAGGCGATTATCGATTTCGCCCTGAAAGTGGCCAAGGATCCCCAGGGACTGGTGCGCGCCGACTACGACCGGGTGCGCGATCAGGGAGTCTCGGATGAAGAAATCCTGCAGATTATCATCGTCGCCAGCATGAGCGTGATGGCGGATATTCTGGCCGACGCCCTGCAAATTGAACCCGATTCGATGGTAGTGGAAGCCCTCGCCCAGATGAAATAACCCATGTCTGATCAGGACAGCGGACAGATTCAGGCGGCCCGGTACGCGATCCTCTCGGAGATCGTCCTCCTGATCGCCAAATCGGCCGACCTGCAGCGGCTGCTCAAGCAGACCATTAACAAGATCAAGTGGGTCCTCGACTTCGATCGCTGCACGGTGGCTTTAATTAATGAAGGCGAGGAGAGCTACCGGCTGCAGACGATCCTGGAAACCCGCCGGGACGTTCCCCCGGTCAGCCGGGAGCGGGTGCCGCTCGCCCAGGGGCTGCCCGGCCGGGTCATGGAATCCTGGCGGATGCTGCTGATTGACCGCACGACCAGCCCCGGCGAGCCGGTCGAGGACGAGCCGGTCGACCCGGCCCTGGCCGATGATTCCCTGGCCAATATTCTCTGCCTGCCCCTGGAAGCCTACGGCAAAATTCTCGGCGCCCTGACGTTCAGCACGACCAAGCGGGAAGGGTACAACCGGGAAGATATTAAGGTGGCCATTGCCCTGGCCACGCATCTCTCCCTGGCCATCGACCGCTGGCAGCAGACTGACCGGCTCCAGCAGGCCAACGAGGAGCTGGCCCGGCTGGCGTCGTTTCCGGCCCTGAACCCCGGCCCCATTATCGAGGCGGATATCGAGGGCAAAGTTCATTATGTCAACCCAGCCGGCCAGGATCTTTTCCCCGACTGCCGGGACGAGGCGGCCGACCATCCCCTGCTGCACGATTTGAAAGCGGTCGCCGCAAAGCTCGACGCCGAGGGGAAAACCGCCTGGATCCGCGAGATCAAAATCGACCAGGTCTGGTACCAGCAGGCCTTCCACCTGGTGCCCAACACGCAGCGTATCCGCTTCTACGTCGTCGACATCACCGAGCGGAAAAAAGCTGAGGAAGCCCTGCAGCGGCAGAACGAGTTCCTGGCCGCCCTGCACGATACGACCCTCGGGCTGATCAGCCGGCTCAACCTGAGCGACCTGCTCGAAGCGCTCGTGACCCGGGCGGTGCAGCTGGTGGGGACGGAGCACGGCTTCATGTACCTGCGCGAAGCCGGCGAAGACGAGATCGAGCAGCGGGTCGGCACCGGCCTCTTCGCCGATTCGGCGGGCTTCCGGCTGAAACCGGGTGAAGGGGTTTCCGGCATGGTCTGGCAAACCGGCAAGCCCCTGGTTGTGGTCGACTACGATCAGTGGGAGCACCGGGCAGCCGAATTTAAATACAATCTGATCAAAACGGTGGCGGCCGTTCCCCTCCACTCCGGCGACGAGGTCATCGGCACGATCGGCATGGCCTACCCGATCGATTCCGACGAGATCTTCGGTCCGACCGAGCTCGAACACATGACCCGCTTCGCCGAGCTGGCCTCCCTGGCCCTCGACAACGCCCGCCTCTTCTCGCAGGCCCAGGCCAACCTGGCCGAAACCGAGGAGCAGGCGCGCCGGCTGGCCCTCCTCAACGACCTGGGGCGGGAGATGAGCCTGGCCGGCTCGACCGACGAGATTTTTGCGGTCGTGACCCGCTTCACCCCCCGCATCGTCAATGCCAACCGGGTCAGCGTGGCCCTGCTCGACGAGACCGGCGAGCACCTGGAGCTGATCGCCCTGGAAGGGGTCGGCGAGCAGAGCCGGCTGGCCGTCGGTGCCAGGATCCCCGTGGCCGGCACGGAGATCGGCCAGGCCGTCCGGCAGCGGGAGCTGCTGGCCCTGCCCGATCTGACGGCCAGCGAAGCGCCGGATGCACGCCAGCTGGCCGCCCAGGGGGTCCGCTCGGCCATGCTGACGCCGCTCGTAGTCGGCGACCAGGTGCGCGGCACCCTCAACGTCGGCTGCGAGGTCAAGTCGGGCTACACCCACCGCGATGAGGGGCTGGTGCGCCAGATCGCCGCCTTCCTGGCGACCACGCTGGAAAACAGCCGGCTCTTCAGCGAGGCTCAGGGCGCCCGCGCCGCGGCCGAGGCGGCTAACGAGGCCAAGAGCGCTTTCCTGGCCACGATGAGCCACGAAATTCGCACCCCGATGAACGCCATCATCGGCATGACCAGCCTGCTGCTCGACACGCCGCTCGACGAGGAACAGCAGGAGTTCACCGATACGATCCGGAACAGCAGCGAGTCCCTGCTGACGATCATTAACGACATCCTCGACTTTTCTAAAATCGAGGCCGGCCGGCTGGAGCTGGAGGATGCCCCCCTCGACCTGCGCGAATGCGTCGAGGGGGCGCTCGACCTGCTGGCGGCCAAGGCGGCCGAAAAACGGCTCGAACTGGCCTACGTCATCGCACCGGAAACGCCGGAAGCGATCGTCGGAGACGTCACCCGGCTGCGCCAGATCCTGGTCAATCTCCTCAGCAACGCCGTGAAATTCACCGATCAGGGGGAAGTCGTCCTCTCCGTGAACCACGAGCGGCTGGCCGACGACGAAAGCCGGCCGGCCGGCGGCGAACGCCCCGAGCGGCTCCACTTCACCGTGCGCGATACCGGGATCGGCATCCCGGCGGAGCGCATGGACCGGCTCTTCCGCTCCTTCAGTCAGGTCGACGCCTCAACCACCCGCCGCTACGGCGGCACCGGCCTGGGACTGGCCATCAGCAAACGGCTGGCGGAGCTGATGGGGGGGCAGATGTGGGTCGAGAGCGACGGAGTGGCCGGCCGGGGCACGACCTTCCATTTCACCATCCTGGCCCAACCGGCCGCCCTGCCCCCGCGCCGCTTCCTGCAGGGAATCCAGCCCGACTTTGCCGGCAAGCGGCTGCTCATCGTCGATGACAACGATACCAACCGCAAAATTCTGCGCGCCCAGGTCGAGTCCTGGCAGATGATTCCCACCGTCCTCTCGTCTCCGCTCGAAGCCCTGGAGCTGATCCGGCAGGATACCCCCTTCGATATCGCCATCCTCGACATGCAGATGCCGGAGATGGACGGGCTGACGCTGGCCGCCGAAATTCAGAAAAAATGGGATGCCCGCGCCCTGCCGCTCGTCATGCTCACTTCGTTTGGCGGCCGGGAAGCCCGGCGGAAAAACGACCCCGATGCGGCCGAGTTTGCCGCTTTCCTGACCAAGCCGATCAAGCCTTCCCAGCTCTACAACGCCCTGGCCGCCATTCTCAGCACGCGGACCGAGCCCGCCCCGGCCGCAGAAGGAGGCGCCGGCTCGCTCTTCGATTCCGAAATGGGACAGAAATTCCCCCTCCGCATCCTGCTGGCCGAGGACCACCCGACCAACCAGAAGCTGGCGCTGCGCCTGCTGGAGCGGCTCGGCTACCGGGCCGATGTCGCCGCCAACGGACTGGAGGTCCTGTCCGCCATCGAACGGCAGGCCTACGACGTCGTCCTGATGGACATGCAGATGCCGGAGATGGACGGGCTGGAAGCGACCCGCCGCATTCGCACCCGGGAAGCGGCCGGCGGCGGCGACCACCTGCACATCGTGGCCATGACGGCCAACGCCATGCAGGGGGACCGGGAGCTGACCCTGGCCGCGGGGATGGACGACTACGTCAGCAAGCCGATCCGCGTCGAGGCGCTGATCTCCGCCCTGCGCCAGGTCAGGCCGGCCGCCCCGGATGCGCCGGCCGAGACCCCACCCGCCCGATCTCGACCCGCGGCCGGCCGGCCGGTTATCGATCGGGCCGCCATTGACAACCTCTTTGAGATCACGGGCGGCGATCCGGCCTTCCTGGCCGAAATGATCGACAGCTTTCTGGAAACGACCCCACCCCTCCTCACCCAGCTCCGCCAGGGGCTGGCGGCCGGAGACGCGGCCGCTTTCCGTCTGGCCGCACATACGCTAAAATCGGGGAGCGTCGATTTTGGGGCGCTGACGATGTCGGAGCGCTGCGCGCGCCTGGAGGAGATGGGCAGGGAAGGACGGTTCGACGGCGCCGAACCCCTGGTCGCCGAAGTCGAAGCCATTTACGAGCATGTTGCCCGGGATCTCGCGGCCATTCGCGACCAGCAAGGAGCATGATGACGGCACACCCAGCCGAAGAAACCGGCCGGATTCTCGTGGTCGACGACTATCAGATGAACCGGCTCAAGCTTTCCCGTGTCCTGGAGCAGGAGGGGCACACCGTCTCCCTGGCGGAAAACGGGCAGCAGGCACTGGAGATCCTGCGGCGGGAGACGATCGACGTCGTCCTCCTCGACATCGTCATGCCGGAGATGGATGGCCACGAAGTGCTGGCCATCATGAAAGGGGATGCCAAGCTCCGCGACATCCCCGTCATCGTCATTTCGGCCGTGGAAGAGGTCGACAGCGCGGTCCGTTCGATTGAAATGGGGGCGGAAGACTACCTGCCCAAGCCCTTCAACCCGGTATTCCTGCGGGCCCGCCTGAATGCCAGCCTGCGGCGCAAGAAGCTGCGCGACCTGGAACAGGCCTACCTGCAGCAGGAGATCATGCTGCGCCAGAGTGAGAAGCTGGCCACACTCGGCCGGCTCAGCGCGGGGATGGCCCACGAGCTCAACAACCCGGCCGCGGCGGTCAAGCGCGGAGTGGGGCAGCTGCGCACCACCTTCGCCTCTCACGTGCGCGCCCTCCTCGACCTGACCCAGACCCGGATCTCTCGCGAACAGGTCGAGCAGCTCAAAACACTTGACGGCTCTGCCCAGCGGCGGGCGAAAGAGCAGGGGGATCTCACCCCCCTCGAGCGCAGTGAGCGTGAGAGTGAAGTCGAGGGCTGGCTGGATGAGGCGGGGGTTGAAAAGGGATGGGAATTCGCGCCTGAACTGGTGGGATTGGGATATGGGCCGCTGGAGCTGGACCGATTGGCCGCCGTGTTCAGTGTCGAACAGCTGGCGCCCGTCCTCACCTGGTTTATCAGCAGCTTCACGATCTACAGCGTGCTCGACGAAATGAGAGAAGGGGCCGGCCGCATGACCGAAATCGTTCGGGCGCTCAAAACTTACGTCTACCTCGACCAGGCCCCGGTGCAGAATGTCGATGTGCACGAGGGGCTGGACAACACGCTGGTCATGCTCCGGGGCAAGCTCAAAGGGGGTGTCACAGTCCAGCGAAAATACGCCGATAATCTCCCCCCGATCGAAGCCTACGGGAGCGAGCTCAACCAGGTCTGGACCAATATCATCGACAACGCCGCGGCGGCCATGGACGGGTCGGGCGAAATCGTGATTGAGACCCGCCTCGAAGGGAACGAAGTGGTGGTCGAGATCAGCGACAACGGCCCGGGCATCCCCTCCCACATCCAGGGGCAAATTTTTGATCCGTTTTTTACGACCAAGGCGCCCGGCGAAGGGACCGGCCTCGGGCTGAACATCAGCCACACGATTATCGTGGAAAAACACCAGGGTAAATTATCGGTGTCTTCCAAACCGGGCTGCACTACATTTCAAGCCAGACTACCATTAACTCTGGGCAGCGGCCGCTCGCGGTGAGCGCGCCGCCTGCCGACGCTCGCATTCACATTCAAAGGAGGGCTTTCCCATGGCGAAACCGATTATTTTGACGGTAGATGATGAGCCCCAGGTGCTCAACGCGGTCAATCGCGATCTCCGCCAGCAGTACGGCCGCGACTACCGGATTATCAAAGCGGGTTCCGGTGCGGAAGCCCTGCAGGTCGTGCAGGAGCTCAAACAGCGCAACGAACCGCTGGCCCTCTTCCTGGTCGATCAGCGGATGCCCGGCATGACCGGCACCGAGTTCCTCAAGGAGGCGATGGTCTACTACCCGGAGGCCCAGAAGGTTCTCCTGACCGCCTACGCCGACACCGAGGCTGCCATCGCCAGCATCAACGCCATTGGCCTCGACTACTACCTGATGAAGCCCTGGGACCCGCCGGAGCAGCACCTCTACCCGGTGCTCGACGACCTGCTCGACGAGTGGCAGGCCACCGTGCCTGTTCCCTACGACGGCATCCGCGTCGCCGGCACCCTCTGGTCGGCCGCCAGCCACGAAGTCAAGGATTTCCTGGCCCGCAACCAGATCCCCTACCAGTGGCTCAACATCGAAACGGATGATGAAGCCCGCGCGCTGGTGGATGGGCTCAAGCAGGGGGATGGCCTGCTGCCGGCCGTCTTCTTCCAGGATGGCGAGGTGCTGATCCAGCCGGACAACCAGCGGCTGGCGACCAAGCTGGGCATGGCCATGGAGGCCAAGCGCCCCTTCTACGACCTGATTATCGTCGGCGGCGGCCCGGCCGGACTGGGCGCGGCCGTCTACGGCGCCTCCGAAGGGCTGCATACCCTGATGGTCGAAAAGTCGGCCACCGGCGGACAGGCCGGCACCAGCTCGAAAATCGAAAACTACCTCGGCTTTCCCAAAGGACTGAGCGGCGCCGATCTCGCCCGCCGCGCCACGGCCCAGGCCAAACGATTTGGGGCCGAAATTCTCATCCCCCAGGAAGTGGTGGCCGTGCGGGTCGACGACCCCTACCGGATCGTCCAGCTCCGCGACGGCACGGAGCTGAGCTGCCGGGCCCTCGTCGTCGCCTCCGGGGCGACGGTCAAACAGCTCTCCCTGCCCGGCATCGAACCGCTGACCGGAGCCGGGGTCTACTATGGGGCGGCCATCACTGAGGCGGCCCACTATCGGAAACAGCATGTCTTCGTCGTCGGCGGAGCCAATTCGGCCGGCCAGGCGGCCATGTTTTTCTCCCGCTACGCCAGCAAGGTAACCATCCTCGTCCGCGGAACCTCCCTGGAAAAAGGGATGTCCCAGTATCTCGTCGATCAGATCGGGGCCGAGCCCAATATCGAAGTGCTGCTGCAGACGACGGTGGCGGCCGTGCACGGCACCGACCGGCTCGACTGCCTCACCCTGCAGAACGAAGAAACCGGCGAAACGGAGAAAGTGCCCGCGGCTGCCCTCTTTATCTTCATCGGCGCGGTCCCCCACTCCGAGATGGTGGCCGGCGTGGTCGAGCGCAATCGGGCCGGCTTTATCCCGACCGGCACCGACCTCATGCTGAACGGCCAGCGGCCGAAAGGCTGGAGTGCCCGGCGCGATCCGTTCATCCTGGAGACCAGCGTCCCCGGCATCTTCGCCGCCGGCGACATTCGCCAGGGAGCGGTCCGCCGGGTCGCCTCGGCCGTCGGGGAGGGGGCGATCGCCGTCGGGCTCGTGCACCAGTATCTCAAGACAGTCTGAAGCCGCGGCGGACTTGAGTTGGCGACCCGGCGTACCCGTTTGAACCGCCAGACGACCTTCGCCCTCCTCGTCATCACCCAGACCGGCTCCCTCCTCGGCAGCCGGATGACCGGCATCGCCCTGGGGCTGTGGCTGTTCGCCGCCACGGGGAACACCGCCCCCCTGCTGCTGATGGCCTTTTTCAACGAGCTGCCGGGCGTCCTTGCCGGAGGGATCGCCGGGGTCTGGGTCGACCGCCTCCCCCGCCGGCGCGTTCTCCTGCTGGCCGACGCCGGTCAGGCGGCCGGTTCCCTGCTCCTGCTGGTCTCGTTTTTATCCGGCCGCTTCCAGATCTGGCACCTCTATCTCATCGTCTTTGGCCAGGGGCTCTTCGCCATCTTCCAACAGCCGGCCCGCGACGCGGTGACCACGCTGCTCGTAGCCGACCGCCATCGGGAACGGGCCAACGCCGTGCAGCAGATGGCCTTTCCCCTGGCCGGCGTCGTCGCCCCGGCCGTGACCGGCGCCCTCTACGTTTTCATTGGAATTGCCGGGGTGATTCTGGTCGACCTGGCCACGTTCCTGGCGGCCGTGACCGTCCTCTTTTTCCTGCGCCTCCCCCAGCCGCGGCCGACGGCCGAAGCGGAGGCGATCCGCGGGTCGGCCTGGCGGGAGCTGGGAGGGGTGCTCCGCTTCCTCCTGGCCCGACGCCTCCTGTTCGGCCTCCTCCTCTACATGACCGCCGTCAATTTTCTGCTCAACGGCCCGCTCGAGCTGGCGATCCCCTACCTGCTGACGATCAGCGGCAGCGAGGCGGCCACCGGCCTGCTTCTCAGCGCCATGAGCCTGGGCGCTTTCGCCGGCGCCGCCCTGATCGCCGCCTGGGGCGGCACCCGGCCGCGCCTGCCCACGCTCCTCGGCGGCCTGCTGATCACCGGCGTCATGTTTCTGGTCTATGGGACGGCCCGCACCCCGCTGCTCCTGGGTCTCTCCCTCTTCCTTTTAATGGTGCCGCTGCCGGCCGCCAACACCCTGCTCACGTCAATCCTTCAGGTCAAGATCCCCCCGGATATGCAGGGGCGGGTTTTCGCCCTCGTCGGGCAGATGGGATTTCTCGGCGCGACGCTCTCGTTCCTGTCGGTCGGGCCGCTGGTCGACCGGGTTCTCGAGCCGGCCGTCGACCGGCCGGGCTGGGCGCTCGCCGCACCGCTGGTCGGCCGCCAGGCGGGCTCGGGCATCGGCCTGCTGCTGGTGACCACCGGCGCGGTCATCCTGCTGCTTACCCTCCCCCTGCTCCTCTCCCGCCGCTTCCGCGGCCTGGAAGCCAGCCTTATCGACTACGAGGCGGCCGCCGTCGACGAGGGCTAGACGCCGATATCCTCATTCCAGAGGGTTGGGTGATCCCGGATGAAATCCCGCATCAGCTGGATGCAGCTCGGATCGTTCAAAATGACCAGTTCAACCCCGCGCGAGCGGACGTAATCCTCCGGCCCCTGGAAGGTTGCGTTTTCCCCGATGACGATTTTGGGTATTTTGTAGAGCAGCGCGGTGCCGCTGCACATGTCGCAGGGGGAGAGGGTCGAATAGAGCGTGGCCCGCTGGTAATCGCGCGCGGTCAGCCGGCCGGCGTTTTCCAGGCAGTCCATCTCGGCGTGCAGGATGGCGCTCCCCTTCTGGACCCGCCGGTTGTGTCCCCGGCCGACAATCTCGCCGTCGATGACCAGCACCGAGCCGATGGGAATGCCCCCTTCGGCCAGCCCCTGGCGGGCTTCCTCGAGGGCGGCTTGCATGAATCGATCCATCGCGTGATCTCCTTTTTGGCACGCCGGATTATTCCCGGCGGTAGGGTTTCAGATAGGCGCCGGGATAGGGGGCGCTGCGGCCGGCCACGGCCAGGGCCAGGATGGTCACCAGGTAGGGCAGGGCCAGGAAGACCTCGAACGGCAGGTCGAAGCCCAGGGTCTGCAGGCGGAGCTGCAGGGCGAAGACGCCGCCGAAGAGGAGCGCGCCCCAGACCGCCCGGATTGGATCCCAGCGGGCGAAAATCACCAGGGCGATGCAGACCCAGCCCCGGCCGGCGATGATCCCCGGCGAGAAGGCGCCGAGCTGGGCCAGGGTAAGAAAGGCGCCGCCGGCCCCCATCAGGGCCCCCCCGATCGCCAGAGCGAGGTAGCGGGTTCGGAAGACATTGATGCCGGCCGCGTCGGCCGCTTCCGGGTTCTCCCCGACTGACCGCAGCCGCAGCCCGAAGCTGGTCCGGTAGAGGAACCACCAGGCCAGCGGCACGAGGACGAAAAAGGCGATGTAGGTCAGCAGGTACTGCCGGAAGACCGGCCCCAGGAACGGGATGGTGCCGAAAATCGAAAACTGGCCGAAGGGGTCGATCGAGGGCAGAACGGCGCTCTCGCCGAAGATGAGGCGGAAGCCAAACAGGGCCAGCCCGGTGCTGAGCAGGGTGATCCCCAGGCCGGAAACGTGCTGGTTGACCCCCAGGGTGACGCTGAAAAAGCCCATCAGCAGACTCATCAGGACCCCGGCCAGCATGGCGCTGAACAGGCCGAGCCAGAGATAGCTCTCGATGCCGGCCGCGTCGGCCCGGGCGCCCACGGCGAAGCCGACGAAGGCTCCCAGGAACATGATCCCCTCGATGCCCAGGTTCAGGATGCCCGCCCGCTCGGTGTAGACCTCGCCGATGGTGGCGAAGATGAGCGGGGTGGCCACGCGGAAGGTGGCCGCCAGCAGGCCAATGAGGAAGGTAACCCAGACGGCCGTCATGGGGCGCTCCTCCCGCGCCGGGTCAGCCGGTAGCGCTGCAGAAGCAGCATCCCCAGCGTCACCAGCAGCAGAGCCCCCTGGATGACATCCCCCAGGTAGGCCGGCACCCCCAGCGCCCGGCTGACGGTCTGCGCCCCGGTGTCGATCAGGCCGATGAAGACGGCGGCCAGCGCCACCCCCCAGGCGTTGAGCGTCCCCAGTGTGGCGATGATGATGCCGGTGTAGCCGTACCCCGGTGATATGGCGTCGATCAGGTGAAAATGGATGCCGGCCACTTCGCTGACTCCGGCCAGCCCGGCGATGCCCCCGCTGACCAGCGCCGCGATCAGCATCGTCCGCTCGACCGGGATGCCGGCGAAGCGGGCCGCCTCATAGCCGTGCCCCACCGCCCGCATGCGCAGCCCGAACGGGGTGCGGGTCAGGACAAACCAGAGGGCGACGATAATCAGCATGGCCAGGATAAAGCCGAGGTGGAGGCGGGAGCGGGGGATCAGACGGGGGAAGACGGCCGAGGGGGCGATCTCCGGCGACTGCGGCCACTGGGAGACCGGATCCCGCCAGGGGCCGTTGAGCAGGGCGCTGACGAAAAAGAGGGCGATCGAGTTGAGCAGCAGGGTGGTGACGACCTCGTCGATGGCCAGTTTGACCTTCATCAGGGCCGGCACCAGCGCCCACAGCATGCCGGCCAGGAAGCCGCCGGCGATCATGGCCGGCAGGGCGATCCAGGGGCTGACCCCGTGCATCTGCAGGCCGACGGCCGTGGCGGCCGTGGCCCCGGCGTAGAGCTGCCCCTCGGCGCCGATATTCCAGTAGCCGCCGACGAAGGCGAAGGTGACGGCTGCCCCGGTCAGCAGCAGCGGGGTCGACTTGACGAGGACCTCGATGGCGCTGACCCGCGAGGAAAGCGGGTCGATCAAAAAGTAGTAGTAGGCCTCGATCGGGTTGGCGTCGACCAGCCACAGCAGGGTGGAGGTCAGCAGGAAGGTCACCAGCACGGCCGCCACCGGGATCAGCGGCCGGGCCCAGACAGGGGCGGGCAGGCGTTCAAGTTTAAAGCCCATGGCGCTACTCCTTCACCCCGGACATGAGCAGTCCGAGCCGGTCGACGTCGGCCTCGCCGGTCGGCACAATATCCATGATTTCCCCTTCGTACATGACGGCCGTGCGGTCGGCCAGGGCCAGGATCTCGTCGAGATCCTCGGAAATGAGCAGGATGGCCGCCCCCCGGTCCCGCTGTTCGAGCAGCTTGCCGCGCACGTAGTCGGTTGCCCCCA
Source organism: Promineifilaceae bacterium (SeqCode) (assembly GCA_041568735.1). Classification (GTDB taxonomy): domain Bacteria; phylum Chloroflexota; class Anaerolineae; order Promineifilales; family Promineifilaceae; genus WTJY01. Next base: position 14,212 of record JBFFZG010000088.1, read on the forward strand.
CGTCGAGACCGCGGGTCGGCTGGGCCACGACGATGACCCGCGGGTTCCGCTCCAGGACCCGGGCCAGGATCACCTTCTGCATGTTGCCCCCGGAGAGGGTGCGGATCCGATCCCCGGGCCGGGCCTTGATCTGGTAGGCGGCGATCAGCTCTTCGGCGTGCCGGTTCATGCGCCGCTTGTCGAGCATGCCGCGCCGCACATACTCGTCGAGATGCTCCAGGGCCATGTTCTGGGCCACGGTCATCTCCCCCACTACGCTTTCATGCCGGTCCTCGGGGATGCGGCCGACGCCGGCCGCCATCACCCCGGCCGGCCCGGCGTTGGTGATCTCGCTTTCCCCGACGAAAACGCGGCCGGCCCCGCAGTGTCGGGTGCCGGCCAGCACCTGCTCCAGCTCGCTCTGCCCGTTGCCGGAGACGCCGGCCAGCCCCAGGATCTCCCCGGCCCGGACAGACAGGTCGACTCCCTTGAGGGCCGGCAGCCCTTTGTCGTTGTCGGCCGAAACGCCTTCAAGCCGCAGGACGACCCCGGCCGTCTCGGCCGCCGCCTGCCGGGTGACTCCAAAGGTCTCCCGGCCGACCATCAGGCGCGCCAGCTCCGCCTGGCTGGTGCTGTGGGTCAGGACGGAACCGGCCACCCGGCCGCCGCGCAGCACGGTGACCCGGTCGGTGATGGCCATGACTTCGTTGAGCTTGTGGCTGATGAAGATGACCGACAATCCGCCGGCCTGGAGGTTCTTGAGGCTCTCAAAGAGCTGGTCGACCTCCTGGGGGACCAGGACGGCTGTCGGCTCGTCCAGGATCAGGACGTCGACCTGCCGGTAGAGGGCTTTCAGGATCTCCACCCGCTGCCGCTGGCCGACCGAGAGGCTGCGCACCGGGGCGGTTGGATCGACCTGGATCCCGTACCGCCAGGCGGCCTCCGCCACCCGGTCGTGGGCCTCGGCCAGGTTCAGGCGAAAGCCGCCGGGGTCCCCCAGGATGACGTTTTCGGTGACGGTCATTGGCGCGACGAGGGCGAAGTGCTGGGTGACCATGCCGATGCCGAGGTCGAGTGCCTGCTTCGGCGATTTGATCTGCACCGGGCTCCCCTTGACGAAAATCTCCCCTTCGTCGGCGTGGTAGAGGCCGAAAAGGGTCCGCATCAGCGTCGTCTTGCCGGCGCCGTTTTCCCCCAGCAGGGCGTGGACCTCTCCTTTGCTCAGGGTGAAGTCGACCCGGTCGTTGGCAACGAGCGGGCCGAAGCGCTTGGTGATGCCGCGCATTTCGAGGACATGGGGCAGGGGCTGGGTCATGATCGCCTGATGGCCGGGTGTGGGAAGGCGGCGCGGGTGGGAAAACCGCCCGCGCCGCCGTCGAATTCATGGGCCGGTACCTGGAAGGCCGCTATTTCGTCGAAGCCGGCGGCTGGGATTCGGTGATGTCGACCCGGAAGAGGCCGCTCTTGATGTCGTTTTCTTTGGCCTGCACCTGGGAAACCAGGTCGGCCGGGATGCCACCCTGGACCCCCTCGTTGATCGGGGCCAGGGACGCGCCTCCTTTGGCGACCATGCTGAAGTCTTTCAGGTCCTGGGCGGTATAGGTGCCGCCGGCCACCTGGTTGATGATGTACTGCACGGTCGG
>JBFFZG010000089.1:0-15810 GCA_041568735.1 Promineifilaceae bacterium (SeqCode)
GCCCAATTTCTGGTGGAGCGCGCGCCGGCCCTACGCGGAGCCGGCCAGTCCACCGCCCTCCGTGAAATCGGCGAGGAGATCGTAAATGTCCGCCAGGCCTGGCGCTGGGCGATCGCCGGCCGCCACCTGGCCGTTATCGACCAGATGCTCGAGCCGCTCTACCGCTTTTACGAAACGCGCAGCTGGTTCCAGGAAGGGGCGGCCGCTTTCGGCCAGGCCATCACCCTTCTCGAAGACGAGCCGGCCGCCGAACAGCTGGCCCTCGGCCGGCTGCTCTCGCGCGAAGGGCGGCTCTGGATCCGCCTTTCGGAGCTCGGCCGGGGACGGGAAAGCCTGGAGCGCAGCCTGGCCATCCTGCGGGAGTTCGACACTGCCGCCGAAATCGTGGCCGTGCTGGGAATTCTCGGCGTGACAGCCGATATGGAAGGAGATTACGAGCTGGCGCGCCAGCGGCAGGAAGAAAGCCTGGCCCTGGCCCGCCAGATCGAAGATCCCTGGGGAGAAGCCAACGCCCTGCTTCGCCTCGGCAACGTCTCCTATGGGGAAGGGCGCTATCTCGAAGCCCGCGCCGCCTATGCCGACAGCCTGGCCCTGCGCCGCCGGGTCGACGATCGGCGGGGGATCGCCGTCTGCCTGAACAACCTGGGCAGCATCGCCGACACGCTCGGCGAATACGAAGAAGCGGTGCGCCTCTACGGCGAGAGCCTGGTCATCAAAAAAGAGCTGGGCGACCGGCGGGGGATCGCCTATTCGTACAACAATCTTGGTTATGTCAAGTGTTTGCTCGGAACCTTTGACGCCGCCGAAGAAGATCTGCTCGAGAGCCTGGCCCTCTTTCGAGAAATCGGGGACCGCAAAGGGATCGCCTACAGCCTGACCAACCTGGGCAATGTGGCCTTCGGCCGGCAGAACTACCGGGAAGCACTGGCGCTCTACCAGCAGAGCCTCGAAACCAGCCAGACCTTTCAGTTTAAGCTGGGCACCGCCTACGCCCTCAACCATATCGGCAGCACCTGCCACCGCCTGGGCGACGTCGAGGAAGCCTGGAAGGCCTTCCTCGACGCTCTGGAAACGATCCGCAAAATCAAGGCCACCCCGGTGGCCCTGGAGATCCTGGTCGAAATCGCCGCCCTGCTCGTCGACCAGGAGGATTGGGGACGCGCCGCGCTCATCCTGGCCGGGATCCGGCGCCACCCCTCCAGCCGCAAAAACACCCTGGCCGAAGCCGCCCCCCTCTGGGAAGCGGTCGCCGCCCACCTGCCGGACGCCGATCTGGCGGCGGCCGAAGCGGCGGCTGGCCGGGAAGAACTGCTCGACCTCGTCTCCCACCTGCTGGCCCCCCACGGCGGGTAAATTGCTCTCCTGCGTGCTCCTTTAATAAAAAAGCCCGCCTGCCCTCATGAACGGGCAGGCGGGCTTTCCCGGTTTGGGCCGGCCGTCAGGACTGGCCGTCAACCGTACGCGGTTTGAACGTCATGGCTTTGAACGAATCCTTGAACGGGGACTCCCCGAGCCGCTCGATCTGCGCCTTGCCCAGCTTGTAGCGCGGGGCGTTGGAAAAGGGATCAGTCACCTTGTGCACCAGGGAGTTGGCCGGGCTCGATGGGTGGAGGAAGTTGGTGAACAGCAGCCCCGGTTTCACATCTTCGGAAACGATGGCCACCGCCCGCGCATCCCCACTCGTCGTGCGGATCAACCCCTGGGCATCCAGGTCGGCGAATTTGTACTTCTTGACCTTGATCCAGCCGCCGGTCTGCACCAGGATGTCGTCGCTGAAGAGGCGGACCTCATCCCCGCTTTCGATGCCGTAAACGGCCGCGTCGTCGGGGTGAATTTCCACCCAGGTATCCGGCCAGCGGTTCAGGATGTACGGCTTGCGCACGTCGTCAAAGGCCGACTGCCAGACTTCGTTGATCCGGCCGGTCGTCAGCCAGAACTCCCCCTTGGCCGGATCGGGCGTCGCCCGCTCGTAGAAATCGCTGAAGAGCTCCCAGGGGCTCTTGATCAGCAGCGCCTTGCCGGAATGGCTCTTGAAGTGGGTCAGCCACTTGGAATGGACCGTCGGCCCCTCCGGCGACCCGAGCTCGAGGGTGGAGTCGTGGAGCCGCTCGGTACCGACCATCTCTCCTTTCACCCAGCGAATTGGCGTCTGGATCCCGTCCGTGCCGAGCGTGCGCAGCAGGTCGTGGGCTTTCATCCCCATCTGCCGCGCCCGCCAGACGAGGACGTTGTATTCGAGCACGCCACCCCGGCTGAAGCGGGCCGCCTCTTCAAAGACGTCGTTGTCATCTTCCCAGTCGTACCCTTCAAAGCCCATCTTCTGGGCGAAGCGGCTGATCGCCCACCAGTCCGGCTGGCACTCGCCGGGGGCGTCGTAGAATTTGGAGTAGAGGCGCAGCCGGCGCTCCCCGTTGCAGCGGGCGGCGTCGTGCTCTCCCCAGGCCGCGGCCGGCAGGACGATGTCCGCCAGCTCCGTGTTGATCGGTTCGACCGGGTAGATATCGGAGTCGACGACGACCATGCCGCCGCTGTCGACCCGCCGGATCAACGTGTCGATGATTGCCTGCTTGTTTGTCGAGGTGATCTGGTGGGGATTTTCCACTGTCATCCGCCGGAACGAGCGCTCGAGATCCTGGCTGGCGGCCATGGCGGCCGTCCAGGTCGTGCCGATCACCCAGACGAAGCGAACTTCTCCCTTCTGCACCCAGCGGTCGAGGTCGAGCTCCAGCTTGCGCCGGCCGGGCAGCTTTTCGGGAGACTTCTCCCGCGGATAAGAAGCGGCCCCGATCCAGCCGCGCTGGTGGCCGCCGAAGCGGCTGATAACCCGCCCCGGCCGGTTGCCCGCGCCGCAGAGGAGCCCCATGGCCGCATACGAAGCGGTGTTGGTGTAGTTGTTGCTCCAGTAGTTGCCTTTTTCAAAGCCAAAGCTGGCTTTCGGCCGCTCGCCGCCGCCGCCGGTGATCATCTCGGCCGCCTGCTGAATCTTCTCAGCCGGCACTCCGGTCACCCGCGCCGCGTTGGCCAGCTCGGCCGGCTCGTAGCTCAGCAGCCATTCCTTGTAGCCGTTGAAGTCGGTGCCGAACTGACCCCAGGTCGTCCGCCACTGCCACGGGGTGTTGCGCGTGCCGCGTCCCATCCCCATTTCAATTTCCCAGTTGGTGGCGATCCACTCGTCGACGAATGCCTTGTCCTCCCAGCCGTTTTCCAGAATGATCCGGGAGATGGCCAGGTGCAGCAGGGTGTCGGTCCCCGGGGTCACCTGCAGGAAGAGACCGCCGTTGGCCTCGGCATAGGCGACGCCGGCCGTCCGGCGCGGCATGGCCACGATCATCTTCGGCCCGTTCATCATCCAGCTGGTAAAGACGATCGTCTTGGTCTCGAAGGGATCGGTCCCGGAGACAAAGACGACGTCGGCCGCCTGCCAGTCCTTGTAGCTGGCGCTGAAGGTGATGATGCCGCTGTCGTCGACGCCGCCGGTGTCTGAGCCCATGCTCGTCTTGTCGTGTACGGAAAAGGCCGGTGTGGCGATCGATTTGAAGGCGAGCTTGCTGATGGCGTAGGTGTTCTCGAAGAACTCGTAGGAGTAAGTCTTCATCGCCCAGGCCGATTCGCCGTAGTTAGCCAGGACGTGCTTGCTGACGCCGGCCATGACTTCCAGCGCGGTGTCCCAATCAACCCGGGTCAGCTTGCCGTTGACTCGAATCTGAGGGTAGAGCAGCCGGTCGCGGGTCGGCGAGTCCGGGTTGTAGCATTTCAGGGCCAGCGTGCCGCCGCGGATCGAATGGTTGCCGCCCCGGTTGACGACGGTGGTGTCGTTGTCGGCCACGACGACCACGTGATTGTCTACGCCATCGACTGAGACGACGTTGTGCTGGTTCGGGCTGATCCAGGGAGCCAGGACACCGCCCGGAAAGGGCTTGCCAAAGGCATTTTGATCGGCCGCCGGTCCGCCGTTCTCGCCGTCCACCGGCCAGGTGTAGACCTTGTAGCCGCAGCCGACGATGCAGTAGTCGCAGCCCGTCGTGTGGACGGTCGCCTCCGGCGGAGGCAGGGGGACGCTGTTTTTTGGGGTATATTCGTGGTTAGCCATTTACCGCTCCTTACTCACGCGTTGGGATCAGCGAGATTGTCGTAAAAACCAAAGACCAGGCCTAATACGCCGGTCGCCAGGATTTCGTCCCCCTCGGTTTCGAGAATGATCTGGGGGAGCCCTTCCGTGGCATGGCCGCTGATCACCATGCCGTGCCGCGTCAGATCAAAGGTCGTCCAGTGGAGCGGGCAGGGTCCCGCCACGCCGATCTCTCCATGCACCTGACCGGTGAGCGGACCGCCCTGGTGGGTGCAGAAGCTGTTGAAGGCGACGACATTCTGGTCGGGGCCGACCCCGCCGCCGGCCGGTTCGCCCAGCTGGATCAGGAAGTTGACGGCCAGCGGGTGGTCCCAGGGGTAGTTAAACGAAACCGGGACCCCGGGCTGGAGCTCGCTCAGCCGGCCGACGACCTGACGGGGATAGTCGACCTGCTGCGCCTGCAGCTCGGCCGGTATGCCGAGCCGCCGCAGGTAGTTCGGCAGGGAAAGGGTCACCAGGGTGGCCCCGCCGAGCCCTAGGAAAGCCCGCCGGGAGATCATTCCGGCCAGCGGCTGGCATGGTTTGTGCTCTTGTTCGTGATTCATCTTCAATTCCCTCCCATGGGCCAGACTTCGTACGGGGGCAGCTCCGGAGCGGACATTACGATGGGGTCGCCGCAGAGGCTCTCGAGAAAAGCGACCAGGTCGGCCTGCTCCGCGTCGGTCAGATTCAGGGGCTGCAGCAGCGGATCTTTGTTTGGATGGCTGCCGCCCCCCTGGTTGTAAAAGGCCACCACATCCGCCAGGGTGGTGAAAGCGCCGTTGTGCATGTAGGGGGCGGTGTAGCAGCTGTCACGCAGCCCCGGCGTGCGGAACTTGCCTTTATCGCTGTCGAGTTTGGTCACGTAATATAGCCCCAGATCTTCCGTGGCCGTGTTGTACAGCTCTTCGCTGACCCCTTTAGACCAGTGCTGGAAGCGAAAGGTGATCTGCTCCAGGGCGTTGGTGGCGAAACCGGGATAAGTCGGCACGCCGGTGTTGTGATAGGAGTCGTCGCTGATCAGGGCACCGTTGTGGCATGCCAGGCAGTTGGCCTGGCCGGTGAACAGGTCGTAGCCCCGTTTGGCCGCATCAGAAATGGCCGTCTCGTCTCCAGACAGAAAGGCGTCGAAGGGGACATTGCGCGAGGTGATCGTCCGCTGAAAGGTCGCCACGGCCAGCAGCGCGTCGGAATAGAGCGGGTACTCGGTGCCGAAGACTTCTTTGAACATCTCAACATAGACTGGAATCTGCGCCAGCCGTTCTTCGGCCATACCGGAATCGACATTGCCGGCCACCGCGCCGCCCCAGGCACCGTTGTTCTGCTTCTCGAGGCTCGTCTGGCTGCCGTCCCAGTTCAGCTTGGAATAGTAAGCCACGTTGATGATCGACTGGGAGTTCCGCCAATGGGTGCTGCCGGGATAACCGAACGAAATCGGGCTCGATACCGCCCAGCTGCCGTCGCTGGCCGGATGGCAGGAGTTGCACGAGAGGCTGCCGTCGCCGGAAAAGCGGGTGTCGAAGTAAAGCATCTGTCCCAGGGCCGCTTTGGCCTCGGAATAAGGGTTATCCAGGGGGTAGGGCGGGTCCGGCAGGACGGCCAGAGGTGGGGGCGCGGCCACTTCGGCCGCCGCTTCGCCGGTTTCAGTCGTGCCGCTGCCGCCCGGCTGGGCGACCGCAGCGCGGGTAGACTCGGCCGTTTCGGGAGCGGCCGGCCGGCGGCTGATCGAGAAGATCGCCGCGCCAATCAGGATAACGGCCAGCACCACAGGACCACCGATCCACAGGATGTAGTCCCTGGTCTTCATCGGCCGCTGTCCCCAGGGCACTTTCGGGGGTTGCTCGGGATTCTGGCTCATCGGTTATCTCCTAAGGTCCGCACTTGATAATCGGGCTGGGCGGGAATTTCGACCGCCACCGGTTCGCTGCTGAGGCTTTCCAGGAAGGCGACCAGCTGGGCCAATTCCTCTCCGGTCAGCTGCAGGTCCAGGCTCTCGTTGTAAAAGTCGACCACTTCGTCCAGCGTGGCCAGGACTCCGTTGTGCATATAGGGGGCGGTGCGGGCGACCTCGCGCAGCGGCGCGGTCCGAAATGCCCCCCGATCGGCTTCTTCCAGGGTCAAAGCGTACAGACCCGGGTCGGTCCGCAGGGCCCGGTAGTTGGGCGTGCCCAGCTGGCGGAAGAAGCGGCGGAAGGTGATATGGCGCAGCGGATCGGCCCAGATCTCGCCGTTCTCCGGAAGGCCGAGGCTGTAGAAAGCGTTGTCGGAAAAGGTCGGGCCGCTGTGGCAGGAGGCGCAGCTGGCGTTGAACAGCTCCAGCCCGGCCTGGGCCTCCGCCGACAGGGCGGCCGTGTCGCCGGCCATGAACCGGTCATACGGAGTCACCCCGGAATTGAGCGACTGGACGTAAGCGGTGATGGCGTTCAAAACCCCGCCGAAGGAGGGGTTCCGGCCGAAAGCATCCTGGAAGAGCTGCACGTATTCCGGCACCTGTTTGACCCGTTCGACCATGAGGCGGCCGTCGCTGTTCATGAAATGGGCTTCGGTCAGATGATCCCGCACCAGGGTCGGCATATCGCCGCCGTCCATCCGGCCGTCCCAGTAGAGAGTGTCGGCGAACACGCTGTTCATGACGGTCGGGGCGTTGCGGAAGTAGCGGGTCCCGGTATAGCCGGGGCTGAGGGCGTCGCCGCCGGCAAACGCCTGCTCCGGCCGGTGGCAGCTGGCGCAGCTGACCGTCGCGTCCGCCGAGAGCCGCCGGTCGAAGAAGAGCTGCTTGCCGAGCACCACCTGGGCGTCATCAAAGGTTTTGGGCGGCTCGGCAAAGGGGACAGCAGCCGCTTCGGCTGGCCGGTCGAGCGGAATCGGCACCAGCTCGTAGAGCTCGGGCTGGGCCACCCCTTCCGACTGCAGGGTCAGCAGGTAGGCCACAATCAGGTCGAGCTCGTTTTCTGTCAGCCGCTCACCCATGTTGGGCGGCATCACGCCGGCCGGACAATCGCCGAGCGGGCACATGGGCGCGATGAAGGCATCTGGACTGAGAATCGCCTCGCGGATATAGCCTTCGGCGTCGAGGCCGGCCACCCGGTCGGCCGCCACCAGGCCGATCGCCCCGAGATGCGGGCCGACCTGCCCCAGGGCGTTGGGAATGCCGGGGATGGTGTGACAGCCGATACAGCCGCCCTTGACAAAGGCATCGACCGTCGACTGGTCGGGCGGCGCGCCGGCCGCGGCTCCTGAAGCCGGCGGCGTCGGCAAGAAAAAGAGCAGGCTCAGGGCGACTCCGATCGAGACGAGCGCGATCAGAAGAAACACCGGCGGGTGAATATACTTCTTGGCCATATTTTCTTCCCTTGATCGTGGAAACGGGTATAGAGTGACCCCACTAGAATAACGGTAAAGGCCGGCTGGGGTGACTGTTAATTGTCACATTTCAAGGGTGACATTTCTCAGGTATTCCTCATTTCTGCCCGGAATCAGGCGCCAACTACCCGCGGCCGACCCACCCGGCAAACCGTTATCGATCCCGGGTGCGGCCGGCCGAATTGACTCTCCTTCGTCGATCGGCGAGCGGCAGGGAGCGCGGCCGGTTCCGCGGATGAGCCGCCCCCTTAATCAACCACAGGCTATAGACAAGCGGCCGGTTTTCCTTTACCATGGGGTTTGCCACACCCAAGGAGACCTATTATTTCTCAACCCCATCAGGCGCTGAACCTCAGGGCGCCTGGCCGGCTGTTCTCCGAACAGCCGTTTGCGCGAAATCAAATGAAAACCGCTGCTGTCCACATGCAACCTGGCGCTGTCCGGCCGCGGCCGGATAGCTGCTCGGTAGGGTGCTTGTGCTGATTTAAACATCCTGTCCTCCCCGCTGAGCTTCCGCCTGGAAGCGAGCGGGGCATCATCACCGGCCGCCCCGGCGGCCATCAGGGAGGTGTCCATGGTTTAAGTTCCCCACCGTTATCCCCACACGGCAAGGAAGGGAAAAGCTGCCTTTGTCGCGTAAGATCTAGAAAAAAAGGAGGCAGAGGTGTTTCAACAGAACCCTCCGCGGAGAGCCTACAAATTTTGGTTTGTAACCCTGATTATTTTGCTCGTCTCCCTCATGGTGGCCTCTCTGAGCGTCGCCCAGGAAGGGGATGGGTTGACGGTCGTGCCGGACGCCGTCAGCGGGGCGTCAGTTGCTGCCGCCCCATCGGAAAAGAGTCCGGCCGCGCCAGCCGCCTTCAGCGCGGCCGCCATCGCGGCCGAGGATCTGCCGCAGGTCAGCGTCATCGTCACCTTCGACCGCCCGGTCAGCGACGCGGCGCTGGAAGCGGCCAGCGGCGGCCAGGTGGTCCACCGCTACCAGGAAGTCTTCAACGGCGTTTCTCTTGTCCTCGCCGGGGATAAGGTCGAGGCCGTGGCCGGCCTGGAAGGAGTGACCGGCGTCTATCTCGACGAGCTGCTGCAGCTCGACACCGAGGTCAGCCCCGGCTTCATCGGCGCGCCGACCCTCTGGAACCAGCTCGGCGGGAGCGGCAGCGCCGGGGAAGGAACGATCGTCGGAGTGCTCGACACCGGCATCTGGCCGGAGCATCCCTCTTATTCGGATCCGGATCCCCTGGGGAAGCCCTTCCCGGCTCCTCCGGTCGCGCCCGGCTCCAACGGCTTCGGTTCGGGTGGGCCGCGCAGCACCTGTGATTTCGGCAATACCGCCTTCAATCCGAACGACGTCCCCTTTGCCTGCAACAACAAGCTGATCGGGGCTTACTCGTTTATGGACACCTATAAAGCGGTGATCGGGCTGCTGCCCGCCGAGTTCGACTCCGCCCGGGATGACAACGGTCACGGCACCCACACGTCGTCGACCGCCGCCGGCAACCGCGGCGTCGCCGCCTCGATCTTCGGGGTGTCGCGCGGCACCGTATCCGGCATCGCTCCGCGGGCCCACGTGATCGCCTACAAAGTCTGCGGCGACCAGGGCTGCTTCCAGAGCGACTCGGTGCGAGCGGTCGAACAGGCGATCCTCGACGGCGTCGATTCGATCAACTTCTCGATCAGCGGCGGGGGAAGCCCATACACCGACCTCGTCGAACAGGCCTTTGCCGTCGCCTATGACAACGGGGTCTTTGTGTCGGCTTCGGCCGGCAACTCCGGCCCCACCCCCAATACGGTGGCCCACCGCGGCCCCTGGACGATGACGGTCGGGGCCAGCACGACCAACCGGCATTTCCTGAGCAGTGTCTCGCTCAGCGCCGGCAACGGGGACACCCTGTCGCTGTCCGGCGCCTCGGTGACGGCCGGCATCAGCAGCCCGACCGCGGTGATCTTCCCGCCAGCCGGGCAGGAGCTCTGCCTGAACCCGTTCCCACCGGGAACCTTCAGCGGTGAAATCGTCATCTGCCGGCGCGGCGTTATCGCGCGGGTCGCCAAGAGCTTCAACGTGGCGGCCGGCGGCGCCGGTGGGCTGCTGCTCTACAACCCGTCCCTGCAGGGGCTGGCGACCGATAACCACTTCATCCCCAGCGTTCACCTGGAGAATGACGCCGGCGCCGACCTGCTCGATTTCATGGCCACCCATACCGGCGTGACGGCCACCTTCTCCGACGGCACCGCCACGACCGTGCAGGGAGATGTCATGGCCGCCTTCAGCTCGCGCGGCGGCACCGGCCAGAACCTGGGCATCAGCAAGCCGGACGTGACCGCGCCCGGCGTGCAGATCCTGGCCGGCCACACTCCGCTGCCGGCCACGATCACGGGTGGGCTGCCCGGCCAGCTCTTCCAGTCGATCCAGGGAACGTCGATGTCCAGCCCGCACGTGGCGGGCGCCGGCGCCCTGCTCAGGGATCTCCATCCCGACTGGACGCCGGGACAGATCAAGTCGGCCCTGATGCTGACGGCCAACACGGCCCATTTCAAAGAGGATGGGGTGACGCCGGCCAATCCGTTCGACTTCGGCTCCGGCCGCATCGACCTGGCCCGCGCCGGCACGACCGGCCTGACCATGGACGAGTCGACGGCCGACTACTTCACTCTGCAGGATGAACTGTGGAATTCGAACTACCCCAGTCTCTACTTCCCCAACCTGCCGGGGTCGATGACGGTCATGCGCACGGTCCACAACGAGACCAACCTGCCGCGGACCTGGAAGCTAACTCCTTCCTCGCCGCCGGATGTCAAAGTGACGGTGCCGAAGCACATCCAGCTGGCCCCGAACGGAGACGCCACCTTCGCCATCACGGTCGATGCGCGGATGGTGCCGCTGGGCGAAGTGCGCCACGCGATGATCGAGTTCAAGCAGGGGAATGAGCGGCTGACCTTCCCGATCACCCTGGTGCGCGGGGAAGCGCCCATCAGTATCAGCAAGAGCTGCGATCCGGCCGACATCCTCATCCACAGCCAGACCGACTGCACCATCAACCTGACCAACAACGCCACCCAGGATGCCGCGGTCAGCCTGGTCGACCGGATGCCGCAGCCGCTGACCCTGGTCGACGGCAGCGTGGTCGGCGCCGCACAGATGGGCAACCGGGTCGTCTATACCGACACCCTGGTCGGCGCGGCCGCGCCGGTGCTGGACGTGATCGGCTCGCCGCCGCCGTTCGGCTTCTTCCCGCTGGCGTCGCTCGGCGTGGCGCCGTTCGGCTGCCCGTCTAACTGCGACGACGGGGCCTTCATCCTCAACGTGCCGGCCTTCACCTATCTGGATCAGACCTACAGCCAGGTCATCTGGTCGGTCAACGGCACCCTCGAGGTCGGCACCGCCAGCGGCGTGGCCAGTTCCTTCGCCAACCAGAACCTGCCCAACCCGGCCATTCCGAACAACATCCTGGCTCCCTGGTGGACCGACCTGAACCTGGGAGCGGGCGGCAACTGGTACGTGGCGATTCTCAGCGCCGGCCCGAACCAGTACACCGTTTACGAGTGGAACAACATTCCGCGCTTCGGCGACCTGAGCTCCCGCTTCAGCTTCCAGATCTGGGTCCAGAACGGCCCCAGCGGCAACATCTGGTTCGCCTACGGTGGCTTCAGCGGGGACACCGGCGACGGCACGACCGGCGCCGAGAACTTCGACGGCACGATCGGGGACACGGTCTACTTTGACGGCGCCGGCACCCTGCCGTGGGGCGGCACTGGCCTGAAAGTCACCTCGACCCCCGGTGCGCCGGGCGAAAGCCACACGATCGAATTCTCCGCTCGCGGGCGGAATGTCGGTCCGTGGGTCAACTGCGCCGAGATGACGGCCGACATCTTCCAGGGCACGGCGATCAGCTGTGTCTCCGGCAGCGTCAGCGCGCCGCCGTAGTTGATTGGACGTTTGAACAGGCCGCCCACTGAGGCGGGCGGCCTGAAAGCGGGGTGGATCGGGACAATCCGATCCACCCCTTTTTGTGTCGCAGCAGCCGGCGGACCGCCTTTACCCGGCCCGGTTGGTTCGGCGAAATGGGTTGGCCGCCTCGAGCAGTCCCCGGGCGATGCCCCGCACCGCCCCCAGGTTCCCCTTTTTCCCCTCGCGCAGGATGATTTTCACGGCCAGCAGCGGCGCCCCGATCAAATAAAAGCCGAGCTTCTGCACGGGGGTGGCATGGCGGCGCAGGAAGGCCAGCCAGTGCTTCGATTTATAGCGGGCGTATTCCTCGGTATACCCCTTGCCGAAGGTGTGGCTGACCTCGTGGTAGGCGATCGCCTGCGGCGCGTAAAGCGCTTTGTAGCCGGCTTTCTGCAGGCGGAGGGAAAAATCGCTGTCTTCCGGCCCGAAGGGGTCGAACAGGGCGTCGAAGCCGCCCAGCGCCTCGAAAATCTCCCGGCGCACCATCATCGCCCCGCCGCAGGAGATGCAGGGCTTGATGACATCGTGCTGCCCGCGATCGATCTCGTTGTAGCCGACGGGGATCGTCTGCCCCAGGATAAAATTGATCTGGCTGCCGCCGCCGTCGTTCAGCCGGCGCCGGTCATCCATGAAGAGGAGCTTGGCCTGGGTCTGGCCGACCGTCGGATCGGCCAGGAGTGGGTCGAGCAGGCCGCGCACAAAGCCGGGGTCGAGCTCCATATCGTTGTCGAGGAAGAGCAGGAAGCGGGGCTGCCACGTGGCCGAGGCCAGGGCGGCCGCGGCGTTTCGGCCGGAGGCGACCCCCAGGTTCCGCGGACTCGGGTGGAAGAGGACCCGCGGGAAGGCCTGCCGGACGGCCGCGGCCGTGTCGTCGGACGACCCATTGTCCCAGACGAGCACCTCGAAGGGGGGTTCGGGGATCCGCGCCAGGCTCTCCAGCACGGCCAGCGTCTTTCCCATTTGATTGTAGGTGAGAATGATGACCGCGATCTCCGCGGGCGCCGCCGTTTCGCTCATCGTTCCAGTTTACCCCGCCTGGATGAATGATCCAATGACCGCGGCCGGTGCGGGCGAGGCTGGCGGCAGTCATGGGTTGGTCCCATCCGCCATCTTCTGGCCCTCACGCCGGGGAGAGAAGGCTTATGAATGCCCATTTTCCTCAAAATCCCTGGTAGATGAAGGGGGATCCCGGCCCTTCCTGGGTCAGGATCAGGACCAGGAGGATGACCACGGCCATGGCGGCCGCCCGCACCGGCCGGGGCCACCGGGTGAAAAACAGCTCATCCTGCCGCCGGAAATCGAGCCAATCGAAGGCGATGACCCCCACCAGGAACGGCATGATCAGAAAAATCCGCCGGTATTTCAGCGCCACCGGCCCCCAGGTAAACAGCTGACCCCAGAAGCCGAGCGCGGCCGGCAGCTCCACCTGGAAGGGAACCCAGGCCAGCGATACCAGCACGAAGACGACCCCGGCGGCCGCCACTTGGTACCAGAGCGGCCGGCGCTGCGGCGGCACGACCGGCCGGCGCCAGGAAAACAGCCGCTCGACCGCCTGGTAGAGGCCGTGCAGCGCGCCCCAGGCGAACATGTGCCAGCTCAGCCCGTGCCAGAGGCCGCTGACGAGCATCGTCACCAGCGGCGGGGCGAACCAGTTCAGCGGGTGATACCGGTTTCGATTCCGCCGGAGCAGGGCCCGGGTCAGGGGCATATAGATGTAGTCGCGCAGCCAGTGGGAGAGGGAGATATGCCAGCGGTTCCAGAACTCGGTGAAATTGCGGGCCAGGAAGGGCTGCTGGAAGTTGGGGGACAGGTCGATGCCAAACAGGCCGCTCACCCCGCGCACCATGGCCGTGTAGCCGGCGAAGTCGTTGTAGAGATAAAAGGCGAAGACGAAGAGCCAGCCCCAGAGCTCGACCGCGAAAAACGTCTCGGGAGCGACAAAGAGATCCCACGGGAGAGCCGCCTGCAGGGAATCGGCCACGATCAGCTTGCGGGCCAGGCCGGTAAATATCAGGGTAAAACTGCGGCCGAGCCGGCCGTTGTCGAGCGGGTGGGGCGCGGCGATCTGGGGCAGGAAGGTCTGGGCCCGCTCAATCGGGCCGGCGATCAATTTGGGAAAGTAGGCCAGATAGAGGGCAAAGGCGATGAAATCGGATTCGGCCGGGGTCTGTCCCCGGTAGACGTCGACCTGGTAGGCGATCGCCTGCAGGATGTAATACGAGAGGCCGATCGGCAGCAGCAGCTGGAGCCCTTCTGAGACTGGCCAGCCGAGTGCCAGAAACAAATCGCGCAGCGGCGGCAGGTAAAAATCGACCGTCCGGAAAAAAACGAGGGTCAGCAGGTTGATGCCAACCGCGACAAACAGCAGCGGCCGGCTCCCCGCTTTCCCGGCCGGCTGCAGGCGGGCCAGCCCGTAGTTGAGCCCGATCGACAGCAGCAGGACGGCGGCGAACTGCCAGGCCCAGGTCAGGCAGAAAAAGAAAGAGGCCGCCAGCAGCCAGGCGGGTTTCAGCCGCCGGGGCAGCAGATGAAAGACCGCCAGGATCGCGGACACAAACAACAGGAAGGAGGCGGAGGTGATGTTCAAGGTATTTCCCACTCAGGTCTCGTCATCGTCAGGGGCGTTCGCCCGGTCAATTGATCTGTTTGCCCTGTCAAATTCTCAGGCCAGGTCGTCGATCGAGAACTGGCCGCTCAGCGGGAAACGGCCGGGTCATGCTGCCCGCTATCCGCCCGACCGAGCTCGTAACCGAGCCAGGCGCTGAAGGCGGCCGCCCCGGTCGAGTTGAGATGGCTGTAGTCGCGCCAGCCGTCCACGGGCACCAGTCCCAGAGAGGTCGTTTCCCAGAAGGGAATCTGGTTCCGGCCGGCCTGCGCGCCGATTTGGGTCAGGAAATACTCGTGGTCGGTCCGGCCGCGGCCAAAAAAGGGAAAAAAGCCATCCGGCAGCGGCATTTCGACCAGATAGACCCGCACGCCGGCCTTCCGCAGCGCCAGGATGCGCTCCAGATCGGCCAGATTTTCCGGCAGGATGGCATAGTCCGAAAGCAGCTCCCGGTAGTAGCCGATCTGGAACGACTCATCTTCCGGGTTTGGCGGGGACTGCACGTCGAGATTGACCGTGTCGTCAGGGGTGAATCCGTTGGGGGAAACCTTCCCCCGCCGGGTATCGAGGACATCTCCCCAATCGAACTGCAGGAGCTGAAGCCAGTGCCACCAGTAGCGGTAGAAAAAGAAGTGTTCGAGCGCCCAGCCGTCGAGGTTAAATTCCCCGGCGCGGTAGCGCACCCAGGAAGATTCGAGAATGACCGCCGCGTCTTCGGCCTCCCGGCCGACCGCGTAATCGCGGGCATCGGTCCCGTAGATGAGGATGCCGGGGTGGTATTCGCGGACCAGGATGTCGGCCAGGACGGCCGCGCCGGAAACGGGCAGGGCATCCACGGCAAAATTAAAGCAGTGCAGCGGCCGGCCGGTCACTTCGGCGAACGTCGCTGTCAGCACCTCGGGATCGATCGCCCGGTCGGCCTGGGAGCTGCCGATGACCAGGCAGTCGAGCGGGCCGTGCTCGGCGATCGCCCGCTCCAGCAGCATCACCTTGCTGCCGAGCTGGTAGTGGCGGCTGCCGAGCTGGGGGCTGGCGATCTGATCCTGGACCAGCCGGGTGCGGGCGGCCGCTTCCATGCCGATCAGGAGAAGCAGCAGGAAGCCAAGCGATAAAAAGAAGGTGCCGCCAAACGGCCGTTTAACCTGGAATGATGACGAGGAGGTCGAAGTCATAGATCTCGATTGGTGCATTTAGACCAGCCGCCGCCGCCAGGCGGCCGGCAGACCGGCGCGCGCCGCGCGGAGCAGCCATTTTTTGAGCCAGCGGAGCCGCCGTAGCCCCTCCGCCGAAACACGCCCCACAACCGGAGGGCGAATCAGCCAGCGCTCTTCGTTCAGAATCAGCCAGAGCGCCGGATCGTCGATTGCCTGCGCCTCGAGCCGGCGGGCGACCCAGTCGAGAAAGGCCTGCCGGCTGGCGATCAGGGTATTTTCTCGCAGTTCGGCCGACGACGAAGAGAGCGGATGCTGCCGGTAGCGGTCCCAGCACGACCCGGAAACGACGGCCGCGGCCGCCAGAAATATCTTGACATAAAACACCTGATCTTCGTAGATATTGCGAAAATCGCTCTCAAACCCCCCCACCTGCGCCAGAATCTCCCGGCGAACCAGCAGGCTGCAGGTGCAGGGCACGGCCGCCGTCCCTGCCAGAAAGCGGCCGACCAGCAGAGGAGGCGGCAGGACCCGGTTGAAGGGAACGGCGAGATCCGGCGTGTGGTCAAGCGCCTGATCTTCCGGGTCGCCGCTCCAGCTGAACCAGTATTCGGTGGCGCCGTAGATCAGGCCCGCC
>JBFFZG010000090.1:0-15704 GCA_041568735.1 Promineifilaceae bacterium (SeqCode)
ACCGACCTGGGGCAGGTGGCAGCGGCGCTGGCGGCCGGTCCGGCTGCGGTCTTGTTTGCCGAAACCCTGTCCAATCCGCTCCTGCGGACGGCCGACCTGCCGGCCCTGGCCAAGCTCGCCCACGCCGCCGGCGCCCTGTTTCTCGTCGACAATACCTTTTGTTCTCCTTATCTCTGCAATCCGCTGGCCCACGGGGCCGACCTGGTCGTCCACAGTGCCACGAAATTTATCAGCGGCCACGGCGACGTCATGGCCGGCGTGGTAGTCGGGAGCCGGGAGATGCGCGCCCGGCTCGATGCGCTGAACCGGCTGGTCGGGAGTAGCGTCGGGCCGTTCGAATCCTGGCTGGCGCTGCGTGGATTGAAAACCCTGCCGCTGCGGATGGTGCGGCAGTCGGCCAGCGCCCTGGCCCTGGCGGAATGGCTCCAGAGCCATCCACGAATCGACTGCGTTTACTATCCCTACCTGCCGGAAAACCCGCAGGTAGAGTTGACCCGGCGCCTGACCGAAAATCGAGGTGGCGGCTCGGTGCTTTCCTTCGAAATTCGCGGAGCCGATCGATCGGCCGTCTTCCGCTTTCTCGAAGGACTCGAACTGATCCAGCCAGCCACGACGTTGGGGGATCTCTATTCTCTGGTTCTCTACCCGGCCATCTCCTCCCATCGGGCGCTGACCCCTGAGGCACGGGCAGCCGTGGGCATCGGCGAAAACCTCGTTCGCCTCTCGGTTGGAATTGAAGACCTGGAAGACATCCAGGCCGACCTGGAGCAGGCATTGGCGAAAGGTTGACAAGTTGGTTCCCCCCCTGAAATTCCCGTAAAATCAGACGGTTAAGCGGTATTTTTCTCTTCCTAAAAATTCCAGCCATGGTCGCCGAAAGGGCAGACCGGTTGACAGCGCCAGAGCATGAAAAATTTGAAGGATCAACTCACGCAAATCGTTTCCGCGGCCTTCGAGGCCAGCGGCTATGACCCGGATTACGGGCAGGTTACCGTCTCTCAGCGGCGGGAGCTGGCCGATTACCAGTGCAATGGAGCGTTGCCCGCGGCCAGACCATACCAGACAAATCCACGGCAGATCGCCCAGGAAGTCGCCGATCGGCTTACCGGCCACGCGGCCTTTGCCGAGGTCTCAATCGCGGGGCCCGGATTTATCAACCTGCGGCTGGCCGATGACTTTATCGCCGATCAGATTGCGGGTATGAAAGCCGACCCAGGCGGCCGGTGCGGCCTGGAGCCAGTGGCCCAGCCGCAGACGATTATTGTGGATTACGGCGGTCCGAATGTCGCAAAATCGCTGCATGTCGGCCATATCCGGGCGGCGATCATCGGCGAAAGCATCAAACGCATCGCCCGCTTTCTCGGCCATGACACGGTGGGTGATATTCATCTGGGCGATTGGGGACTGCAGATGGGGCAGGTCATTGCCGAACTGCGGGAGCGCCAGCCGGATCTCATTTATTTTGATCCCGCCTACCAGGGGGAGTATCCGGCCGAATCCCCCGTTTCGATCGACCAGCTCGAAGAGATCTATCCGGCAGCCAGCGCCAAAAGCAAAGCCGATCCGGAGTGGCTGGAGCTGGCCAAAGAGGCGACAGGGGACCTGCAGGCGGGCCGTCGGGGATACCTGGCCCTCTGGCGCCATTTTGTGAATGTCTCCGTGGCCGACCTGAAAAAAAACTACGAACGTCTGAATGTCGATTTCGATCTCTGGCTGGGGGAAAGCGATGTTCAGCCGCTGATTCCGGGCATGGTGGAAAGTCTGATTCGCGATGGCCATGCGGTGGAAAGTGAGGGTGCGATCGTCATCCCCATCGAGGAAGAAGGGGATAAGAAGGAATTTCCCCCGCTCATGCTCGTGAAATCAAACGAATCGGTGGGCTATGCCACAACCGATCTGGCCACGATTCTGATGCGCGTGCGGGATTACGATCCGGATGCGATTCTCTATGTCGTGGACGCCCGCCAGCAGTTTCACTTTACCCAGGTATTTCGCGCGGCCTATAAATCCGGAATCGCCAGGCGGGAGAAGGTCAGCCTGGAGCACAACTACTTCGGTACCATCAATGGGCCGGATGGAAAGCCTTTCCGCACGCGGGAAGGCGGCGTGATGAAGCTTGCAGACCTCATCGACATGGTCGTCGCCAAGGCGTTCGAACGGATGGCGGAAATTGACGCCGCGGCCGATTATCCCGAGAAAGAGCGGCTGGAAATCGCCCGCATGGTTGGCATCGCCGCCCTCAAGTATGCCGACCTGATGAATCATCGGACCGGAGATTACACCTTTGATCTCGACCGATTTTCTTCCTTTGAAGGGCGCACGGGACCCTATCTTCTCTACGCGGCCGTCCGCACCCGCTCGATTCTGCGCAAGGCGGCCGAACAGGGGCTGACATCAGGCGCCGTCCTGCCGGCAGCCGGTGAAACTGAGCGGGAGCTCCACCTCAAACTGCTGGAGCTGCCGGATTCCATTCTCCACGCCTTTGAGAGCCGGGCGCCGAACCATCTCTGCGACTACGTCTATGGACTGGCCACGATCTACAACCGCTTTTACCGGGAGCACCACATCCTCACCGAGACCGATCCCAGCCGGCAGGCGTCCTGGCTGGCCGTGGCGGAGCTGACGGTCCAGGTCATCGAGCTCGTCCTGGATCTGCTCGGCATCGAGGTCCCGCAGCGGATGTAGCGCCCCATCTGGAGGAGGGTTGGCGATGGGTCACGGACCGATGAAAACTGTGCAGGAAGAGGCCTACAGCCGGGCGCGCAGCTTTAAATTCGCTTTTGAAGGGTGGTGGTTTGTCATCCGCACCCAGCACAACGCCTGGATTCACGCGGTGGCCAGCATCTTTGTCTTTTTGCTGGGGGTCTATTTTCAAATCACCCGGGTCGAGTGGGGGCTGGTCGTGGCGGCCGTTATGGCCGTGTGGATGGGGGAGTTTTTAAATACGGCCGTCGAGGCGGTCGTCGATATGATCTCGCCGGAAGTGCACCCCCTGGCCAAGGTGGCCAAAGATGTGTCGGCGGCGGCGGTGCTGATTGGAGCCGGAGGGGCTGTTCTGATCGGCCTGCTGGTCTTCGGCCCGCGCGTCTGGATGCTGCTGGCCGGAAGTTAATCGCCCTGGTGGGCTCAGAAGGGGAGGGCAAATTCGAGGGCGGCCGACTGCTCGCAGGTTGGCAGACGATCCAGAGGGATTTCTTCCAACCGGGGATTCTGCAGGTCTCGTGGGGAGATCGTCGGATTTTCCACCCCCCAGTCGATCTTGAGGGCCGGATCATCCCAGGCGATGCCGAATTCATCCTGGCTGTCGTAATAATTGTCGACGATGTACGTCAGGGTGACCCGGTAAGTCAGCGTGGCAAACCCGTGGGCGACGCCGACCGGGATAAAAAGTCCCATGAGGTTCGCGTCCCCGATATCAACCGTTTCCACATGCCGGAAGGTTGGCGAATCCGGCCGAATATCGACCAGCGCCGCCCGGATCATGCCGCTGACGACATACCAGTAGTCGACCTGCTTGAAATGGTAGTGGAGCCCGCGCACGACCGGGCCGACCGAATCGGAGCGGTTTGTCTGCAGGATGTTCCAGCTGCGCTGGGGAAACCATTCTTTGCGAAATGTCTCCATAAACCGGCCGCGGTCATCGCCAAAGGCTTTCAATTTGGCCTGGTAAACCCCATCAATTACCTTCGATTCGCTGATCGTCGCCATTTTTTCCTCTACTTGGTTTCCTCAGTGTCGAATGAATCGAGTACGTGCAGGTAGTTGGCCCTTTCGTATGCGGTCGGATTGGATACCTGTTTCTGATCGAGTTTCCCATAGATCTGGTCCAGGGATTCATACCCTTTCGAGGTCATCCACGCCTCCAGCTGCTGCCTGACCAGGGTGATGTGCTGGACCCCTTCCTGCAGAATGGCCGAGGCCATCATGGCCACTTTTCCGCCCACGAGGAATGTTTTGGCCGCGTCGGCCCCGGTATGGATCCCACCGGTAACGCCGAAATCTAGGGGGATGCGGCTGTGCAGGATGGCCACCCAGCGCAGCCTCAGCCGCAGCTCTTCCGAGCGGCTTAACTGCAGGTTCGGCACAACTGTTTCCGTCTCGAGGTCGATATCCGGCTGGTAGAAGCGATTGAAGAAGACCACGCCGGCCGCCCCCGTCCCGGCCAGCCGGTGGATAAAATGAGGTAGGGCGGTGATATACGGGCTGATTTTGACCGCAACCGGGATCTCCACGCTGGCGCAGACCGATTCGACCAGGCGGAGGTAGCTATCTTCCACTTCGTTGCTCGTGACATGGGTTTGCACGGGCATATTGTAGATATTGAGCTCCAGGGCATCCGCTCCGCTGGAGGCGATCAGCTTGCTGTAGTAGGCCCAGCCGCCGGCGGTGTAGCCGTTGAGGCTGCCAATGATGGGGATGTCGACCTGCTTTTTGAGGCGGTAGAGGAGGGCCAGATACTGGCCTGAACCCGGCCGGTTGCTGCTCACTTCGGCGGTCGGCCGCAGGTCGGGCGGAATCTCCATCCTGGCTTTTGGGTGAAATTCGCCAACCCCCCGCTCTTCCAGGCGGAGCATTTCTTCAAAAAGGGATGGCAGGATGACGGCCCCGGCTCCGGCCCGGGCCATCTCTTTAACCTGGTTGATGTCGTAGTTGAGGGGAATCGAGGAGACGATAAGCGGGGATTTCAGGGGGATTCCCAGGTAGCTCGTTTGGAGATCTGGCATAACTTGGTGCTCCGGAAGCCGGCTGTTTCGCTCTGGCAATCAAATTCCGGTGACCTGCAAAACAGCTTATCTCCTTACAATGATAAACTGACCGGGCGATCTTGACCAGCGCCATGAAGGGATTGCCGCCTGCCGGTCGACCTTCGACAAGGCCATTGTTGGCGGTACAATAGATCAACCGGCCAGACGTCAGCTGAGCGGCTGTCCGGTATCTGACCGGTCCCCGGCATCCCAAACGGTCGACAAGCATCCATGATCCCCTCTGTCACTTTTATCTATAACCCGAACGCCGGACCACGCCGCTGGCCGATCGCCCTGCGACGGCTGCGGGGATGGTGGGAGCAGCGGGGTTGGCAGGCCCGGCTGGAACCGACGATGGCCCCCGGTCACGCGACGGAGCTGGCCGCAGGCGCCCGGGCAAGAGGCGAGACGCTGGTCGTGGCGATCGGGGGAGACGGCACCCTGAATGAGATTGCCGGGGGGCTGATCGGGGGAGAAACCGCCCTGGGATTGATCCCAGCCGGCACGGGCAATTCATTCGCCCGGGAGCTGGGGCTGCCCCACAGCCTGAGCGGCTACCACCTCTTTGCCGCATCGCTGGCTCTGCTCGGCGGCCGGGTGCAGGCGGCTGATGTGATCCGCTGCGCCAGCGGCCGGAGCTTTCTGCTCTGGGCCGGGGTCGGGCTGGACGCCCACATGATCAGCAAAATTGAGCCTCGTTCGCGGGTGGTGAAGCGGCTGGGAAAAGCCGGCTTTCTCGCCTCCGCTTTCTGGCACCTGCCCTCCTTTCGGCCTCGTGAGCTGACAATTCGCGTCGACGAACAGGAGCTGACCGCCTCACTGCTGCAGGTATTGATCTGCAACTGCCGTTTTTGGGGAGGGGGAAATATCCCGATCAATCCCGATGGGGTGATGGATGACGGCCGGCTGGAGGTCTGGTGTTTTTCCGGGAAGCGGCCGGAATCGGCCTTTTACTTCACCTACCAGAGCTGGCGGCGCCGCCATGCGGCCCTGCCCGGCGTGACGATGCTGGCCGGCCGCGAGGTGGAAATATTCGGCAGGGAGCCGACCCCCCTGCATGTCGACGCCGAGCCGGCCGGCGAAACCCCGATATCCGCGGCGGTGATGCCCGGATCGCTGCGCCTGCTCGTGCCGGATTCGACGCCTGCCGGCCTGTTCGCTTCCCCAGGCGTCCCACTGGCCTCCTTTCTCGTTGAAAAGCGGCCAAACCCAAAGTAAACTACCCGCCAGCTCCGAGCGGAAACCGTCCGGTTTTGCAGCCCCGACTTTGATCCCGGCGTATTTAGGCACGGATTAACTGAAAATTTCAACCCTGGAGGATGACATGAATTTTAGCCTGGCAGCGCTGCTGACCCCTGAAGGGCTCATCGCCCTCGTGACCCTGCTGGCCCTGGAGATCGTGCTGGGAATCGACAATATCATCTTTATCTCGATTCTCGCCGACAAACTACCCGAAAAAGAAAAGGCGCGGGCCCGGCAGCTCGGAATCGGCCTGGCTGTCGTATCCCGGATCTTGTTGCTGTTGAGCATCAGCTGGGTCAAAAGTCTCGAAGGGACGACTCTCTTCTGGGATCTCTCCGGCAAGGACATTATTCTGCTCGTCGGTGGGATCTTCCTGATCGGCAAGAGCACCTACGAAATCCACGAAAAACTGGACACCGAGGAAATGACTGAAGAGCGGCAGAACCGGGCGGCCTCGACGATGGGCGGCGTGATCGCCCAGATCGTCTTGATCGACGTCATCTTTTCGCTCGATTCAGTCATCACGGCCATTGGCATTACCAATGTCCTGACGGTCATGGTTTTGGCGATTGTCATCGCCGCCGTGATCATGGTCGTGGCCGCCGGCAAGGTCAGCGATTTTGTCAAAAACCATCCGACCATGAAGATGCTGGCGCTGGCCTTTTTAATTCTGATCGGCACCCTGCTGGTAATTGAAGGGTGGAATCCAGAGTTCGCCGAGGAAGTTCACCTCAAGAACTACGCCTACTTTGCCATGGCGTTTTCTTTTGGAGTCGAGCTGCTGAACTTGCAGGTGCGCAAGGCGAGGAGAGCCCCGGTGCAGCTTCACAATCAGCCCCATATTCAGAACGGTATCGCCAGGGCGGAAGTCGAGTCGAAAGCCTCCTGATAGCGGGGGGAGGACCAGATGACTTTTACCTGAACCGGCCGGCGGAAACTCCGCCGGCCGGTCTGTCAGGCGAGTGGATTCCAGAGTGGTTCGTCCGTTTTTCGCACGAAATTTTCGTAGCGGGCCATGACAAACAGCGCATCGGACAGGCGATTGAGATAAGGGATGACCTGGGAGCCGACGCTTTCCACCCGAGACAGGGCGACGACATCGCGTTCCGCCCGGCGGCAGACCGTGCGGGCGACGTGCAGGTGGGCGGCGCCGATGGATCCGCCGGGCAGGATAAAATTTTCAAGAGGGCCGACGACCTCCGTGAGCTCGTCGATTAGCGATTCCAGCCGCACGACATGGGTCCTGGCGATCTGTGGGATGTCGAACTGTTCCTTGTCCTCTTCGGTAAAGCAGAGATCGGATCCCAGGTGGAACAGCTCATTTTGAATCGCCGGCAGCACCTCATTTAACCGATCGCAGAGGGAAGACGCAACGGCCACGCCGAGCGTCGCGTTCAGCTCATCCACTGCGCCATAGGCCGCCACTCGCAGGGATTCTTTGGGAACGCGGCGGCCGCTCCCGAGGGAGGTGAGCCCTTGGTCACCGCCGCGGGTATAGATTTTTGTCAGTCGGGGCATCTTGACCTCTCAGTTCGCCGGTCGTACCGTTCGAAATCGTAAACATTCAATTTTATTGCCTTATCCTTGCCAGTCGATTATAGTCGGTTTTTAAGAGGGAACATCCGTTCTTTGAAGCAGTTGGAAATATTTATCGATGATGCGCAAGATTTCACCCCGCTGGCATGGCACCACCAAGCGCCTGGCGATCGTCACCCTGATGATCGGCTTCGCCTGGCTTCTGATTGCGGTGCGCCGGCTGATTCTACCCATCTTCATGTCCCTGGTGGTGGCGTATGTTTTGTGGCCGGCCGTGCAGTTCCTTCACAAGCGCCTCCGCCTGCCTCGCGCCCTCAGCCTGGCCGTGGTCTATCTATTCGTCATCTTTTTGCTGATCGCCATCCCGGCGCGGGTGACCTCACCGCTGCTGCGGCAGCTCAATGCCTTCATTTCCAACATGCCGTTCTATGTCGAGCAGATCATTTTCCTTTCCCAGGAACCGATCACGCTGATCGGGGGTCAGACGTTCATCCTGGCCGATGTCGTTCCACTGGAGCGAGCACTCGAATACATCGTCAATTACGTCCCTTCCGTCGGGCTCCAATCTGTGAATATTTTCGGCAGTGTGGCCTCGGCCACCGTCTCCACGCTGGGATGGATTCTCTTCGTGCTGTTCGTCTCCTTTTACATGATCAAAGACCACGAAAAGCTCTTTCGCGGCATGATCAGCATGGTGCCGGCCGAATACGAGTGGGAAATGTATCAGCTCGGCTACGAACTCAACGCGGTCTGGAATGCCTTCCTGCGGGGGCAGCTGATCCTTTTTCTCATCATGGGGACGATTACTTTCACAGTGGCCTCGATTATCGGTCTGCCTAATCCGCTCCTCCTCGGATTGATCGCCGGCATGGCCGAATTTCTGCCTCAAATCGGTCCCTTTTTCGGGATGGTGCCCGGCGTTTTAATCGCCTTTTTCCAGAGCCAGCAGAGCTGGCTCGGCTCGATGATGTCCCCGGTTGGCTTTGCCATGCTGGTGCTGGGATTGTATATTCTTTTTCACCAGTTCGAGGGTTATTTTCTCGTCCCACGTGTGTTGGGACATTCGCTGAATATTCACCCCATGATCGTTTTCGTGGCTGCCCTGGCTGGCGCCGGTCTGGCCGGGGTCTTTGGAATTTTATTGGCCTCCCCACTGCTGGCCAGCGGCCGGGTGGTCGTGCGGTACGTCTACTGTAAGCTGCAGGATATTCCGCCTTACGGGGATCCGGAGGCAGCCGCGCCGGCCGTCGAAGAGGCAGAACATTCTGGGGGAAAAGGGCGCTTAAAACTGCTCGGCCGCCGGCTGCCGTTTCGCTCGGCCGGCAGTCCGACCAAAACCGGGGATTAATCAATGAGAGATACCCGGCCGGTGGAGCTGGCCCGGGGCGGCTGGCTGCGAGGTCCTGGACTCCGGGCCCCATGAAATCGAAGTCAAGAGCAAAGAGAGACATTCATGAATCAACAGGATGACATTAATATGCAGCAGCTGTCCGAAACCGAGAATTTTTCGCTGTTTCGGACGCGGGATGAAGATGGGGTGATCTATCACATCGAGATGGGCGGGATCACCCTGCACCTGATGGCCGAGGAATGGGAGGAATTTGTCGTATTGATTAAAGAGGCGGACGCCGCCTGAAATCCGGCCGGGCTGCCGGCCGACCGGCCAGAAAAGTTGGCCGCCTACACCAATCGAATAGAGGGAGAAAACACATGGAGCACACACGCGAAACAACTGCATATCCACCGATGATCCGGGACCTTCCCCGGCAGGAACGGCCGCGCGAACGCCTGCGGGCCGTCGGTCCGGGGGCCCTATCCACCAGCGAGCTGCTGGCCATCATCATGCGGACTGGTGGTGGGGGAGAAAGTGTTCTGCGGCTGGCCGAACAGCTGCTCAGCCGCTTCGACGGCCTGGGCGGCCTGGCCGGGGCGACGCTAAAGGAGCTCCAGCAGGTCCGCGGGATCGGTCCCGCCAAGGCAATGGAAATCAAGGCGGCGCTCGAACTGGGACGCCGGCTGCTTTCCATCCGGACGGAAGAGAGGCCACGCATCACCTCGCCAGGGGATGCCGCCAACTTGCTGATGTCTGAAATGAGCCTGCTCGAACAGGAACACCTCCGGGTGGTGCTGCTCGACACGCGAAATGTCGTCCAGCGGGTGTCGACGATCTACATCGGCAGTCTGAACAGCGCCGTGGTGCGGGTGGCGGAGCTGTTCCGCCCGGCAATCAAGGACAATGCTGCGGCCATTATCCTGGCCCACAACCACCCTTCGGGTGATCCGGCACCATCGCAGGAAGACATTCGGGTCACGCGGGAGGTCGTCAAGGTTGGCCGCCTGCTCGACATCCAGGTGCTCGATCACCTGATCATTGGCCGGGGACGTTTTGTCTCGCTCAAGGAGCGCGGCCTCGGTTTTGACGATTGATCCAATCTAGGAGTTGGGAAATCCGATCTTATGGCAGACGTCAATCTATTTTTTAACGGCGATATGCTCGAGCCATTTAATCCCTATCGGGGGGATTCAGCCCTGATTGTGCCCGCCGGTTGGGCCCCCTGGTGGGTTCCGCCCATTGAAGGGCGCTCCACCCCGAGCTGGCAGAACCAGCAGCCGGTCTTTGAATCGCGGTATATTGAAGGGCGGCTGCTGCCGCAGATCAGTGCGCCTTATGCCACCTTCGTCGGCGGGCTGACCCAGCAGGTTCCGGCCGTGGCGGGTGAGAAATATGAGCTGAGTGTCGACTGCCTGGGCTGGTCGAGTGAGGCGGCCGAATCCGGCCTGATCCGCGATGGCTCCCCGCTCCGGGCCCAGGTCGGGGTCGATCCGACCGGAGGGCTGGATGGGGAAAGCCCGATCATCGAATGGTCGCCGCCGGCCGAGCCCCTCGGCCGCTGGGAAACCCTGCGGCTCAATGTCGTCTCCCAGGCGGCTTTGATGACGGTATTTCTGAAAGGGGCGCCTCACCTGCCGAAGCGACAGCAGTCGATTTTCTGGCGCAATGCCCTCCTGCGGCCGGTCGGCCGCTACAAGCGAGCGACCAACATCGTCGGCCCCGGCGATACGCATATCCAGCTGGAGCCGGAGCGCCCCCAGCCGGGGCAGGAAATCCAGGTGACGATATCCTCGATGCGCAAAATCGAAAGCCCGGCCTTCTGGCTCTGGCTGCCTGATGGAGAACGCGGGGAACCGGCATTTGTCGACCTGGCCGCACGTGATGCCCGCCACCGCTGGCGCTATACCTTTCAGGTCGAGCAGGAAGGTCTCTATGATCTGCGCTTTGTCGGCGATGAAGGGGCCCGCCTTTTCGCCCAGCGCCTGCTGCGGGTGGCGCATGAGGTGCAGATCGTGCCGAGCGGCCGGCCGCGGCTCGATTACACCCGGGTTTACGTGCTGCTGCCGCCCACGGCCGATGAGCAGTGGCTGCTGGCGGCCGCCAGAGGAAGCTTTGACGGCCGCTATACGATTGGTTTTTCGGCCGACGATGCCGGCATCGGGGATGTGGCCGATCGGATCGTGATCGCCGTCAATCCGCATCACTGGCCGGAAACGTTGACGGCCCTCTGGTTTCAGCAGCACTATCCAGGCACGCGTTTTACGGCGGTGGTGGCCAACAAGCCGGCCGACCTGGAGCTCTGGCTGCGCGATTGGATGTATGAAAGTTGACCGCCGGCTGAATGACGAGGAGTCCAGGGCGCACGCGGTCGCCTGAGGGGTGAGACCGATGGAAGAAGAATTTTGGCTGGAGAGCTGGGTTCAAAATCGCACCGGCTTCCACCAGACGAAGATCAATCCCTATCTATTGAAATTCTGGCCGGACCTCGGAGTCGAACCCGAGGCCGGGGTTTTCGTGCCGCTGTGCGGCAAGAGTCTCGACATGATCTGGCTGGCCGAGCAGGGGCACCGGGTGATCGGGGTGGAGATCAGTCCGCTGGCGGCCGCCCAATTTTTTGCTGAAAACGACCTTTCGCCCTTCCAGGAGGCCGTGCCGGGATTCACCCGGCTGGTCAGCGGTCGGATTGCGGTCCTGAACGGCAATTTTTTTGATCTGTCCGAAGCGCATCTCGCCGGGGTGGCTGCCGCGTACGATCGGGCGGCGCTGGTCGCCATGCCGCCGGGGATGCGGCCGAAATACGCCGCTCATTTTCCCCGGCTGATGGCGCCCGGGTCGGTCACTTTCTTGATCACATTTCACTACCCGCAGGATCAGATGGCGGGACCGCCTTTCAGCGTGTCGGCCCAAGAGGTGCAGGCACTGTACGAAGAAAATTTTGTGATCGAGTCCCTGGCGGTGCGGGATATTCTGGCCAAGGCCCCTCGCATTGCCGATCGAGGGCTGACCGGCTTTGTCCAGGAAATGTTCGCCCTGCGGCGCCGTTAGTCGGGAATGGCTACCAATCCCCGGCTGACGAACTGAACCGGCCCGCGCAGGATGGCGTGAAATTCCCTGGTGATGGTCACGGCCAGGGGGCCGCCTGGCTGATGGACCGTCACTTCCGGCTGGCAGAGGCCGAGACGCACGGCAACGGCCGCCGCCGCGCAGCTGCTGCTCCCCGAAGAGAGGGTATAGCCTGCTCCCCGCTCCCAGATCTGGATGGCGATCGAATCCCGGTCGACCACCTCGAGAAATTGAACATTGGTTCGGTTTGGGAACAAGGGATTGTTTTCGATCAGCGGACCAAAGCGACGGGTAAACTGCTCGTCGAGCTTCTTGACGCGGATCACGCAGTGCGGGTTCCCGATGGAGGCGGCCGAGTAGACGAGCTCGACCCCTCCGAAATGGAGCCGCTCTTGAATGACCTCCCGGCTGGGACCGGCCACGGGGATGTCTTCGCTGTAAAAATTCACCCGGCCCATGTCGATTCCGACATCATCCCGTTCCTGATCGATGGTCGCCAAAACAGCCCCCCCCCTGGTTTCAATGACAATCGGTTCCTGCCCGGCCTGCCCTTCATCGGCGAGGTAGCGGGCGTAGATGCGCAGGCCGTTCCCGCTTTTCTCCGCTTCGCTGCCATCGGGGTTGAAGATTCGCAGCGCGAACTGACCGTCCCCAACCGTCCGGCCGATGAGCAGCCCGTCTCCTCCGAGTCCATACTGCGGATGGCAGAGGAGGCGAATCTGGTCTTTTGTGGGTGGGGTGGCGATCTCTAACAGCGTGTACGCGTTGCCCAGGGCGTGATACTTTGCATAGCGGATTAATTCCATTCAACTTTCCTTCAATCCAAGCGGCCTTTCGTCTGGCCGAGCTGTTGGCAGATGGGATTTTCCCGCCATCGCAGCGTGTCAATTCAAATGAGGGAGCCGTGAAGGCCGGCCGTCTACAGGCCGGTCTCCCACCCATTTTAGTTGAAAGTTTCAGCCTTGGGGATCAATCGGCAGAATGAAAGCGAAATTGGTGCGGCGGGCCAGGGAAAATGCCGGAGAGATCAGGCTCGATTGATACTCGGGAGGGTCATCGCCGAGTGTCGAAAAGCCATTTCCGGCGGCCTGGAGAGGCGGATCACCCTCTGCCGACAAATTGAAATTGGGTTCCCTGGCGCCGGGTTCACCGGGAGGGCATCAGGAATGGACCTGATAGGGAACATCGATAATGACAATATTCTCATTGGTCCGCAGGCGGGACTGGAGAAAGGCGGCCGTGTGATTGTGAAGGAGCCGGCCCATGAAGGTCTCGGGGATAAATTCCGGAATCACGACGGTAATTAACTGGCCGGGGAATTCGTGGGTTGAGACGCCTTCAATGTACTCGACGATCGGGGTTAAAATATCTCGATACTCATAATCGATCAAGACGAGTTCGACCGATTGGGTGACAGTGGGGAAGCGATCCCAACGGCGATGAATCAGTTCGCGCATCGTTTCGCTGGTGACGATGGAAACGGCCCGAACCTGGCTTGAAAGCCGTTTGGCATAATTGATCGCCCGCAGGGTTCCGCGATGCACATCCCCGATAGGAACGATTACAATGTCGGCGATTTCTTTTAAATCTTCGAGGGCGAAATCCCGGGTGCTGAGGGAGGTCGCCACCGAGCCATAATGTCCCCTGATCGAACGGAACATCAGGACCAGAAGGGGAATGCCGATGACGACCGCCCACGCTCCTTCGGTAAACTTGGTGACGATGAGGATGACCAGAACGATGGCGGTAACGATGGCCCCGGCCGTATTAAGGAGTCGTTTCCAGCCGGTGCCTTTCTCGTAATGGACATGCGTCACACCGGTGTCCAGGACTTCGCCCGGTTTCAGCCGGCTGATGCGGCCCATCAACCGGGCCATACCCGATTGAGACAGAGTAAAACTGAGCATCACGCCGAGGGCGTAGAGGGGAAGCATGGCGATTTCATCCGCCTGAAAAATAATAACGATGATCGATGAGACCGCGGCCAGAACAACGATGCCGGCATTGTACACCAGCCGATCCCCCCGATTCTGCATCCAACGGGGCATGAAGCCATCTTTAGCCAGGAATGAGGCCAGTCTGGGGAAATCCTGGTAGCCGGTGTTGGCCGCCAGGACGAGGATGAGCATGGTAAAGGCCTGCACCCAAAAATAAAGGAAGCCGCGGCCAGTGAGTGTCCGGGTCAGCTGGGATAATATGCTCTCTTCTTCTGTTGGAATGAGGTGGATCTGCGTGGCGAGGAAGGTAATTCCAACGAAAAGCGACATGGCGATCACCCCCATGATGACCATGGTTTCGGCCGCGTTCCTGGATTCCGGCGGTTTGAAGGCCTGCACACCATTACTGATCGCTTCGATCCCGGTTAGAGCGGTGCAGCCGGCGGCGAAGGCGCGCAGAATCAGCCAGATGAAGAGGACCTGGGAGACGGCGCCGGCGGCCGTTTCCCCTTCAGGGAAGGCGGCCTGGGGGAGGGGAGCCAGGCCAAACAGGCCGCTGAAGCGCAGCAGTCCGATGACAATCATGAGCAGAACGCCGGCGACGAAGGCGTAGGTGGGCACGGCGAAGATGGTGCCGCTTTCTCGCACACCCCGCAGGTTCACCCAGGTGAGCAGGACGATGGCGACGACGGCCATCAGCACGGCGTAGGGGAGCAGGGTTGGAAAGGCGGATGTGACGGCGCGGATGCCGGCCGAGACCGACACCGATACGGTCAGCACGTAGTCGATGAGCAGCGCCCCAGCGGCGAACAGGGAGGGCAGGGTGCCCAGGTTGTCCTTGGCGACGGTATAGGCCCCGCCGCCATCCGGGTAGTGCAGAATGGTTTGGATATAGCTCGTGATGACGAGGAGGACGAGACTGAAGATGCCCAGGGCGATGGGCATCGTAAGCCGGATCGCCTGCACGCTGATTAAGATGAGCACGCTCATGATCGCTTCCGTGGCGTAGGCGTTGCTGCTGATCGGATCCGAGGCGAAAATAGCCAGCGCGCGCAGCTTGTCCAGGCGTTCGTGGATATCGGCGCGGGTGGGGAACGGTTTACCAATCAGAATGCGTTTGAGCTGTTTAGGAGTCAGGGTCACGGCATACTCTCATAACCGGCGCCAATTCGGCCTGGTAGCGTGGCGATCGGCCGAAAAGGGGAAATAAATTGATTGTTGCTCAATCCTGGGTGGCAGAAGGCTGGCCGGCGAAAGGAGGATTCGTCTAGCGGGAAGTCTTTTGTATCGCCCAGAGAATCAGGTGAATTCTAATCCTCTTGAATAGAAATGCAATGGCCAAGGGAGCAGGAATTTGAGGACCGGATCCCTTCGCGTAGTCATTATGAGTGGTTTCCTGCATGACGAGTTCTTGGCCTGATCCCATTCGCCCGGACGGGAGGACGGCCAGCCCAGGATTGATAGGAGCCCCGCTGAAAACAGCGGCGGTGATGACCGGCCTGAACCACGAGCAGGGGAGTACGATCAGGGCCCAGACTGCTGGAATCGGAAAGCCAAAATAGTGATTGTTTGCGGTTAGGAGCGCTGTCCTGGCGGCCCCTCATTTCTTTCCGAATCGGCCTGGGTGGGAATCCTGCGCGACGCGGCCGGCCGGCCGTAAGCCGTTGGGCAGGAATTCTGTATTCTGGCTCACAGCCCGGAATGAGCACCTGTGTTATCTTCCGACCATGACCCTCTTGTACGCCCCAAGCACCGGTGATGCCGGGTTCAAAGTCGGCGCCCGCCGGCTCGATATTCGCGATTTTAATGCCCTGCCCGACATGGAAGCCTGTGCGGCGCTGACCCGCT
>JBFFZG010000091.1:0-15682 GCA_041568735.1 Promineifilaceae bacterium (SeqCode)
ACCATCATCGCCTGGCTGCTGATGTGACGGAAGCCAGTCTTGTCCAATACAGGCTGAACCCAGCTCTGGTACCGGCGCACGCAGCAGTAGATGGGATGGTCGATTTTGGGTGGTATGATGCCCAGCGCCGCCCGCACGATATCTTCGCCGCGGGTCTGGGCATTCGGATGGATGAAGAGGCGCAGCCAGGTCCCGGTCGGTCCAGCCGTAAAAACGACGTAGGCGACCAGCTCCCCTTTTTCGCGCAGGATCCAGATATCCTCCAGCTGGGCGCCGCTTGGAGCCGGTTCGACCAGCTGAATGATGCGCGGCACGATGTTGGCGTAGAGGAGGCTCAGGTCCCATTCGTCGGCCGGTGTAGCCCGGGTGAGTTCAACAGCCGGCGGCTGAACGAGATGGTTGGCGTCTTCGAGGACCCAGATATCCTGCCGGGTGTAAACCGCAAAACCGGATTGGCGCAGAATGGGCAGTTCATCGCCCAGTTCATCGACTTCGGCGATCAGGCTGTGGACGCCCTGCTGGCCGGCTTTTTCCGTCAGTTGATCGAGAAATGACAGCCAGAGGGACTCCGAGTCGGCTCGGCTGGAGTCGGTTTCATTGGATCCCAGGCAGAGTATATAGGCATGGGTTTCGTCGTTGGTGTGGCGCAGCTGGGCAAACCCCACGGCGTTCCCATCATCCGATTTCCAGACGAACGTCGGAAACTGGCCTCCAATCAGCATATTGACAAGGGCTTCCCGGAGCGGCCTGATATCCTGGGTGAGGGCTGACCTGGTGTGAAAGACAATTCCTTGTTCGCTGAGCCGGTGAACAAGGGGGATATCACGAAGAGTAAATGAACGAATCATGTTGTCGAAAGGACGAAGAGGTTGTCCGGGTGCTAAAACGGGTTCATGGGAAACCGTTTAACCACGAGATCGATCATGACAATTCAGGAAAATGCCCCTGTTCGCCCCAATGAAAAGTTTAACAGGAGGGCGATTCCAACGCAAGGAGTACATAAGGACCGCTGAGAATCCCTGGAATCGCCGGCCGCCGGATGAAGCACCCAGGGGCCGCTCCTTGTCCCGGGCCGGAGTGGGTTATAATTCACTCCATGCAGCCGCCGGTAGAACCAGTTTACGTGGTCCATATTAGCGATACGCATGTGGGCCCGGATCGCTCATATGCCCGTTTTGGCCTGACATCCTGGCCGTGCGCGCGGCAGGTCGTCGACCTGATCAACCATCTGCCTCAGCGGCCGGATGTGGTGATCCACACCGGCGATGTGGTCTCGGACCCCGATCCCGCGGCCTACCGGCTTGCCCGAGAAACATTTGCCGGGCTGGCGGTCCCGATATATTACGCGGTTGGCAACCACGACCGGTCGGCCGACATCGTACGCTTTCTGCCCATGGGACCTTACGAACCCCTGGGGGCGGACCCGGATCTTTTGACCTACGCTTTTGAAATCAAGGGGAACCGCTTTCTCATCCTCGACGGCCGGGCACCGGATCATCTCGATCCGCACGGACTGCTGTCCGAGGAGCAGCTGGCCGTTGTCCGGCGGGAGGCAGCGGCCGAGGGTCCTCCGCTGGCCGTATTCATCCATTTCCCCGTCTGGCCGCTCAATTCGACCTGGTTTGACGAGCATATGCTGATCGTCAACGGCCGGTCCCTGCATGAGGCGCTCTTGCCGGCTCGTCCCCGGCTGCGCGGGGTATTTCACGGCCATGTCCATATGCCGATGCAGACGGTGCGGGACGGGATTGTCTACAGTTCGGTGGCCAGCACGTTTGCCAATTTCGCCGGCTGGCCGGATGTGCCGGAACCCGTTCTGATCGACGAACCGCCGGGCTACTGCTTTCTCCATTTTCTGTCCGGCCAGACCCTGATCCACTACCACACCTTTCCGCGGCCGGACGGCGCGGCCTGACTTCTATGGCGGCCGACTCAGATCCCTATGACCGCCGGGATTGGCTGCTGCTGGGAGGTGTTTTGCTGGCCGCGGCTCTCCTGCGCTGCCTGTGGCCGGGCTGGACCGAATTCAAGGCCGACGAGGCGCGGCTGCTGTCGCTGGCCTGGGATATGGCGGACGGCCGCTTATTCCCCCTGCGCGGGATCACCAGCTCGGTCGGGGTGCCCAACTTTCCCGCCAGTGTCTGGGTTTATGCGCTGCCGCTGCGGGTCTGGCCGCATGTTCTCGCCCCCACCCTCTTCACCGGCCTGTTGAATACGGCGGCCGTCGGCCTGACCTACCACTTCGTTCGCCGCTACTGGGGGCGCCAGGCGGCGTTCGCCGCCGCGCTGTTTTTCGCCGTGAGCCCCTGGGCGGTGATCCATTCACGCAAGATCTGGGCGCAAAATTTACTTCCTTTCTTCGCCGTCTGCTGGGGAATCAGCGGCTGCCTGGCTCTGGTGGAGGGGCGCCGCGCCTGGCTGATCGTCCACCTCTTCTGCGCCGCGTTTGCCTTTCAGATTCACCTGGCCGCCGCCAGCCTGCTCGTCGGATCGGCCGTCCTGCTGGTGATCTACCGGCGCCGGGTTGGCTGGCGGATGCTGCTGGCCGGGGCTGCGGCCGGACTGCTGCCGGCGCTGCCCCTTCTTTACGACCAGCTGATTCTCTCTGATCGGACCCTGGCCGACCTGGCCGGCGCCGGCAGCGGACCCGCCGGGGGGTGGAGCTGGCACCCGATCCTCCATGCCGTTCGCCTGGCGACCGGTTGGGAGATGCATGCCCTGGCCGGACCGGCAGCCTTCGATGTTTATCTGGAAGGCGTGCCGGATGGGGGCTGGGTGATCCTGTTCTGGCTGC
Source organism: Promineifilaceae bacterium (SeqCode) (assembly GCA_041568735.1). Classification (GTDB taxonomy): domain Bacteria; phylum Chloroflexota; class Anaerolineae; order Promineifilales; family Promineifilaceae; genus WTJY01. The sequence continues at coordinate 2,795 of JBFFZG010000091.1, forward strand.
TGCTGGTTTTCGCCGGCCTGATCCGGCTGCTCCGGGTGAGCCGGCGCGCCGGCTCGACTTCCGCCGCGCCTTTTCTTCTGGTGTGGATGGTCGTACCCCTGGCTACTTTCGCCTGGTTTCCGACACCGGTCGAACTGCACTACCTGCTCCCATTTTATCCGGCCTGGTTCGTGGCCGCCGGACTGGCTGTCGAGCCCATCGGCCGGCTGCCGTTCGGCCGGTGGGCGATCTGGCCGCTCATCGCCCTTTCGGCCGTCTGGCAGGTCTGGCTGTGGGTCGGCCTGCTGACTTTTATTCAAGATCACGCCACGCCGGGGGGATTTGGCGAGCCGCTCATTTTCCAGCTCGAAGCGGCCGCGGCCGTACGGGCCGAAGCTGCCCGCACCGGCGCCCCGGAGGTGCTGATCGCCGGTGCGGGTGAGGATCCCGCCCTCGACGCGTTCCCGGCGGTTTTTGCCCTCCATCTGCGGGATCTACCGCACCGATTCGTCGACGCCAACCGGTCGGCCGTATTCCCGGCGCAGGGGGCGGTTCTGCTCTACGGCCCCGAAGAATTCCCACTGGAAGCGGTGGTGGCGTCCGTGGGACGGGCCGGCGCCGTCATCCCCCGACGGCTGGGAGAAGGGAGCTACCGCCTGTTCACCCTCCCGGCCGAACCCGATCCCCCGGTGGCCATCCGTTTTGACCCACCACCCCTGCTGGCCAACTGGGTGACCTTCCTGGGACTGACGCCACCGGATCCGGATGGCCATCTGCAGCTTCTCTGGCGGGTGGGGACACCGGCAGCCGACGATTTCCATTTTTTCAACCACCTGCTGACGGCCGGCGGCGGGCGGATCACCCAGGCGGATGCGGCCGCTTTCAGCGCTCACTCCTGGCGAGAGGGGGACCTGGTTTTGAGCCATTTCACCCTCGACCCGCCGCCTGCCGGAGCCGGGCCGTGGGTGCTCCGCACCGGGATGTACCGGTACCCGTCCCTGGAAAATATCCCCCTGCTCGACGTGGCGGCCAATCCGTACACCGACGCCTACGAAATTTCCCTGCCGCGGTAGCTTTGGCAGGGGGTCGGCGTCGATGAGAGCGGGCGGGCTTTATTTTCCCGGAAACTCGAAGTTTCCGGGAAAATTTGGCGGCGCCACGCTCATTTTATCCGGCGCAACGGATAAAATACTCCCGACCTTTTTCTTTTTGTTCCAGCCGGGCTCACCTGGGGTCGGGGATGTCTGGGGGGGCGGCCGGCCGGCAGGACATTCGACCTCTGGACAAAACCAACCGTTTCCGTATAATGTTCTTTGGCGAATGAAATGAAAAGAGGACCGGGCTGCCGCCCGTGTCTGAGCAAAGCCTGATTTGAGGGTTTGACCCGATCAAACCCGATCAAATCAGGCTTTTTTTAACGAGATCCCATCAGTTGGAGGGTCAACCAGGCCATGGAATTTCCCGCTTCATCCGAGAATGCCAGCACCCAGCCGCGGTTTGAATTCTCGCCACAGCGCCGCCTGCAGGTCGATTCGGAAACCGGCCCCCTGCGGACCGTCATCATCGGACTCGGCGACAACTTTGACATCGGCGCGGCTGAAATCATCAACGAAACGCAGAAAAAAACCTATTTTGGGCCGGAGCCTCCAGAGCGCGAGACGCTGACCCACCAGCTGAATGCCCTGGCGGCTGTTCTCGAGCGCCACGGCATTGAGGTCCTGCGTCCGGAGCCGGTGGCCGGCATTCCCGACCAGATGATGGTGCGGGATATCGGGGTGACGATCGGCGGGCAATTCCTCCTGACCCGCATGGCCAACGACAGCCGGCAGCAGGAATGGCTCGGGATCCAGGCCGTGCTCGACCAGATGCCGCGCCGGCAGATCGTGGAAGTGCCGGCTCCCCTGATTCTCGAAGGGGGGGATGTGATCGTCGATCGGGGGTTGATCTTTGTCGGGATCAGCCAGCGCACGACGATGGAAGGAGCGGCTTTTCTCCAGAAGCAGTTCCCGGAGTATCACGTGGTGCCGGTTCATCTCAAGCAGGTCGATGAAGGAGTTGACGTGCTCCATCTCGACTGCACCTTCGTCCCTATCGGCCGGCGGCACGCCCTGATCTACCCCGACGGTTTTCGGGAAATCCCGGACGTCATTCGCCACCGCTATCACTGGGTCGAGGTGACGGCCGCCGAGCAAAGCAGCCTGGCGACCAATGTCCTGTCGATCTCCCCCGACACGATCATCTCCCGGCAGTCCAGCCGGCGCATCAACGACACCCTGTCCAGGCTGGGTTTTTCCGTGATTCCCCTCCAATTCTACGAACCCCCCAAAACCGGCGGTTCTTTCCGCTGCTGCAGTCTGCCGCTGGCGCGCGATCCCATCGAGAACTGAGTGCTGAGTACTGAGTACCGAGTACCGAGTACTGAGTACCGAGGACCGAGTTAAAAGTGGAAAGTGGAAAGTCGAAAGTGATTTCTGCTCCAGTTCCCTGACCCTAACTCCCAACTCCCTATCCAATTCCCAACCCCCAACTCCCAACCCCCGTTCCCCGGTCCCCGTTCCCCGTTCCCTTCCCCCCGCGTAAGCGGGCCTGTAAGCCGCGGCTGGAATAATGTTTTCAGGTTGAGGAGGAAGCCGGGGGGCGCTGACAGAGGAAATCGATTGGAGCAAATGCGTATGGGATTCAGAATTGATTATGTAAACAACCAGGTGGCCATCGTTCGGCTCTCCGGCCGGATCGATGTCATGAGTTCGCAGATATTGCGCTCAAATTTCGAGTTGATGGCCCGCCACGGCCTCAACACGATAGTCGCGGATCTGGAGCACGTGCAGTTTATCGACAGCAGCGGGCTGAGCGCTTTCGTGACCGGATTCCGCCTCATGCGCCAGAATGGGGGTACTTTCCTGCTGGCCCAGCCGAATCCGCAGATCGAAGCGACCCTTCGCCTGACGAATTTTCACCGCTTTTTTGGTATCTATCGCAATGTGTTGGACGCGTTGACGGCCGTTTCTGTTGGAACGGCCGCTTCCAACCCCCCTGTCACCGGCACGATCTACGCTTCCTGATAAAAGCCCCGGTTCTCCGGCGGCAGCAGTTTCGCCACCGCCTGCATCATTTGATCCCCCAGCTGGTTCATTAATTCCCTTTTTTCCCGTCCATGGAGCCCTTCCAGCGTCGGCAGCGGGCCGATCGGCCGGCCGATCCGCATGGTGACCGGCGTCCGCTTGAAGCGGCCCAGATTTTCCCCGATCGCTTCCGTCCCCAAAAAGGAAATCGGCAGGATGCGCGCATGGGAGGCGACCGCCATGTAGGCCGCTCCCGGCCGCGCCGGGAGCAGCTTCGGCTCCGGCCGGGAAAAGCTGTTCGGAATGCCGTTGGTCGACTGTCCGCTCATCGCCAGCGCAATCGTTTCTGCCGTAATCCCTCCTTCGGGGAAAATCGCGACCCAGCGATTCTTCTTCAGCTGGGCAATGGCTTTTTGCAGGGCTCCGCGGTCAAATACCCCCCGTCTGACCGTGATCACGCGATCCTTGAAGGCCTTCATACCCAGGCCGATGATCGGGTTTTCGATCAGCTCGGCTGCGCCAAACATGGTGGGCATGCGCGGCAGACGGGTGGCCAGCAGGGGAACCTCGAAGTAGCTGAAGTGGTTGGAGACGATGATCAGCGGCTCGCTCTCCGGTGGCGGCAGGTTCTCCAACCCGATGACTCGGGTTCGCGTAAATAGGGCGAAAAAAAGCTTGATCACCGTAAAGTAAAACCAGCGAACAAAGGCGTAATACATAAAAATCCAATAATTTTCGTGTGAAACGAACCCGTCTCCTTCTCGTGCCGGATTCGCTCATCCTCTGAGTTTCGCGCTGAGGGTATTCTCCAGCTGGCGAACAATTTTACCTCGAATTTTGGCGACGTCCTTATCCTTTAAGGTTTTATCCGACGCCTGGTAGGTCAGGTGAAAGGCCAGGCTCCGTTTGCCTGGCGGTATCGATCCCCCTTCAAAGACGTCGAAGAGCTCGATCCGGGTCAGCAAGGAACCGCCGGCCCGGTTCATGACGTCCACGACTTCAGCGGCCGGGATCGACTTGTCGACGATCAGAGCCAGATCCTCGCGGACGGCCGGGTAGGCCGGAATCTCGGTGAAGCGGGCGGCCGGTTTCATTTTGGCCTGCAGGAGGGCCAGATCCAGCTCGGCCCCCAGGACCGGCCCTTCGTGGCGAAAATCAAAGCGCTCCACCACGGCCGGATGGAGCTCGCCGAGCCAGCCCAGGAACCGGCCGTGGTTCGTCATCCGGGCGGTGCGCCCCGGCCGGAAGGTCGGGTGCGCTTCCGGCTCCATGGCGAAGCCGTCGATGTGCAGGTCGTCGATCAGCCCTTCGACCACCCCTTTCAGGTCGTAAAAATCAAGGGTGCCCGGTTCGGCCTGATCCTGCCAGAATTCACCTTCCCGCTCGCCGCCCAAAAGCAGCGCCAGCCGGGGCAGTTCATCGGGCAGTATCCCCTCTTCGCCGAGAATGTAGACCTGCCCGATCTCGAAAAGGGCAAATGAGTCCGCATGGCGGCTGTTGTTGGCCCCGGTTTCGACAATCGAGGCCAGCAGGCTGTGGCGCAGGGCGACCCGATCGGCTGAAATCGTGTTGGCCAGCACGATGTACGGCCGTTCATCCGGACCGGTTCCCACGAGCAGCTGGGCCTCTTTTTCCGGGGTGGTCAGGCGATAGGTGATCACTTCCTGCAGCCCCTGTTTGACCAGGATATCCTTGATCACTTCCTCTCGCTCCAGCTCCGGATTGCCGCGCTGGGGGGGAAGGACATCGGCGATCTCGGTGGCCGGCAGCCGGTCGTAGCCGTACATGCGGCAGATTTCTTCCAGGACATCGTGCCGCCCTTCGATATCCAACCGGTGATCAGGCGCCGTGACGGTCAGCCGGTCGCCGTCGATCGCCACGAAAAATTCGAGCCGCTCGAGCAGATCGCGGCAGTCGCCGGCCGTCAGCGCCAGCCCGGACCAGCGGTTGATGTAGTCGAGATCGATCTCGACGACGGCCGGCGCCGCCGGGGCCGGGTAGTAGTCGACGATGCCCTGCCAGATCGTGCCGCCGGCCAGCCGCCGCATCAGCTCGGCAGCCCGCCTGGCCCCGGCCAGCGCCTGGCTGGGGTGGACGCCCCGGCTGAAACGAAAACCGGCTTCCGAGTTGAGCTTCAGGGCGTGAGAGCTCCGGCGAATATTGATGTAATTCCAGGCGGCCGCTTCCAGCAGGACGGTCGTCGTCTGGTCGTGGATCTCGCTGTTTTCCCCACCCATGATGCCCCCGATGCTCAGACTGCCTTCCGGATCGGTGACCAGGATGGTGAATTCGGGGATTTCGCGCTCCTGCCCGTCGAGGGTGGTCAGCTTCTCGCCCTCCCGGGCCAGCCGCGTCACGATGTGGATCGGCCCCCGGGGATCATAGTGATCGGCCCGGCGGCGCATGAAATCGTAGTCGAAGGTGTGATTGGGCTGGCCCAACTCCAGCATGACGTAATTGGAGATGTCGACGATGACGTTGATCGGCCGCTGGCCGGCCAGTTCCAGCCGCCGCTGCATCCAGAGCGGGCTGGGCTGGAGGGAGACCCCTTCGATGACCATGGCCACAAAACGGGGATTGAGCTCCGGGTTTTCGGTTGTGATGCGCACCTTTTCGGCGACGGCCGGCCCTTCGGCGCGGACGGTCGTGTCGGGATAGCGCAGCAGCCGCCCGGTCAGCGCCGCCACCTCCCGGGCCACCCCGACCATCGAGGCGCAGCGGGCGATGTTGGGAATGATTTCGATCTCCAGGACGGCATCGCCCAGCAGATCCTGCAGCGGCGTGCCCGGGACCAGGCGGTCCATCCCCAGATCGGCCGGCGAAAAGAGCATGATGCCGTCGTGATCTTCTCCCAGCCCGAGTTCTTTGGCCGAGCAAACCATGCAGCGGTTGTAGATCCCGCGCAGTTCCCGCCCTTTCAGAGTCATTTTGACCTGGCCGTCTTTATGGCCGTCGTAGACCACCGCCCCTTCCAGCGCGAACGGCGTGTAGAGCCCGGCGGCGGTCAGGTCTCCCCGGCCGACGAAGTCGAACAGGTTGGGGGCGCCGGTGACGACGACTTCCGGCTCCCCGGCCCCGTAGGCGACGGTCGCCAGGACGAGGCGGTCGGCATTGGGATGGGGCTGCACCTCGAGAATCTGCCCCAGGATCAGCTTCTCCCGATCCCAGACCAGCCGCTCGGGGTCCCGGCCGCCGGGCCGCCCGATATAGTCGATTTCCTTAACTTCCAGGCCGGCGATGGTCAATTTTTCAGCCAGCTCTTCGATAGAAAGGGAATGGTCGATGTCGACGTAGTCTTTAAGCCAAGAAAGCGGTACGCGCATGATTCAGTTCCTGCCTGTTGTTTGATAACTGTGCTGTCGGTATTCGGGAATCCGGCCGAAGGTTAGAACTGCTGCAAGAAGCGCAGATCGTTGCTCCAGAAATGGCGAATATCGTCGATGCCGTATTTCAGCATGGCGATGCGCTCCGGTCCCATGCCGAAGGCGTAGCCGGAATACTCTTCCGGATCATAGCCGCCGTTGCGCAGCACGGTCGGGTGGACCATGCCGCAGCCGAGGATTTCCAGCCAGCCGGAGTGCTTGCACAGGGGACAGCCGTCGCCGTTGCAGAGGATGCACTCGACGTCCATCTCGGCACTCGGTTCGGTAAAGGGGAAGTAGTTGGCGCGAAAGCGCACCCGGCGCTCCTGCCCGAACATGCGGTGGGCGAAGCTGGTCAGGGTCCCCTTCAGATCGGCAAAAGTGATATGGCGGCCGACGGCCAGCCCCTCGACCTGGTTGAACTGGATCTCGCTGCGGGCCGTGATCTGTTCGTACCGGTAGCACATGCCGGGCAGGATGACCCGGATCGGCTCTGGATGGTAGGTGCGCATGGCGTGGATCTGTCCCGGGCTGGTGTGCGTGCGCAGAATGACGCCCGGAATCGTCGTGTGGAAGGTGTCCCACATGTCGCGGGCCGGATGGTGCTGCGGGATGTTGAGCAGTTCAAAATTGTATTCGTCCGTTTCGACATCGCGGCTGCGAAAAATCTGGAAGCCCATGGCCGACCAGATCTGGTAGATTTCACGCAGGGTCTGGGTGGCGACATGGAGCCGGCCGGCCGGCCGCCGCCGGCCGGGGAGTGTGACGTCGATGGCGCCGGCGGCGATCTCCTGTTCCATTTCGATCGCCTTGAGCTCGGCCGCCCGCCGCTCGTAGGCCGCCTGGAGAGTCTGCTTGATCTCGTTGATCCGCTGGCCGAAGGCCGGCCGCTCGGCCGGGTTCAGCGACCCGATCTGGCGGGTGAGCAGCTGGACATTTCCCTTCTGCCCCAGCGTGGCTCGATACCATTCGGCCAGGGCAGCTGTCGAATCGGCGCGCTGCAGGTCGGCCTCTGCCTGTTGAACGATTGTGTCAATATTTCCTATCATGGGTGAACCTGTTTCGGGTATGGATGGGTTCCCGCGCCGCGGCGGCCGTGGGGCCGGCCTCCAAAGGTGGGGAACCCGGGAATTTTAGCCTTTGTGCCTGTAAATAAAAAAAGCGCGGGCTGGGCCGCGCCTTCTGGTTTCAAGTCCTGGATGGTCGAGTTCAGGGGTTTCGCCTGCCGACCCCCGGGATCCGCGCGGAAGCTGCGGCCTCTCGGTCGTTAAAAAAGCGAAAGCTGGTAAATCGCTGGGCTCGACTGTCTTTCATCATGATAGGGGGCATGGTAGCACTGAATCTCTTAAGCGTCAAGGTGGCGGAATTTCCAGTGTTGGGGCCTGCAATGAGCCCGGTGGCCATTCTCCAATTCCTCTCGGATAAGGGGCCTGAAACCGGATCCGTGAGGCCGGCAATTGGCGCCCACTCTTTCTCCCTATCGCGTATAACGGCGGAGGAGGAAGTCGTTCAATCGATCGCCCATCAGGTTGAAGGCCAGCACGGCCTGGGCGATGGCCAGACCGGGGAATAAAAACATCCACCAGGAAAGCCGGAGAAAGGGCTGGGCGTTTCGCAGAAGATACCCCAGACTGATGATATTCGGATCGCCAAGCCCCAGGAAAGAGAGGCTGGCTTCAATTAACATCATCTGGCCGATCATCAGCGAGAGTTGGACGACGACCGGGGGCAGGGCGTTGGGCAGAAGGTGACTGCGAATAATCCAGGCTGTTCCGGCCCCCAGCGCCCGGGACGCCAGCACGAACTCCCGCTCATTCAGGGAGAGAATCTGAGCCCGCAGCAGGCGGGCGGTCATCGGCCAGGAAGTCAGGCCCAGGACGATCGTGATGGTGACCAGGCCGGGTTTAAAAAGGGCCACGGCGAGCAGAGCCAGAAAAAACCGGGGGATGACCTGGAAAAATTCGGTGAGGCGCATCAACAGATCATCGAGCCAACCACCAAAATACCCGGAGGTGGCGCCGATCAGAATGCCGATCAATCCCGAGATGCTCGTCCCGGTCAGCCCCACCAGCATGGAGGTGCGCAGTCCAAAAAGGACACCTGAAAACAGATCACGCCCCAGATCGTCCGTGCCAAACCAGTGCGCGGCGCCGGGGGGTTGGAACGGAGTACTGACGCTGGTCCAGGGGTCGGCCGGCGCCAGCAGGCCGGCCGTCAGAGCCGCCAGCAAGCTGGTTGTAAACAAAATCCACCCGAGGCTGGCGAGCGGCTGAGAGGAAATCCCCGCCAAGTTCGACAGGGGCTTTCCCGGCCGGGGGCGGAACGGGCGCCACGTTTTCCTGAGAGAGACCTCCGGCTGTTCGGTCAGTAAATCGGTCATCGAAGAGTCAGGTATAGATAATCCGTGGATCGAGAATGGCGTAGACGAGGTCGGTGATTAAATTGGCCAGGATGACGGCCAGGCTGATGAGCAGAAACATGCCCATCAGGATGGGATAATCCCGGGCGAGGGTCGCCTCTAGCAGGAGTCGCCCGAGGCCGGGCCAGGCAAAGACCGATTCGGTCAGAACCGCTCCGGAAAACAGAAACCCAATGCGGCCGCCCACGACGGTGACGACCGGCAAAAGGGCGTTGCGCAGCGCATGGCGCACATCCACCCGTCGACTGCCTAGACCCCTGGCTCGGGCGGCTAAAACGTACGGAGAAGCGAGCGTTTCCAGCATCCCCGTTCGCGTCAGCCTGGTGACGAGGGCGATTTGCTGGATAGCCAGGGCGGCGGCCGGAAGGAGCAGATGATGCCCGACATCCAGGAACAGCCGCAGGCCTGTGTACTGCTCCCGGGCGCTGGTCAATCCCTGGATGGGAAACCAGCCGAGTTTTAGGGCCAGGAAATAAAGCATCACCTGGGCCAGCCAGAAAACCGGGAGCGCGTAGCCGAGGAGCGCCAGGATGGACACCGAGTGATCGACCAGGGAATCGGGGCGGCGCCCGGCCGAAAAGCCGAGCGTGATTCCGACGGAGGTCGCCAGAATGAACGACGTCCCCATCAAGAGCAGGGTGGTCGGCATACGTTCGAGAATCACCCGGGTAACGGGTTGACCGTAGGTATAGGCCGTGCCGAGATCCCCCCGGGCGAGGTTTTTGAGATAAATGAAGAGCTGTTCGGCGATCGGCCGGTCGAGACCGTACCGGGCGCGCATTTCGGCAAAATAGGCGGCATTGCCGTATTCCCCGGCCAGGGCGTTGATTGGATCTCCGGGAGCCAGGTGGATTAGAAAAAAAGTGAATACCAGGATTCCGAGCAAAAGGAAGGGAACCTGAATCACCCGGCGAAGCACATACCTGGTCATGATGGCATCCAGTGATCTGGAGAGTCAGCGGCCCGGTGAGGCCGGCAGCCGGCAGACACCTGCCAGCCGCCGGCCTCGGAAGAAGAGGCTAAGACTCACACCAGGCCGTTTCGGCGAACTGCCCCGACCAGGCCCTGAAGTCATGGCAGTTGGCGCGCACCCCGACGCTGAAATCCGTCTCGACGAGCCACCAGTACGGCAATTCTTCCAGGAGAATTTCCTGAATTTCCCGGTACAGTGCGCCTCGCTCCTCGGTATCACCCGTTGAGGCGGCATCGGCGAAAAGCTCGTCAATGCGTGGATTGATGTAATTGGCCCCGTTGGAAAAGGGAATGGGACCGATATTGGTCGAGACGTACATCCGCCGCACGCCGATATCCGGATCGGTATTATTACAGTAAGAAATGATGTTGGTGTCGAAGTCCCGCTGGTTAAAAACCGCTTCGATCGCCGCATCCCGTTCAAGTGGTCGCAGTTCGAGGTCGATTCCCACCTTTTTTAACTGCTCACGCATTACTTCGCCATATTTGGAAAAGGTCGGGAAATGGACGAAATCCACCGAAAAGCGGGTTCCACCGCTGCCCGGCGGATAATTGGCGTCGTCCAGCAGCGCCGTGGCTGTATCCGGATCATACGGGTAGGTCGGGCCATCAGCCAGGTGGGCCCAGCTGATGCGGCTAGAAATCGGGGCGACCGCCACTTTCCCCTGGCCGAAAATCACCTGGTCGAGAATCTGCTGCCGGTCGATGGCATGGGCGAATGCCTGGCGAACGCGGAGATCCTGGAAGACCTCTCGATCCAGGTTGAAAGTCAGCGTCATGATGCAGAAACCGCCTCCCGGACCGGCCGGCACCGGAATGACCGCCGTCTCGGTGGCCTGCTGCAGGCGGGCAGTGTCCGGTCCCGGAACGCGCCAGACATAATCCACTTCGCCCGCCTCCAGAGCGAGCAGCTGGGTTGCCGCTTCCGGGATCACCCGAAAGACGACGGCATCGAGGTAAGGGAGCCCCTTCTTGAAATAATTTTCATTGCGCACCAGACGGACTTCCGCGCCGGCCGTGTGAGAATCCAGCTTGAAGGGACCGGTGCCGACTGGCTTCAGATTGGCATCTGTCTGGCTGGGATCTTCAATTCCCTCGTAGATATGCCGGGGCAGAATAGGCGCTTCGGTCACGTCCAACCGCTGCAGCAGCGGGCCGTAGGGAGCATTGAATCGGAAGATGACCGTGTGCTCATCCGGCGTGTCAATGCCCTCCAGAATCGTCTCCAGGCCGGCCTTGGTGCGCGAATGAAACTTGAGGAGAATGTTTTCGAAGGTAAATTTCACATCCTCCGAGGTGAAAGGCTCGCCGTCGTGCCAGGTCACGCCCTCGACCAGATGGAAGGTATAGGTCGTGGCATCATCCGATACGGTCCATCTCTCGGCAAGATCCGGCTGCGGGTTGGCATTGTCGTCGAGGACAACCAACCCATTGAAGATGGAATCCGCCACGGAGTGAGGGCCAAAACTCGTCGTGATGGCCGGGTTGAACTGGCCCGGATCCTCGCCAATGGCGACGACCAGGGTGCCGCCCGGAACTGGCTCCATTTCCCCCATAACTTCTTCTGGTTCCGCGGTTGGTTTGGCGATATTTTCGATGGCTTCGGATACCTCCGTGGCAGCTCCTTCGATTAGTGGGGCCGCCTCGGTGGCGACTTCCTCAACCGTTTCGGCAATCTGGGTGGCGGCCGCGTCCACGACTGGCGCGACATCGGTGGCCGCCTGCTGGACCTGCTCGACCGAAACCGGTGAGCTGCAGGCGGCAGCAGCCAGGATGACCAGTCCCCACAGGATTCCTTGCTGCATCAGCCTTGAAAGTGATCTTATCTGCTTCATTTTCCCTCCTTATCCTTCTTTATCAATCATCATTTTTGCTGTGCTGGTTAGTTGCGGGTTGGACTGCCGGACTGGCTGTCCGGCCAACTCAATTTTCGGCGCTCCCACTCCTTCATGCACCTTCTCATGATTGTATTAGTCAGCTAATAACGCGCGGCAAAAAAAACCGGGGCTGCTTCCAGACGAGACTACCGGTGATCGAGCATCGTACTTCTATTCAACATCCCTTTAGGTTGCCATGCGCCCGCGCAGAGTGCCCATTAAATCTGACACGGCTATCACGCCGGGGGTGTTCGGACTGTGATCCAGGGGCGCCTCGGGAATCAGGGAAGCCTCGGCAATTTTTTCGTCGTAGGGGATCGTGACCAGGATTTCCAGACCCCGTCCGTCGCAAAAGGACTTGAGGGCGTCAGCTTCGTTCTGATTTCGAATTTTATTGGCCACGACAAATACGTTGGGAATCCCCAGTTCTCCGGCCATGCTCTGGATGCGGGCGGCAGTTTCCAGAGACCGATAATAGGGTTCGGTGACGACGAGCATGACGTCGGAGTGGCGGGTGGTCGAGCGGCTGAGGTGTTCCACACCGGCTTCCATATCGGTTATCATTACCGTGTTCTGACCGGCAGGCTGGGCGGCGATTATGCTACGAACTGTAGCATGGGCGCGGCACGCTCAGCCCTTACCGGCGTGATCGATGCGCTTCATGGCCAGCAGGCGCACACCGTCGGCCGCCTGCGTACCGAAGGTGCTGGCGATTTCTTCCACGCTGCGGCGCAGGACCGATTTCCGCTCCCCATTCTCATCTTCGACATCTTCGAGGAGATCGCTTGGAAGCGGTTCGACCTCATCGATTTTATCGGCCGGAATCCCCAGCGTGATGCCGAGATTCGGATTGCTGTCCCCGTCGATGGCCAGCACATCGTATCCTTCCCGGGCGAACAACCGGGCCAGGGTCCCGGCCGTCGTGGTTTTGCCCGATCCCCCTTTACCTGCGATGGCGATTTTCATCTGAACCTCTCCTTTTTTCTTGATGTGATCGTTTTAACCACGGCTGATTTATTCCGCGTTTTTCAACACCGCCTGGCTGATTGGCGTGACCTCGGTTTCTTCAGAGCAGCCGCAGCCCGAGCAGCCGCATTTGCCGGCGAAGACAATCCGCTCCAGGGACTGCACCCGGTCGAGCAAATTCAACTCCTGGATCACCAGTGCCGTGAGAATATCGGGCATGAGCTCGATGACCATGAGCTGGTGCTCCAGGG
>JBFFZG010000092.1:0-15248 GCA_041568735.1 Promineifilaceae bacterium (SeqCode)
CGCAAGCTGCACATCTTCCACATTCCCTTTTACTACGTCGAATACGGAATCGCCTCGATCGGCGCCCTCCAGATCTGGCGCAACAGCCTCGAACAGGGGCAGCCCACCGCGCTGGGCGCCTACCGGCGCGGGCTGGCGCTGGGGGGAACGCGTCCCCTGCCGGAGCTGTTCGCGGCGGCCGGAGCGGCGTTTCGCTTTGATGCTCCTCTTCTGACCGAGCTGGTCGCCCTGGTCGAGGAAGTCATCAACGACCTGACCGGCCAGCTCGAACCGGTCACCGGCTAAATTCAGAGGCGCGGCGGGCGGGCTGCTACTGGAAGCAGACAAGGGGATGGTCGGCGATGAAGGAAGCCTCGACCCGGGTGCCTTCGGCCAGCCGCCGGGCGTGGGGCTGCCAGCTGTGCACGCGCGTCCCGTCATCCAGCTCGATCTCGTAAATATAGGCCATGCCGACAAACTGGCTGGAGAGGATGCGGCCGTTCCCTTCGGATTTCGGCACGATTGTCACGTCATCCGCCCGCACGACCACGTCAACCCGCGTGCCCAGCGGTGATTTCATCGACTGGTTGAGCAGCCCCATCGAGGTCCAGACCCCGGTGCTGGCCACCTGGCCGGGGACGAAGTCCGCCTGGCCGATAAATTCGGCCACGAAGCGGCTGCGGGGCAGGTGATAGACCACTTCCGGGGGGCCGATCTGTTCGATGCGGCCGTTGTTCATGATGGCGATGTGATCCCCAACGAAGAGCGCTTCTTCCTGGTCATGCGTGACAAAAATGGCGGTTGTGCCGCTCTTTTTGAGGAGCTGCCGCACTTCCTTGCGGACCTGGATGCGCAGGGAGGCGTCGAGATTGGAGAAGGGCTCGTCCATGAGCAGGACGGCCGGCTCCGGCGCCAGGGCCCGGGCCAGGGCGACCCGCTGCTGCTGCCCGCCGGAGAGCTCCTGGGGCATCTTGTCTTCCAGCCCGCTCAGGCCGACAAAGGCCAGCATCTCCTTCACGCGCCCATTGGCCTGCGGGTGGCCGCGCAGGCCGAAGCGGATATTGCCGGCCACGCTCAGGTGGGGAAAAATCGCGTAATCCTGGAAGACCATGCCCACCCGGCGCTGCTCGGTGGGCAGGTGGAGGGAGCGGCGGCCGTTGACGCTGGCGACCTCCCGGCCGGCGATTTCGATGCGGCCGGCGTCGAGCTCTTCAAAGCCGGCGATCAGGCGGAGCGTCGTCGTCTTGCCGCAGCCGCTGGGCCCCAGCAGGGCCACGATCTGTCCCGTTCGCACGGTCAGGTCGAGATCGTACACCACCGATTCAACCTCAAACGCCTTGCTAATTGATTGACATAAAACAGCAGTATCAGGCATAATAGTCCGGTCATCCTCGCGGCAAATATTGTGTCAAATCTGGTTTACAATTACAAGCCGATCAGATATATTTAGTAGAAAAAACTGATAAAAACCCACTTTTAACTTTTCACTTTCAACTTTTCACTTTCAACTTTCAACTGTTTTCGCACCCCACCTTCTGGAGACCCCCATGCACCTGAGCGCAGCCATGCGCGAATACCTGGCCGAAATTTACCGGCTCCAAGAATACGCTCCCGCCGTCAGTACAACCAGCCTGGCCGAGCGGCTCGACGTCTCGCCGCCGGCCGTGCCGCGCATGCTCAAGCGCTTAAAAAGTGTGGGGCTGGTCAAGCACATTCCTTACCAGGGAGTCGAGCTGACCGACCGCGGCCGGACCGAGGCGCTCAAGGAGATCCGCCGCCACCGGGTGCTCGAGGTCTTCCTGGTCGAGGTCATGGGCTTCACCTGGGATGAAGCCCACGAGCACTCACACGATTTGGGGCAGGGGCTGAACGATTCGGTGGCCGAGCGCATGGCCGTCATGGCCGGCCAGCCGACCCGCTGCCCGCACGGGGAGCCGATACCCGACAGCAGCGGGGTGCTGCCGGCCGTCGAGGATGTCTGCCTGATCAACCTGGGGGTCGGGCAAAAGGGGGTCATCAGCCGGGTGCGCACGCACGACCCGGAAAAGCTGCGCTACTTCGCCTCTCTCCATCTCGTCCCCGGCCAGCCCTTCGAAATCCTCGGCCGTGCCCCCTTCAACGGCCCCATGCGCCTCCAGCTCGGCCGCGAAGAAGTCGTCCTCGGCATTGAACTCGTCAAGCTGCTGTGGGTGGAGACGCGGGAAGAATAGAACTGAGTATCGAGTACCGAGTTCCGAGTAAAGAGTTGAAAGTTTAAAGTCTAAAGTTTAAAGGGGAGAGTTGGAGAAGGTCGGTCCGTTTTGGCCGATCACCGACTACTTTCATCTTTTAACTTTCGACTTTCCACTTTCCACTTTCCACTTTCGACTTTCCACTTTCCACTTTCGACTTTCGACTTTCCACTTTCCACTTTCCACTTTCGACTTTCCACTTCCTCCTCCCTATTCCTCCCCCAAAACTTCTTTGGCGAGTGCCTGCAGCCGCTCCGCTTCGTCCGCGTCGAGGTCGATCGTCTGCCAGTAGGTTTCCAGCAGCTCGAGGGGGGTCATTTTTTCCACGGCCACGGTATCACCGAGGCGGGCTCGTTTTTCTACCGTGCGGTGTTTGACGAGCTGGAAGCTGAGCGCCTGCTCGAAGCGGCGGGCGATGACCGGTTCGTCGACCTGGGGCTCCCACTCGCGCGGGTAGGTCAGCTGAACCCGGCAGACCGCCCCGGCGACTTCCTCCGGCTCCGGCAGCTGGCGCAGCACATCTTCCATGAAGGTATCGGCCGACGGCGCATCCGGCGCGAAGTCGAGGAAGCGGCGGGTGTTCAGCGGCTCAAAGCGCCAGCGGCTGTCCCCGACGGCCACTTCGGCCAGAACGTACCCCTTCACTTCCCTGATCTCCCCAAAATCAATCCGCTCGATCGAGCCGGGGTAGACGGCCGGGGGATGGAGTCCCCCGTTCAGCTCCTGATGTTTGTGGATGTGGCCCAGCGCCACGTAGTCGAGCCGCCGGCGCCGCATCAGCCCATGGCTCAGCACGAGCTCATGGCCGAGCATGACCTGCCGCTCGCTTCCGTAGCGGGCCCCTTCGACGCTGGCGTGGGCCGTCAAAACGAGCGGAATTCCCGGATCGGCACTCTCAATCAGCCGGTCGATCGCCTCCGTCAGCCGCTCTTCGATCTCGGCGTAAACCTCCCCAATGGCGAGACCGGCCGTCTGCTGACGGGTCATCAGGGCGCTGGGCGAAACCCAGGGAATGGTGATGATCTGCAGCGGCACGCCGAGCCGCTCCGGGGTCAGCATCTCGATGCGGTCGCCCACGTGAATCTGCGGCACCTCCAGCGTCCGGTACTCGTGCATCGTGTGGGCCCGATTCGAGGCCCGGGCCACGTCGTGGTTCCCGACCAGCAGCACCGTGGGGATCCCGGCCCGCGACAGGCGCATCAGCCGCCGGCCCCATTCTCGCTGGTAGGTTGGCTGTGGGTTCCGATCCTTGTAGGCGTCCCCGGCAAAGAGAACCAGGTCGACCCGCTCTTCAATGGCCCGGTCGACGATCTGGTCGAGCGCCGCCAGGAAATCCATGACCCGGATCGACAGACCCGTTTCGGGGTCGAGCCGCCCCTGGGCGACCATGTCGATGTGGGCATCGGCGAAATGGAGAAGGCGAACCGGGTCCATGGTGTCTGTTCCTGTGGCGGGATGGGAATCGCGGCCGGGGCTAGCGGACCTCGATGGTGTACGACCGGGTATCCGGCGGCGAGGAGGGCGGCGGCGAGCTGCGGGCGACGAGCAGATAGTAGAAACCCGGATTGAGCGGGCCGAACATCAGCTCCGGGCTGCTGCCGATCAGCTGGCTGGCCGCCATGAAATTTTTCCGGCTGTCGAGCAGAATCAGGTCGTAATCGCTGCCGAACGGGATGTTGGTCAGCGTTCCCGTGAACTGGCCGCCGGGCCAGGCAAACGAGAAAACGTCGTAGACGTCGCCGATCCCCTCAAACGATCCCTGCGCCGGCAGCCCAACGGTCAGCCGCTCAGCCGTAGCCGGCGTTTTGCCGGCGGCCGCGCCCCCCAGCTGCAGGAAGGGGAAATAGGTGAATTTCGTCCCGGTGAAGCTGCTGACCCGGGGAAACTTCTTGTACTGCACGAGCGGCACCGGCACGGCGGTGGGGTTCCCCTGCTGCTCACCGCCGAAGAGCCACAGCGTGTCGCCGACAAAGCCGCCGCGGGTCCAGGCCAGCGGCGGCTGGTCGACGTTGAAATTGGCCGGCAGAACCTCCCAGGTGGCCGTCACGAAGTCGTGCACTTCGACAAAGGGAACGTAGTTGCCGAACTGGTCGACCCCGCCGAAGACATACCAGCGGCCGTCCGGCCCGACCGCGCTGCCGGCCATGTAGCGCGGGTGGTTGAGCGAGCCGACGTTGGGCTGCCAGCTGCCGGTCAGCGTGTTGTAGCACTCGCCGTCGAAAATCAGCTGATTTTCGAGCTGCCCACTGCCGTTGAGACCGGTGGTCAGCCCCCCGACGACGCAGACGAGGTTGTTGATCGCCGCGGCCGTCTGGGCGTAGCGGGCGCGGGTCATCGGCGGCAGCGCCTGCCAGACCTTGCTCGCGCCCGTGTCGACATAGCGGTAGAAAATGTCCGAGGCGCCGACCATCGACGGATCGGCTGCCAGGAAGCGGCCGGTCAGCCCCCCGACCAGGTAAAAGCCGGTCTGGCTGCCCGACTGGTATTCGACCAGCTCGCTGTAGCCGACCGGCTTGCCGGCCGGGGACGCCGCCCAGTTGACGTCCAGCCCCCGGCTCCAGGAGTTGCCCGGAATGCTGTAAATCCAGTGCTGCCCTTCGTATTCGGTCGGACTGCCGATCGACCCCGACACATAGTGGATTTCATTCCCCATGCGCACGGCGTCGGTGTTGGCATACCCCTCGCCGTTGGAGGTCTGGCCGATTTTGAGGTCGGCCAGCAGGAACCACTCGCTGGTCGTCGTCTCGTAGCGCCAGGTATTCCCCGTGCGGATCGGGGCGGTGCCGGCCCGCGTTTCCCCTCCCAGAATGAAGGCCTGGGTGCCGCTGATGACTACCGCGTGCCGGCTCAGCGGCTCGGGCATCAGGGTGGTCGTCGTGTTCCAGGTCGGATCGGGCAGGATGGTGGCTTCGACGTTGAGCTGCACCTGGCCGGTCGTGGCCAGCACCCGGTCGACCACCTCGACGTAGTAGGTGCGCCCCCCTTCGATGCGGGCGGTCGCCTCGCTCAGGATGCCATGGGCGTCGTCGTTGCAGCCGCGCAGGGCCAGGTCGGTGCAGGTATCGGGCGTGACACCCAGGTCCTCGAAAATGGCAACGGTCGTGTCGTAGTTGCGCCGGTAATCGGCGTTCGAGCCGGTCTTGACGACCAGGGTGCCCCCTACCGGCGCCGTGAATTTATACCAGGCGGAGCGGTAGCCGGCCGGATTGGACGGCTGTTCGAAGAAGCAGGCGGAGAGATTCGGGTCGCCGGGCTCCCGGCCGAAGCCGCTGACGTCGGTGACGCCCCCGACTTTCAGCACCTGATCGTATTGAAACTCCAGCTCGGCAGCGGCCAGGCAGGCATCGGCGGCCTGAGTTTGAATGTCGGCCGGGGTGGCCGGCTCCAGCACGACCGGTACGCCGCCGGCCGGCAGCGGCGCCGGCGGCGTCACCGGCACGGTGCGGGCGGCCGGGGCGGCCGTGGCCCAGGGCGCCAGCAGCAGGACCAGGGCGGTCAATCCGACCAGAAACACGGCAGTTCGTCGCATAAAACCTCAATATAAAAAGAGCGCAGTGCGTATCATTTTACGCATTACGCTCTTTCTGACCATAAGGAGATCGACAACAGGCCGGTTTAGCCGACTTTCTTCAGGCTCAGCGCCACCGTTTCATCGCCGATGGTGACGGTCTCGCGGAAGTCGGCGTCGACCAGGGAACCCGGCTCCAGGGAGACGGTCAGGGTCTCGTCCTGGATAAACGTGGCGAAGTTGACCAGGGCGTCGGCCGGTTCACCGGCCGCCTCGTAGCCGAGCGCGATCCGGTCGGAGACTTCGAGGCCGGCATCTTTGCGCATGTTGTTGACATAACGGATCAGATCCCGGGCGTATCCCTCCTGGATCAGCTCGGACGTCAGCGTCGTATCGACCGCCACCGTCACCCCGCGCTCACTGGCCACCGCCTGTCCCCCTTTCGACTCGGTCTGCACCAGCACGTCGTCGCCGCTGAGTTCGATCTCCCGGCCGTTCACGCTCAGCCGCAGCGGCCGGCCGTCCTGGAGTGTCCGCGCCCCGTGCGCCGGGTCGATCGCCTCCAGCGCCTGCCGCACCCGGGGGAAATCCACGCCGAATTTCGGCCCCAGCACCCGGTTGTTGGGCAGCAGCTTGTAGCTGACCAGCTCGCCCACTTCGGAGACGATTTCGATCGCCTTCACATTCATCTCCTCGGCGATGACGGCCGCCAGCTCGCGCAGATCGGCCTCTTCCTGGCTGCTGCCGACGTTGACCCGCGCCAGCGCCAGCGGCTGGCGCAGCTTGATATCGGCGGCCGACCGGGCTGCCCGGCCGAGGCTGGCCGTGGTGATGGCCAGCCGCATCTTGTCCAGCAGCGGCCGGTCCAGCGCCGCGGCGTCGACCTCCGGATAGAGACAGTGATGGACGCTCTCCGGCGCGGCCGGGTCGACCGCGCGCACGAGATTCTGGTACATCGCCTCCGTCGTGAAAGGGATGAAGGGGGCCAGCAGCCGGACAAAGCCGACCAGCACCCGGTAGAGGGTCTGGTAAGCTGCCAGCTTGTCCAGGTCCGACCCGCTCTTCCAGAAGCGGCGGCGGGAGCGGCGCACGTACCAGTTTGACAGGTCGTCCAGCAGCATCTCGCAGTGCTGGGTCGCCCGCTCGGCATCGTAGATGTCGAGCGCCTCGCGCACGGCCAGCACCGTTTCGTCGAGCCGGGCGGCGATCCAGCGGTCGAGCTGGGCGCTGCCGGAGTCGCTGGAAACGGCCGTCTCATCCTCGCCGGGAGTCCACCCATCCAGCGCGGCGTATGTCACGAAGAACGAATAGACATTCCACAGCGGGATCAGAAAGCGGCGGCGGGTCTCGTCGCCGACGGTGTAGCCGAAGCGGAGATTTCTCTCCGGCTTGCACGAGGCGTAGAGCCAGCGCATCGTATCGGCCCCCATCGTATCGGCCGCTTCGTTGAACTCGATCGCGTTCCCCCAGGACTTGTGCATTTCCCGGCCGTCTTCCGCCAGCAGGGTGGCGTAGCCGAACAGGTTTTTGAACGGCGCCTCATCGGCCAGGACGGTGCTCTGGGCCAGGAGGCTGTAAAACCAGTTGCGGAACTGGCCCGGGAAGCTCTCGCTGATCCAGTCGGCCGGGTACCACTTCTCCCAGTAGCTCCGGTCCGAGCTGTAGCGCAGGGTGCTGATGGCGACGATGCCGGCGTCGAGCCAGGGATTGCCGACGTCTTTAATGCGGGTCGCCGGCGCGCCGCAGTGCGGGCAGGCGATCTTGACCGCGTCGATGAACGGCCGGTGCGGGGTGTGCCCTTCAAACACCTCCCAGCCTTCAATTGCCCGCTCGGCCAGCTCATCTTTGGAGCCGATGACGTGGAAGTGGCCGCAGTCGTCGCACTCCCAGATGGGCAGCGCCAGCCCCCAGTACCGCTTTTTGGAGATCATCCAGTCGTGCATGTTCCGCAGCCAGTCGAGCTCTCGATCGTAGCCGAAGGCGGGATACCAGTTGGCCTCGTCGACCCGGTCCATGATCTGGTAGCGCAGGCTGCGCGCCTTTTCTTCGGGCGTGACTTCCTCCCGCGGCTTGTCGTAGAGCTCGCCCATGCTGATGAACCACTCGTCGACGAGCCGGTAGATCAGCTCGGTGCCGCAGCGCCAGCAGTGCGGGTAGCGGTGGGTGTATTTCTGCTTGCGGTAGAAAAGCCCTTTCTGGATGAGGTCGTCGAAAATCGGCTCGGCCACCTCGGCGACCGGCCGGTCGGTCAGCCAGTTGAAGCCGTCGACGTAGATCCCATTTTCATCCAGCGGGGCCACCACCGGCAGGTTGAACTCCTGCCCGAGCCGGAAGTCCTCGGCGCCGCAGCCGGGGGCGATGTGGACGATGCCGGTTCCTTCGGCCGCGCTGACTTCTTTCCAGGCGATCACCCGGTGGGTATAGCCGGCGTCGGCGAAGCTCTGCCGGACGACATCGAGGTCGTCGAAGGGGCCGCTGTAGGTCCAGCCCAGCATGTCTTCCCCCGGCAGCTCACCGACGACCTCGTAATCCTGCCCCTCTTTGCCTTTCAGGGTCTCCTTGACCACGTCGCGGGCCAGGTAGTAGGTCCAGCCGTCATTGGCGCGCACCCGCACGTAGGTCAGCTCCGGATGCACAGCCGCCGCCACGTTGCTCGTCAGCGTCCAGGGGGTCGTCGTCCAGGCCAGCAGCGCCTCGTTCTTCCGCTCCAGCAGCGGGAATCGGACGTAAACCGAATCGTGGGCGATCTCTTTGTAGCCGTCGGTGACGATCTCATGCTGGCTGATCCCGGTCCCACAGCGGGCGCACCAGGGCATCACGTCCCGCCCTTTGTACAGGAAGCCGCGCTCGTGGCACTCCTGGAGGAAGCGCCAGATCTGGTAGTTGTTCTCATCAGAGAACGTAAAATAGGAGCCGCCCATCTCCGGCATGCCCAGCCGGCCGACGATCTGCTCGACGCTGC
The DNA here is from genome assembly GCA_041568735.1 of Promineifilaceae bacterium (SeqCode). Lineage (GTDB taxonomy): Bacteria > Chloroflexota > Anaerolineae > Promineifilales > Promineifilaceae > WTJY01. The sequence goes on from JBFFZG010000092.1 coordinate 8,681, forward strand.
CGGTGACCGGCCCCTGCGGCCCCTCGACGGTCACCACCTGAAACGGATCCTCTTCCATTTTTTCCCGCAGAAGCTCGAGCTGCTCCTGGCTGTTCCAGTCCATCCAGTAGCCAAGCCGGATCGACTGGTCGGTCTGCACACCGGCATAGCGCAGAACGCGCATCTTGCACAATTTGATAAATTCCGCCAGCCCGTAATCCTCGATATCCCGCTTGTTCTCGAAGCCGAGCTCCTTTTCCACGTTGACTTCGACCCAGAGCCCCTGGCAGTCGAAGCCCTGCTGCCAGCGCAGCTCCTTGCCCTGCATCGCCTGGTAGCGGTTGTAGAGGTCCTTGTAGGTGCGTCCCCAGGCGTGGTGGACCCCCATCGGGTTGTTGGCCGTGATCGGGCCGTCGATGAAGCTCCAGCGCCGGCCGGCGCCGGCCCGCAGCCGGCGCAGCTTGTTGAAGGCATCGCTCTCCCGCCAGAAGCGGAGGATCTCGTGCTCGAGGGCGACAAAATCGACTTTGTTATCTACTTCTCGAAAACTCATTTTGCTCTCTCCCGGAACTGGTTGGAATCCGAGTCGTTTCTCTCTTTGCTTTCACCCACCGCGGGACACCATCTGCCCGCCGTTGAATACAGAACTGCCGGGCTGCCCGGCCGCGATCTGGCGGCCGGGGCCGGTAATTCGCCGGCCGGGCTGGCGCCCCGGGTCGGGAGGCACTCGATCGCTCATGCGGATGCGTCCCCCCGGCGACCTGACCGCCGATAGCGAACCGTCTGCCCGGCCGCCGCCTGCAGGCCGCTGTCCCAGCGGGCGGCCGTCACGACCGCGTGCGGGTCTTCCAGCGCCAGGACCACCGTTTCCTCTGCCCCGCCTGCCGGCGGCCGCCAGGAGACGGTCAGCTCGCGCCGCCCCTCGCCCACGGTCCGCAGGGCGCAGGTGCAGATCACGTCGAGCGAGGCGAACCCGCTTTCGCTCCGCTCGAGATCGGCCGGGCTCAGATCGAAGGTCAGTCCCGTCTGCGGGCCGCGCCCCGCCCACGGCCGGAGTAGGGTACAGCCGGCGGCCGTCGGTAGAAAAATCGGGGCGGAGGCGGCCGCCCGCTCGTCTTCGACGTGGCGGCCGTTCACCTCGCGGATCACGGTCACGGCCGCTTCCTCCACGAGAACCTTCCCCCGGGCCCGCAGGCCGGGGCCGAACGCCCGCCAGCGGAGATTTTCAACCCGCCCCTGCTCGTCGAGCAGGAGATGGGCCAGCAGCGACCCGCCGCCGGCCGGCCGCCGGTCGAGATCGAGCCGGAAAAAGCGGTACCCGTCCAGCGCCGAAGACAGCCGCCAGTGCTCGACCACGCCGGCCGGCGGATCGTAGTGGAGCGTCCCGGCTGCCAGCGGGATCTCGTAGGGTTGGTCCGGAAGGAGGTAGCGCATGAGAAAAGTGAAAAGTTGAAAGTTGAAAGTTGAAAGTGAAAAGTAGGGGTCAGTCGTCGAGTTCGATGTAGAGGCGTTTGTTGATTTTGCCCTTACTTTTGTAGTCGGTGACGCGAATGCGGCCGACTTCTCGGGTGTTGGCCACGTGGGTGCCGCCGTCGGCCTGGAGATCCAACCCCTGGATTTCGACGGTGCGCACCTCTTCGATCCCTTCCGGCAGCAGATTGATCCTGGTCCGGATCAGATCGGGAATGGCGAAGGCCTCGGCCCGGGGCAGGATGGCCGCGGCGATCGGCCGTTCGGCCGCCACTTCCCGATTGATCGCCGCTTCGATCTCGGCTACCAGTTCCTGCCGCATCGTTTCGAACTCAAAGTCCATCCGCCCTTTCAGCGGATCCATGTTGCCGCCGGTCACCGACGCCCCGTAATCCCGCCAGACCGTGCCGCAGAGAATGTGCATGGCGGTGTGGGTGCGCATCAGCCGGTAGCGGCGCTCCCAGTCGAGCCGGCCGGTCACGATCTGGCCAACGGCCGGGGGATCGCCGTCGACCAGGTGCACCACCTGGCCGCCGCTCTTCTTAACCCCTTTCACAGCCCAGCGCCGGCCGTCTGCCTCGAGCCAGCCCTCGTCGCTGGGCTGGCCGCCGCCGCCCGGATAAAAGGCGGTCCGATCAAGCACGATCCCGCCGTCGGCCTGCGCGGTCACGCGGGCCTCAAATTCCCGCAGGTAAGCATCGGTCTGGTAGAGCAGTTCGGTCATCAGCCGTTCCATCCTCAATTCGTTTTTTTTCGCGCGGTCCGCCGGCGGACCGCCAAATGAAAACGCCTTCATCCCGGCTTGGGACGAAGGCGCTGGTCTTCGCGGTACCACCCAATTTCCCCCTGGCGAAGACGCCTGCCGCGGCTGCCGGGTCCGGGGATCGATGCCCAGATTTTCAGCAGTCCGCGCAAACGCCGGTTTTCGCGCAGCGGACACTCAGCGAGCGACCTGAGAATCGCTCCGGCTTCCGTAACGTGAAGCCACTCCGGCCGGGCCTACTCCGGTCCGCCCCCGCGCGGGGGAATGGGCCGTTTCAACCGGCAGCTCGGGAGGGATTTTCGGCGGGCCTTCGGCGCCCGACTCACACCATCTTCGGGTTCGCTTGGCCGCGGGGAGCCGCTTACTCGTCTCCGTCTTCGCTTTTCGGTATCATTTGATTTGACATGCATTATGCCAAATTGACTATTAGATTTCAAGCAGCAGCCGCAAATCGGCTGTGACCCACCCGCCAGGCCATGCTCACACCTGCCGATTTTTTCGATTGTTCTGATCCCATGGTGGCCGACCTCTTCGACGGCTGCGCCTATGTCTGGGACGTGCTGCCCAGGCTCGAAGCCCACGTCGCCCGCCTCACTGGAAACCGGCAGACGATCCTGGGCACGGTCGCGCCGGGCGCCTATCTGAGCGACCGGCCGCTCTACATCGCGGAAGGGGCCCTGATCGAGCCCGGCGCCTACGTCCAGGGGCCGGCCTATATCGGGCCGGGGGCCATCGTCCGCCACGGCGCCCTCATCCGCGAGCAGGTGATCCTTCTGGCGGGGGCCATCGCCGGCCATGCGACCGAAGTCAAAAACAGTCTCTTCCTGCCCGATGCCCACGCCCCCCACTTCAACTACGTCGGGGACAGCGTCCTCGGCCGCCACACCAACCTCGGCGCGGGGACGAAGCTGAGCAACCTGACCCTGATCAGCGAAAAAGATCGGGCCACGGGCCGGCGTCCGACCGTAGAAATTTTCGTCGACGGCACGAATTACGACACCGGCCTGACCAAATTTGGGGCCATCCTCGGCGATGGGGCCCAGACCGGCTGCAATTCGGTGCTCAACCCCGGCTGCCTCGTCGGCCGGCGCACGCTCGTCTACGCCAATCTCAGCCTGCGCAAAGGGTATTACCCGGCCGACAGCGTCCTCAAGCTGCGCCAGGCGACCCAGACCCTCCCCCGCCGCTAGCGGAGCCCGGCAACCACCGCGTCGGGCCGGTCCGTTCCCTCCGAATCCGCCGGCAATACCCAGTGCGGCCGCCAGCAGCCGGGCAGCTCCGGCGCCACCTGGTGATCCACCCCCGATTCCGGTTGGACCAGCCGCAGCAGCCCTCCTTCGCCGAGCACGAGCCAGTTATCATCGGCCGACCACTGGAAATTTCCCCCGTTTTCCGTGTCCGCTTCCAGATGCGAGACCCGGCGGGTAGCCCGTTCGATCACGAACCAGTTCTCAATCGGGGGCTCCCCCTGGCGCGGCGGCCGGTAGATATTGATCCAGCGGCCGCCGGGTGAGACGGCCGGGGTGCCAAAGCGCACCTCCGGCAGGATCGCCAGCTGCTCGATCGCCCCGCCGTCCGGATCGACCGCCACCAGCGCCGTGCCGGCCCGCCCCCCGTCCAGAAGGAGCAGGAGCTGCCCCTCGACCGCCCGAATTTCCGCGATCGCTAGCCGGGAGGCCGGAAAAACCACGGCCAGCGCTTCCCGGGTCAGGCTGAAGCGCGTCCGCTCCTCGTCCAGGTCGACGACCTGCACCTCCCTCCCCTCTTCGCCGATCATCGCATACACTCCGTCCTCGACCCAGACCGGCCGGCCCCGGGAGGGGAGCGCCCGCTCGTGATTCCCGTGTGCGTCTCCCAGGAACGCCTGCTCCTCTCCTTCCACCCGTTCGATAATGATCGTGTGCCGGCCGTCCGGCGACCAGTCAGTCTCGCCGCCCAGCTGCCGCAGGGCGCAGGTTCCCCCGTCACAGGCGTTCAGATCGACGGCGTAGCGCAGGGAAAGGGGGCTCTCCCCGGTCAGAATGGCCACCGGCAGCCGGTCGGCCGGGATGTGGAGGCCGGCCAGGTCGATGAGCTTCGGATTGAGCCACCAGTCGAGGACGAGCTCCGCCTGCCGGGGGTCGCCGGCCGGCCAGCGCCAGATGCGCGAGATCGACCGCCGCCCCTCCCGCCGCTCTTCCTGAATGAACAGGTCCCCGCTGGCCGGCTGCTGCACCATGTTCCCCAGCGGCCCCAGGGCGGCTACCGTCTCCCAGCCGCCTCGCTGAATGTGCAGCCGCCGGATGGTCCCCTCCGACCCGGCGGTGCAGAGCACCTGCAGCGGCTGGGTGGGCAGAGATGCGGGCTTTGCCTCCAGCTCGATCGGCGGCGGCCAGGACAGCATCCCCCCGGCCGCCAGCGCCTCCCGGTAGAGCGCCCGGTGGCGGGCAAACACCGTCGGGCTGCTGTCAGACCCGGTGATCCGGTCGAAAATAAAATTCCAGAGATGGGGCAGGTACTGCCGGCCGAGGAGGGCGCGCGCGGCCGGCTCCAGCGGCAGCTCGGTCAGGTTATACCAGGCGGCCGGCGAAGGGAGGATCAGCTCCGCCACTCCGTCGGGCGGCCGGTTGTCGAAGAGCTCCGGTTCTTCGGGGGGCAGGGGGGCGCCGGCCGCCAGCGTAATGGCGAAATCCGGCGGACAGCCGTCCGGCAGCCGCCCGCACATGGCAGCCACCGCCCGATCCCAGCTCCCGGCCAGCGGGCCGACCACCGGCGCCTCCCCCAGCGGGTAGGTGACGATCAGATACGTCCCCCGGAGGAGCACCTGCCGGCGCGCGTTTTCGTCGCTTTCGCCGAAAAAGACCCAGCTGTTGTCGAGGTGGCGCCGGTAGTAGGTCGACACCTCGAATGCCACCGGCTCCTCTGGCGGTCCGACGAACGGGCGGGGGATCTCCAGCAGCGTGTCGACCCGGGCCCAGCCGAGCTGGGCGTCAAGCGTGGTCGTGATCGCCCGCACGTCGACCAGTGAATCGGGGCGGCCGTCCGCCGTCTCGGCCGGGGCGAAGGGGCCATCCCGCAGCCAGCCGTCGACCACGGCGCGTAGACCGGCGTGGGCCGCCACGAGCTCCACCCAGGGAGGCAGATCGAGCTGAGCCAGCGCCTCGTCGATCTCCGGCAGGGGGCGGGCGGCGCCGTTCATCTCGGCCGCCATGGCGATAAGCAGCTGGGTCAGGTAGCCTCGCTTCAGCGCCTGGTAGGCCGCCTCATCCCGCGGTTCGCCGACCAGGGAGATGGTCGCCAGGGTGACGTGGCGCGTCGAGCGGAGCCCGCTCAGCCGGTAGGTCATCCGGGCCAGGTCGTCGGCGGCCGTTCCCAGCGTCAGCCGCAGCCCGAATTCCGGCGGGCAGTTCCCGCCCGCACAGACCTCGGCCAGGGCGGCGTCGAGATCGGCCGCCAGCCGGCCGGCCACCGCCTCATCCCGCGCCGGATAGTCGACCTGGAGAAAATCCCCCTGCCGCGTGCGGCCCCCTCCCCAGGCCGCGGCCGGCAGGGGTACCAGCTGCCACCCCTGCTCATTCTGGCGGTAGCGAACCGTCTGCCACAGGGTCACCACGCCGCTCCCCGGCCAGACTCCCTGCCGGTAGGTGACTTCGTAGCGGAGCTCCGCCTCGCGCAGATCGGGCTCCAGGGTGATTTCGACGCGGCCGGGGTCGAGTGCGGCCAGGCCGAGCTGGGGCCGCTGCAGCCAGCTGCCTTCGGCCGCCAGCCGGGGCAGCACGCTGCTCCAGCCGGCCGGGTTGGGGTCGACCAGCTGGCGGAACAGCTCGACATCTTTATTCCGATTGGCGGTCAGGGCCAGCGTGTGGGCGGCGCGCACCTGCCCTTCGGCCGCCGCTGCTGCCAGGCGGAGCTGCCGGCGCACCAGGCAGCTGCCGAGGGCGACGGCCGCGGCGACCAGGAGGCCAGCCGCCAGCCAGCGCCGCCACCTGCCAGGGGGACGGGGCGGCCTGGCGCGCGGGCGGTCCGCCCAGGCTTCTTCTTCTGTTTGCCAATCAAAACCGCTGCTCATGACGCCTCTATGTCATTGTAGAGGGATCCCCGGCCGGCCGGCGCCAATGCTTAGAGGGTCCTTAGTGAAGAGATCAGCCGGCCAGCTTTGCCCGAATTTCCGAGGAGGAAATGTCCCGGCGAAAGAGGCCGGCCGGGATCGGTTCGAAGAGGTCGGCGAAGCCCGGCGGCACCGGCAGCTCGGCGGCCTCGCGGAAGCGGCCCCCTTCGTCGACCCGGCCGGCGACCATGAAGCGGCAGCCCAGCCGGCGAATTTCTTCGAGGGCGGCCATCATTTTCGCCTCGCTGAAGCCGTAGTAGCGGGGGGCG
>JBFFZG010000093.1:0-15194 GCA_041568735.1 Promineifilaceae bacterium (SeqCode)
ATGCGGGTCAGATCGATCAGCGTGTCGACGCCCGGCCGCTGGCCGCGCGCCAGTTCGAGCAGCAGGTCGCTCCCCCCGGCGATCAGCCGCGCCCGGCTCCCAAAAGCTTCCAGCAGGGCCAGCGCTTCGCCGACGGTGACGGGCGTTTCGTAGCGGCTGATGCGCTGTCCCTGGCGCTGAACTTCGTGCATGGTGGTTACCTCGAAAAAAATCTGGCAGATTGTGATTTGGACAAACGGGCCTCAGGCCGCCGGCCGTTTTCCCCCACAGGTCGGCGTCTGGAAAGTGGCGTTCCCCGGTGCCGTTGTGCGCGGCGCGGCCGGCCCATTCCCATCCATTGTACTCCCAGTAACGATAACAGAATAGCCGGATTAATAAAACATAAGAGGATGGATAGATTGGCGGTGGCCAATCCCGACAGAATACTCGGGCTGCCAGCGGTTGCCGGGCGAAAATGACCCGCTAAAATTGATCCGTTTGGCGGCCGATGCCATTTCGAGTCTGTACAGCCAGACCTCTTTTTATCAACCGTTCAGAAAGGGGTTTTTGGGATGCCGTTCTTCACGATCAACAACCTCATCTCCATGTTCTCTGTTTGGCTGCTTCTGGTTTCCATTTTACTTTTTCTGATCGTCTTATATTGGCGATTGGTAACCGGCAAGGGGTATCTGGGGGAACGGCGCGTCCATCGGACCTGCCAGCGGGGCCTGCCGCGGCAGACCTACCGAATTTTCTTCGATGTCACCCTCCCCACACCGGATGGCACGACCCAGATCGACCACCTGATCGTTTCCCCGTTTGGCATCTTTGTCATCGAGACCAAGACCATGAAGGGATGGATTTTCGGTGGGCTTCGGCAAAAAACGTGGACCCAGAAGATCTACAGGCACACCTCTACATTCCAGAATCCGCTCCACCAGAACTACAAGCACATCAAAACGCTTGAAGCGGCCCTGGAAATTCCCCTGGATCAATTGATCTCGATCGTGGTCTTCGCCGGCTCGGCAAAACTCAAAACCCGCATGCCGGAAAACGTCGTCAGGCTGGACGGCCTCCTGCGGCTGATCCGGTCGAGGCAGGATGTCGTCTTTTCACCGAAAGAAGTCGAGGCAAATGCCGCAAAAATCGAGGCTCTTCGCCTGCGGCGTTCGCTGAAAACCCGCCGGGCGCACGTCCGGCACGTTCAAGAAATCGTGGCGGAGAAAGCGCGGCCGAGCTGCCCGCTGTGCGCTGGCAAAATGGAGCGGCGGGTCGTGAGCGGGGGGAAGCTGGCCGGGCAAAAATTCTGGGGCTGTCTGCGGTTCCCCGACTGCCGCGGCGTGATTGTGATCGACCCGAAAGAACCCGCCTGAGGCTGGAAATGGGGTTGGGGGAGCCGCCGGTTATCCCCGGTGTCTGATCCGGCGCGGGCTACCAGATAATCTGGACGTCGCAGCGGCCCAACTGCTGATCGCTCGAAATGAGCGGCAGATCCTCCAGCCGGCTCTGCGCCACCAGGAGCGGGTCAAATCGATCGTGGTGGCGCCTAACTTTCCCGGAAACTGCCAGTTTCCGGGAAAGTAAAGCCGATTCTACTCCCCGGACCGCGGGCGTAAATCCCGACTTTTTTCAAGATTTACCAAAGTGGGGCGGCCTTCCTCTGTTACCCCCCAATTGAGGCCCACGGCCGCTGATATTTCCCCCGGTCGATCGAGGACAATGGGGCTGCGGGCTGCCCCGTCGATCTGGAATTACGAGGCAGGAGCGGCCCGCGAGCCGGCGATCATCCAGACGAGATGAGCGGGCGCGGCCGCGGCCGCGCCCGGTGGACAAACGGGGGCGATTATGTTAAAAACGCCAGACGACTGCCCAATTTTCTGCGCCACCCGCCATGCAAATTCAACGGCCCCGCCCCCTGGTCGACCAGGTCAGCACCATGCTCCGCCAGCGCATCCGCAACCGGGTCTACCCCCCTGGCAGCCGCCTTCCCTCGGAAAGCGACCTGGCCCAGGAGCTGGGGATCAGCCGGGCCACCCTGCGCACCGTCCTGGCCAAGCTGGCGGCCGAAGGGGTCATCCTGCGCAAACAGGGGGACGGCACCTACGTCAACGAACGGATCCGCGATATCGATACCCGCTACGGGGGGGAGTGGGATTTCTCGCGCCTCATCGAGTCGAACGGCTACCGGTCGGCCATCGAGACCCGCGCTCTGGACCGCCGGCCGGCCTCGGAGCGTGAGGCGGCTGCCCTGGCGATCGCCCCCGGCGACGCGGTCCTGGCCCTCGTGCGCATCTTCCTGGCGGACGGGCAGCCGGTTATCGCCGCCACCAATGTCATCCCGGCCGCCCTGATCGGCCGGGAGGTCGACCCGGCCGACGGCCAGCTCCCCATTCACCAGTTTTTGCGGGCCTACTGCGGGGAGGAAATCATGTACGCCGTGACCGACATCGAAGCCCAGGCCGGCGCACCGGAGCTCGACCGGATCTTCGGCCGGCCGATCGACTACCCGCTGCTCCGCCTGACCGAAATCTTCTATAATCGTCTCAATCAACCCCTGGTGTACGGCCGCAGCGACTACGATCACACCCGGCTGCGCCTCCGCCTGGTGCAGCCCTGGGGCTGATCGCCACCGGCCGCTCGCCTGGCCAACCCCGACCTGGAATCGCTTCGATGTGGGCCATTTTACCGGTTAAACCGCTCAAAAATACCAAAACACGGCTGGCGCCGGTGCTCTCCCCACTGGAGCGCGAGCTGCTCACGCGGCGCACCCTGAGTCAGCTGCTGAACGCCCTGGCCGGCGTGCCGGCCATCAGCCGAACGATCGTCGTCAGCCGCGAACCGACCATGCCGGCTCTGATCGGCCGTTTCGGAGCCGATCTCTATGTGGAAGAGACGACCCGCGGCCTCTCCGCGGCGATGATGGAAGTGATGCGCTGGCTCGGCCGGCGGAGCGAGCGGCTGCTCATCCTGCCGTCGGATTTGCCCCTGGTGACCGCGGCCGATATCGGCCAGATGGCCGGCCTGCCGACGCCGGGCGGCATCTGCAGCGACCGGCACGGGACGGGAACCAATGCCCTCCTGCTGCCGGCCGGCACGCCGTTCACCTTCTACTTCGGGCCGCACAGCTTCCCGCGCCACTGCCGGGAATTCGAGCGCGCGGACATCCCCTACCAAATCGTGGCGGCGCCGGGGCTCCAGTTTGACCTCGACACGCCGGAAGACTGGCAGGCACTTCAGGCGATGAATAAGACGGCCTGACCGGCCGGGAAAAAGGATATGGCCACCATATGAAAGTAGCGGCGCTCTGCGGCGGTGTGGGGGGCTCCAAGTTCGTCCAAGGACTGGCCGCCGTCCTGCCCCCCGATCAGCTGACGATCATCGGCAATACGGGTGATGATTTCATTCACCTCGGGCTGACGATCTGCCCCGACCTCGATACCGTCATGTATCGGCTGGCCGGCCGGGTCGATCGGGAGCGGGGCTGGGGGCGCAGTGGGGAAAGCTGGCGGGCGATGGCCCAGATCGCGGAGCTGGGCGGGCCGGACTGGTTCCAGCTCGGCGACATGGACCTGGCGGTCCACCTGCTGCGCTCCCACTGGCTGGCCGCCGGCGCCAGTCTGACCGAGGTGACGGCCCGGCTCTGCGCCGGGTTCGGCGTGGCGCCGCGCCTCCTGCCGATGAGCGACCGGCCGGCCCCCACGCAGATCCAGACGCCGGACGGCCTTCTCGATTTCCAGGAATGGTTCGTCCGGCACCGGTGGGAGCCGCCGGTTGAGGCGATTCTGCTCCCGGAAGGGGTGCCGGCCGCGCACGGGGTCATCAAGGCGCTCGAGCAGGCCGACCTGATCGCCATCGTCCCCTCCAATCCCTACATCAGCATCGACCCCATTTTGAACGTCAGCCCGGTGCGGGAGCTCGTGCGCCGGCGACGGGGGCGCACCCTGGCCGTCTCCCCCCTGGTGGGCGATGACGCCGTCAAGGGACCGCTGGCGAACATGATGCGGGGCGCGGGCTGCCGGTGGCGGCCGAATCCATCCTGGACTTTTACCGGCCGTTCATCGCCGCCTTCGTGCAGGATCAGCGGGATCGGAAAAAAATTGCGGCCGGCGACATCGAGCTGCTGGTCGCCGACACCTGGATGGATTCCCTCGAGGCGGAGGCCCGCCTGGCGGAAAAGGTGCTGGCCTTCGCCGAGGATCGCCTGCTCGCCTGAGCGCCGCCCCTCAGCGGTAGAGATCGAGGGCTTCCGGTCGGATGAGATCCTGGATCGGACGGTCGGCCGCCGGCAGGGCCAGCCCGCGCAGCAGAACGATCGGCGTGCCCTCCCCGGCCTGACCCATCAGCAGGCCGGCCGCGGCCGCGATTTCGTCGGCCACGCCGACCTCGGTGTGCTGCAGCCGGTATCCCTCCCGGTCGGCCTCCCCGCGCCGATCCCACAAGGGGGCAAAGCCGGCCACCCCGATCGCCACCCCTTCGGTGCCCATGCGATGGGGGCGGCCGTGGCTGTCGGTGATGACCACGCCGACGGCCGCGCCGAAATGGGCCTCGAGCCGCGCCCGAATCTGGCGGGCGGAGCGGTCGGGATCTGCCGGCAGCAGCAGCACCGTTTCCGCTTCCGGCGACGGCTGCGGCACATTCGAGCGGTCGATGCCGGCGTTGGCGCAGACGAAGCCGAGCCGGTGGCGTACGATCAGGACGCCGGGGCGCATCCGAGAAATTTCCTGGCTTTCTCGCAGGATGAGCTCGACGAGGCGGGGGTCTTTTTCCGTTTTCACTGCCACCGCTCGCGCCTGCTCGCCCGGCACTACAAAATCCAGGCGGGCAAACCGATTTTCCGCCTTGGAAACCACCTTCTGGGCGATGGCCAGGATATCGCCCGGCGCCGGGCGGAGCCCGCTTCGCTCCAGGGCGTCGATCAGCAGGGCGGCCAGGTCGTCGCCGGGGACAACTTCGGGAAAATCGGGCACGGCGGTCAGGGTCAGCTGTTTCATGGCGCAGTCATCGGCAGGTCTTGTGGTTGTTCAAAGCGGGCCGAGGGAAATTATAGTCGGGATCGGCCCCTCCCGAAACAAATCGAAACGAGCCGGCTACCCCCCGGTCAGGTCGAGGTCGGGGATGTGGAGTTCAATCCCTTCGCCGGCCAGAATGAGCCGGTAGGCGGCCGGGGCCACCCCGCGCAGAATAAACTGGCCGCCGGCCTGAATCGGCCCGGCACCGGCCGTTTCGCCGGCCCGCATCAGAAAGGCGGTCCGCACGGCCGGATCCCCTTTTCCGCCGGTCAGCCGGCCGACGATCGTGCGCTGCCGCGGCTGGCTCCGGTCGGGCTGAATATCGAGCAGGAGGCGGCGGCCGCCGACGTCGTAGGTGCGAGCCCCCTGTCCCCGCAGGGCCATGGCCGGCTGCAGGGCGCCGGCCGGAGGGAGGAGCCGGCCGATCCAGATGCGCACCCGCTCCCCCAGGCCTGGCGCCGGCGCCGGCTCGGGGCGGGCCGGCGCCCCCGCCCGCCGGGCGGCGTTGAGCCGGTGCAGCTCGTCCTGGCAGTGGGCGCAGATCTCCAGGTGGCGATCGATGGGGGCGGCCATCTCTGCCGCCAGCGCGCCGTCGTAGTAGCGAACCAGATCGAGGCTGTTGGGACAGGAGCGGCGAAAGAGCGCGGCACCTAGAGCATCTTCAAAAGGAGTCATTGTGGGTCATTCCATTCCCCCATTATCATCTACCGGTTTATACGCGGCCGCTTCTTTGATTCCGTCATCCAGCAGCGGTTCCAGGATTTCCCGATTGCGTTTGAGCCGGCGCACGAAATTGTCCCGAATCTGGCTGACCTGGGCCGGCGCGGTAAAGAGATCGGGAAAGCGAGCCTGGATTTCCGCCGGCCGGGCTCCCTGGTGCAGGGCGTAGAAGGCGACCAGCCGCTCGAGATCATCCTGGGCGAAGCCGAGCACGGCCGCCCACAGGGCATCTCGCTCCAGGGTCTCCTGAATGGCGGCGGCCGGATCATCCTCGGCGGCCGGCAGCAGACCGGGGTTGAGCTCGGGATCGTCGAGCGAGAGGGCGTAGTCGGTCGCCTGCCGGCGGCGGGCGCAGTCAATGACCACGCTGTCGGCGCAGGCCCGCAGGTAGCTGACGATGGCCGGCAGCGGCGGTTGAAAGCGGGCGAAGCGGGCGAATTTGGTAAAGGCCAGCTGGACCAGATCTTCGACTTCCTCGGCGCACCCGTTGAGGCTGCGGTGGGTCCGGATCGCTCGGGCGACCTGGTTTTCGTGGCAGCGGTGGACCCAGGTCCAGGCCGCCGGCCGCTCCTCCTGGAGCGCCAGGCGAAACAGCTCCAGGCAGAAGCGCTCATCCGAGGCGCCGGTGCGGCGAAAAACATCATTTTGCTCGCAGCACTGCGGCCCCAGGCTGTCCGGGTCGGTGGGCAGGGGTGTGTGGCCGGTCATCGGGTTTGGCTGTACGTCAGTTTACCCGATCATTCTAACGCCGATCGGGTTTCATTCCAACAGGGTCGCCTGTATCCGGACCTCGGCCGCGGCCGGGAGGTCCGGTCTCCCCCTCAGCCGCCGGCTTGCAGCAGGCCGCGCAGCAGGCTGGCCCGGCCGAGCAGCCCCAGCAGCCGCCCCTCAGCGTCGACGACCGGCAGCCGCTTGATCTGATGGGCCAGCATCAGCTGCAGGGCATCGGCCAGCGGCGTTTCGGGCCGCACGGTCAGCGCCGGCGCCGTCATCAGCTCAGCCGCGGTCTGGCCGGCTTCAGGCAGGCGAACGGAAGGGGGCTGGCCGGTCAGAATCTCGCGCAGGCGGGCCAGGACGCCCGGCTGTGCCCCTGGCCGGCTGCGGCGCAGCAGATCCCCATCGGTGATCAGGCCGACGACCTGCTGCCGGTCGTTGACGACGACCACCCGGCGGCGGCGGGTGCGCTCGATCGCCGCCAGTATTTCTTCCAGCGGGGTGTCGACCGGGACGGTGGGCACATCCCGGTACATCAGCTCGGTCAGAGCGGTGCCGGTAGGGACGGCCTCCTCTTCCTCCTCTCCATCGCCGGCCGGCCGGTGGCGGGCCAGCGCCCGCAGGATATCGACCCGGCTCACCCAGCCGGCCAGCCGGCCGTCCTCGCCGATCACCGGCAGCCGCTTGAGATCCTTTTCCACCATCAGGCTGGCCGCCCGCCGCAGCGGCTCCCCGGCGCCGACGGCGATGACCGGCCGGGTCATCAGCTCGGCGGCCGTCTCCGGCCGGCGGCGCAGCTCGGCCAGCCGGGCCAGAAGCGCGTCTGGATCGTCCAGCCGGGCCGAAAGCCCGACCCGGCGCAGCAGATCCCCGTCGGTGATGATGCCGGCCGCTCGGCCCACATCGTCGACCACCGGCAGGCTGCGGCTCTCTTTTTCGAGGAGCAGGCGGATGATCTCGGCCAGCGGCGTATCCGGCCGGATGGCCACCGGGTCTCGCTTCATGACGGCGGCGGTCGGCTGCTCGAGCGGATCGGCCCGCCCGGCGGGGGGGTGCTGCACGATCTCGACTTCCTCGACGGTGATCAGCGCCTCGTCCGCCAGCCGGCGAATCCGGGGCAGCAGGCGCTCGACAGCTTCCGGGGTGTCGACCCATTCCAGCCGCAGCGGCAGATCGTGGGCCAGGTCGACGATCCCGGCCGTATGCAGGCGGCCGCCGGCGCCGAAGCCGGCCAGCCCCCGCAGGACGGTGGCCCCGGCCGCCCCTTCGTTTTTGAGGAGCTCCAGAACGGCCATATAGAGCGCCTTACCCCGCTGGTGATCGCTTTCGCCCATATAAAGGGTTACCCGCCGCGCTTTGTCCTGGATCGCCATCTCTCACGCTCCCGTCTCGAGCAGCCGGCCGGCGGCCGTTCCCAGCAGGGCAAAAGCCAGGCCGACGCCGTTGTTCGTGAAAATATTCAGCAGGCCGCGCCAGAGGCCGGCCTCCCGCCACAGGGCGGCGGTCTCCACCGTAAACGAGGAAAAGGTCGTGTAGGAGCCGAGGAATCCGACCGCCAGCAGCAGCCGCAGCTCCGGCGACAGGCTCCCCCGGCCGGTGGCCAGTGCCAGCAGGAAGCCGAGGACGAAGCTGCCGGTCACGTTCACGATCAGGGTGCCGTAGGGAAAATCGGCCCCGAAGCGGCCGGCTGCCCACACGCCGACGATGTAGCGGGCGTTGGCGCCCAGGGCCGCCCCGATCGCGATCCAGATAAAGCGGCTCAAGCGGAACCTCCACCCGTCCAGCCGCACCTGTTCTGAACATCATGCTTCATGCCGACATCGATTCCCTGGGTAACAGTTAAAGAGATTTAAGTTTAGTTTAACCCATAAAACAGCCGGCGGGCACCGGAATCTCCCGATTGGATGCGTGCCAGATTTTAAGAAATGTTTTACCCTTATCCGGACTATCCCCTTCCTCCGGGTATGGGGTTAATCCAGGGGAGCGCTCAGCCCTATCCTGGATCAACAGGCTTTAACCTTGCCCTGGGGGTGGGGATAAACGGGTGGCGATTCCTGAACGTCTAATTTTCGCTTTTCAGATGGCAGGTAAAACTGGAAATCATAAATCCTGGCGCCCCCCCGATCCACAGTGTTTTGCCAGGGCAGCGCACGGGCTGCCGCCGCCCAAACAAAAAAAAGACCAGGCCCCTTGCGAGGTCTGGTCGAGTTGAAGCTAGGCTGGGTGCGCAGGCCGGCTGGCCGTCCTCCCCGGTCGACCTGAGCTCGCCTACTTTGATGGCAATGGATCTCAGCTGCCTGCCATTCCGGGAACGGCCGGGGAAAGGTTGATAACCCTCAGGATCGACGACCGCGGTTGTGCTTATGCCGCCGCCGCTGATTATTTCCGGCTGAAGACGGTCGGTTTGACTGAGGCATGTGGCCGCGGTGGGGTTGTGGAGCGACGGCGACGGCCGGGTTGAAACCCTCGTAATCGAAATCGGGCAGCTGCCGCCGCTCGATTGGCTCCCCGAGCACCCGTTCGATCTGGCGAATCATCGGTTCGTCCCCCGGGGCGGCAAAGGTAAAGGCTTCTCCGGCCTGCTCTGCCCGGCCGGTGCGGCCGATGCGGTGGGTATAGGCTTCGACCGTGTCCGGCATGTCAAAATTAATGACATGGGTGATCTCCGAGACGTCGATTCCGCGCGCGGCGATATCCGTGGCGGTCAGGATGTCAAATTTTCCTGCGCGGAAGCCGTTGATGGCCTTCAGCCGCTGATTTTGTGACATGTTTCCCTGCAGGGCGGAGACCCGGAATTCCGATTTGGCCAGGTCCCGTGCCAGGTTGCGCGCCCGGTACTTGGTCCGGGTGAAGACGAGCACGCGGCCGGTGGCCTTTTTTGCGAGGAGGGCCAGGAGCAGTTTTTTCTTCAGGGGATCGCTGACCGGATAGAGGGCGTGCTCGACGGTTTCAGCCGGAGCGATATCGCCCACCTGGACGGTCACCGGCCGCTGCAGGATCTGCGTCGACAGCTGGCGGATATCATCCGGCATCGTCGCCGAGAAAAAAAGCGTCTGGCGCCGGGCCGGCAGGTGTTTGAGGATGCGGCGAATATCGGGTAGAAAGCCCATATCACACATCCGATCCGCTTCGTCCAGGACGAGAACCTCCACCTGGGAAAGATCGAGGTTGCCATCATTGAGATGATCGAGCAGCCGGCCGGGACAGGCGATGATCAATTCAGCGCCCCGACGGATGCCTTCTTCCTGGCGGCTCTTGCTCACCCCACCATAAATCGTCATGGAACGAATGTTGGTCTGGCGGCCGAGCGCGCGGCCGGTTTCATAGATTTGTTCGGCCAGCTCCCGGGTCGGGGCGATGATCAGCGCCCGCACCCGGCGCTGGGGTCCGGTCAGCAGCCGCTGCAGAATCGGCAGCATGAAGGCGGCCGTTTTGCCGGTGCCAGTTTGGGCGAGACCAAGCACGTCGTTCCCGGCCAAAATTTGGGGAATCGCCTGGTCTTGAATTGGGGTCGGTGTGGTGTAGCCTGCCCCCTTGATGCCGGCCATCAGGCGTGCATCGAGAGTAAATTGTTTAAAGCTCATTGAGAGGTCTCCTTGACTCGACTGAGCCAAGTCGCACCCTCAGCCCGAAAAATCGTTTAATTATTGTGGATTCTGGTCCCTGTCGTGTGCCCCAATGGGCGGAAAAAGGCCAGAACGATCGAGTATATCGTTCATCCGGCCAATCGACCAAATTTACTGATGCCCTTCTGATAGGAGGCGTCGGTCAAACCAAGCTCAATCCACTCCGAAGGTCCTCGATTTGCCTGAGTTCCGGCCATTTTGTAAGAAATCGCCCCGTTTTGGTTACCAGTTATAGTAAAGCGATTATTAATCCATAAGGAAGCTGCCTTTGAATGAGCGACAGCAGAAACAAATTTTTGATGATTGGCTTGAAAAACACCGGGGCATCCTTTTTAAAATCGTGCGGGCCAACGCCTTCAATGTGCACGACCGGGAGGATTTGTTTCAAGAGATCTCGCTCCAGCTGTGGCGATCGATTCCCGACTATCGGGGAGAGGCCAAACCGTCGACCTGGATCTATCGGGTCGCCCTCTATGCGGCAGCAACCTGGGTCCGCAAGGAGACAAAACGGCCGCAGACGAGCTCTCTGGGCGAGCTGGAGCAAACGTTGATTGCGGCCGCCCAGCCAACCGACGAACGCCTCGACTGGCTGTACGAGCAAATAGGCCGGTTGGAGCCGATCGACCGCTCGATCTGCCTGCTGCAGCTCGACGGCTTCAGCTACGCGGAAATCGCCGACCTGATCGGCATCTCCCAGAGCCATGTCGGAGTCCGGATACACCGGATCAAGCGGCATCTGGTCAACCAATCCCAGGAGTTAAACCATCATGGAGTTTGAAGAAATGCAGGTAATCTGGAACAGTCAAAACGACGAAAAATTGTACGCGATTAACGAACAGGCGCTGCACGATCGTATTCGGCGCAAAGGACAATCGGTAAACCGGCTCGTCGGTATCTTTGAATGGATCATGATCGTGGCCAACCTGCTGGTTGGCGTCGTCCTGGCCGTCGAAGCGTTCTACGACCAGGAGCCTCTCCTTTACTACGTCCTGCCAGCGCTTTACCTCGCCTACGGCGTTTTCGCCCTGGTCCGCCGCCTTACTCGCCGCAAGGCCGGCGAGCGCTTTGCCCCGACGGTGCTGGGAGAGCTCGATAAGGCGCTCTGGCAGATCAACTTCCTGATTAACCAGAGCCGCACCATTATCGTCTGGTATCTGCTGCCGATTTTCCTGGTCGCCTCGGTCTATTTCCTGCTCAATGGGAAATGGCTCTGGGCCCTGGTGCTGGGGCTGGTGATCTTTCCGGCCACCTTTGCCGGCAGCCGCTGGGAGGTCAACCGCTACTACGTGCCGAAAAAGCGCGCGCTGGAGAGTCTGCGCGAAACCCTCCTCGCGCCGCCTCCCGGCTGATCGGCCGATCCGTTCTGCCGTACCCGCAAACGGCGGCTGGGAATATTCCCGGCCGCCGTTTTAGCTTTCGATAGCCCGCAGGTAGCGGGCGGCCGAGTGGGTCACCGCCGCTCGGGCCTCCTGACGCACGACCCGCCCCCACCAGGCGCCGTAGATACGGTCGAAAGGAAGCGGCTCGACAGCCGCCAGCAGCCGGCGCACGGCGGCGGCCGGCAGGGGAATCAGGTTCGGGTAGCTGTACATGAAACTGACCCAGCGGCGGTCGGAGACGACCTGAATGATATCCCCCGTCAGCAGCGCCCCCCGGCCCCCGGCCCCGGCCGGCCAGTGGAGGATCGTCCCGCCTTCGAAATGGCCGCCGCCGCGAATCAGGGTCAGCCCATCCCACAGCGGTCGATGCTGCCCCTCCCAGAATTCGATCGCCCGGTCCGGCCGCATGACCCACTCCCGGTCGGCCGCGTGCAGGAAGATCGGGGCATCGAAGGCGCGCGCCCAGTCGACCATCGACGAGTAGTAGTGGGGATGGGAGATGGCGATGGCGCGGATGCCGCCCAGGGCGTTGACGGCCCCCACCGTCTTCTCGTCGAGCAGGCTGATGCAGTCCCAGAGCAGATTCCCTGCCGCTGTCTGCACCAGCAGGGCCCGCTGGGCGATGGCGAAGGCGGGCTCGGTGCCGATGCCGGTCAATCCCGCCTCTTCTGTCTCGATCCGATTGTGATGATCAGCCTGCAGGGCGGCCATAGTCGTCCACTGCTGCCCATCCCAGCCGATGTACTGGCGCTCATCCTGGCAGATCGGGCAGCCGGCCGGTTCATGGTCTGCCGGGGGGAACTGTGTGCCGCAGGTGCGGCAGATGAACGGGGTCATCGGACCCCTCGATGACGGGTTGGGTGTCTCCAGTTCATGCCGCTCGATTGTATCCCAACCCGGCACCGGCCGGCAGGTGTGGCTGGCAGGCGCCAACCGGCCGCACTATTCCTTCCCGCTCGTGCCGGTGATCCGTCTGGGACGGGGGCTGGAGAAAATCGAAAAAAGTCGGGAGTTTTTCCGTCAGCGCAGGGAGTAGGCTCTAATTTTCCCGGAAACTGCCAGTTTCCGGGAAAATCGGCACCGCCCGGCGGCGTTGACAGCCGGCGGCCGGGCCTTACAATACAACTAGGAGGGAAGCCGAATGCCTTGCCGGCGCCTGAACCCGCGCTCGAGGAGGACGCATGACGGAAGCGCCTTTTACACCGGACGAACAGGAAGTCTCCGGGGCGGCCCTGGTCAGCCACATGTGGCAGTACGCGCTGACCGTGCTCTACCCCAGCCTGGCCCTCAAGGAGCTGGGGCTCTACACGCCGCCGCACATCGGCGTGCGGCCGCCGCGGCCGCTCCGGCCGGGGCTCGGCCCGTATTACAGCCAGCGCGAGCCCTTTCCCGTCCTCCTGGAAGAACGGCCGGCCCGCTACGATCTGGTCGAGGAATTCGACCGGATTGCCGCGGAGTACGAGCGCTTCACCGAGCCTTACTCCGGGCCGCTGTTCCAGGAGGCGCTCAAAATCATGCGCCCCTACCTGCGGCCAGACGCCCGGCTGATCGACACGAGCTGCGGCGCCGGCACCGAAGCGCTGACCCTGGCCACGCTGGTGCCCGACGGGGAAGTGGTCGCCGCCGACCTGGCGGCCGCCATGGTGCAGACCACCTTCGAGCAGTCCCGCCAGCAGGGGATCGTCAACATGGCCTACTTCCAGGCCGATGTGGCCCGCCTGCCCTCCCATTTCAGCGGCCGCTTCGACGCCACCTTCTGCTCGCTCGCCTTCCACCACTACCCGGAACCGGCCGCCGCGGTGTCGGAGTTCTACCGGGTTCTGCGGCCGGGCGGCTACACCTTTGTCCTCGATCCCGGTCCGGAGTGGTACAAGCGGCTCTCGGAGTGGCTGGCGGCCTGGGCCGACCCCGGCTGGATGGGGTATCACAGTGGTGAGGAGTTCCAGGCCCGCTTTCAGGCCGCCGGCTTTTCCCAGTTTTACTGGGAGGAGCTGCTGCCGGGCATCGGCCTCGTAGTCGCCATGAAATGAGATGAAATGAATCAGGGGGAATCCGGCCGCACCTCGGCGAAACGGCGGAAGCGCTCCAGGAGAAAGGGGGCAGAAGGGGCGCGGACCATGCCGCGCACATAGTCGATCAGGCCGTCGTGAAAGAGGGAGAGATCGGCCGTGTCCCCGACCAGAATCAGCCGGCCGGCCGCCACCGCCTCGTTCAGCGTCAGGCGGGCGTCGATCACGTCGAGGATCGCCTCGCTCGTCGTCTGGCAGTGCACCCGCGGCCGGGGGAGGGCGGCCGGGAATTCGATCTCAAAAGGGGTGAAGCGCAGGGGAATTTCCTCGCCGTCGATGACGAGCAGCAGGGCGCGCGGCGCCAGCCGCCGGCAGAGCAGGAAATAAACGTCGCCGTATTCCTGCCGCAGCAGGGCCAGGCTGGTCCGCACGAAGGCGCCGGCCGTTGCCAGGTCAGGTGAGGAATTCAAAGATGCCTCTCCCGTCGAGCTCGAGCGGTTCCTGCCTGATCTGGCCGCGGGCCGTCAGGCGGCCGGTCACCTCGTTGATCACCGTGTTGTCCAGATCGGTTTCGTTGGGAATGACGATCTGGGCCGAGGCGGCGGCCTCAAAGAGCAGCTCCAGCGCGTCGTCGCCCTGCCGGGCGCTGATCAGGAGGCGGCGGGGAATGTCGCCGGTGCTGCCTGGCACGAGCAGGCCGGCGACCCGGGGGAATTTCGGCGGCCGTGCGCCCGTGAGATACCCCTGGCTCTGCACCGCGAGTTCGTTTTGCGTGAACACCCGGTGGAGCTTCTCCCCCCGCCAGACGGCCAGGGTCAGTTCTCGCAGCCGGTTCCGCCCGCGGTCGGTTGTCCGATCGAACACGATGCTCCAGGGGACCCCGCCGGCCGTGGGCAGGGCAAAGCCCCACTCCCAGGCCAGATCGTGTCCCCAGAGCCAGCTGCCCCAGTTGTGATCGTGGTAGGCGGGGCAGTTTTCCAGCCGGTAGACCCGTTCGCCGGCGATTACGGTGCCGCCAGCCCGCAGGCGCGGCACGACGATCCAGTTGATGCGCCCCTGCCCGACTGGCGTATTGCTGCGCATCAGCAGGGGAAGGGCGACCGGCTCGAGGAAGAGGGTCAGGGCGACCGGCCGGTTCTGCAGGGCGAGCGACAGCTCAAAGCCGCCGTTCCGCAGGCGCACCCGATTGTGGCCAAAGGCGATGTCGATCGTCTCTGGTCGGATGGCGACATCCCGCACGGGGATCGTATCGACATCGCCCTCCCACGCTCCCCCCTGTTCGCGGAGCAGGACGACGAGGCGGGCGATCTGGCTTCCCGGGCTGGCGGCCGGCCGCACGTCGGCGCTCAGGTTGAAATTGACGATCAGGTCGAATTCCGGGGCCGGCAGGCAGAAGTGGTACCACTCTTTGTACCAGGCGCCGGCCGGGTCAAAAGGCGAGGGCAGGTGAAAACGGTTGGTCTGGTCAATGAGGGCGGCGATCGGATCGATCATACGAGGAGGTCCCGCCAGTCGTCCCCGCCGGCCGGCGGCGCATCCGATTCAATCGGTGGGGACGAAGGGTCGGCGGCCGGCGCATCGCCTTCGCCCGTCAGGGTGCGGGCGGTGGAAATGATCCCCAGGAGGAAATAGAGGAACTGATTGCGGTCCTCAAATTCCTCGGTCTGCCGGTTCAGCAGGCTGCCGCTCATCTCAAATATCCCCCTCACCAGCAGGCGAGAGAGCAGCCCCTCCAGGCTGCCGCCGGCCGCGTTTTCA
>JBFFZG010000094.1:0-15184 GCA_041568735.1 Promineifilaceae bacterium (SeqCode)
CCCCCCCCCGGGGAGGCGCCTTGTCAATTATGAACAATTGTTCAGTGGTCGTGGAACTGGGCTTCTTCGGTGGAGCCGGACAGGGCGGTAGTCGACGCCTGTCCCTGGGTGACGGTCGTCTGGACGAGATCGAAGTAGCCGGCGCCGACGAAGCTCTGGTGCTTGACCGCTTTGAAACCTTCGGCCTGGAGGGCGAATTCCCGCTCCTGCATTTCAGAGTAAGCCCCCATGCCGCGTTGGGCGTAGCCGCGAGCCAGCTCAAACATGCCGGTGTTAAGCTGGTGGAAGCCGGCCAGGGTCACGAACTGGAAGGCGTACCCCATCCGGCCGAGCTCTTCCTGGAAGGTCTCGATAGTTTCCGGATCGAGGTTCAGCCGCCAGTTGAAGCTCGGGGAGCAGTTGTAGGCCAGTTTTTTACCCGGATAACGGGCGTGAATCGCTTCGGCAAAGCGGCGGGCCTGATCGAGGTCAGGCGTGCTGGTTTCGAGCCAGAGCAGATCGGCGTAGGGGGCGTATTCGAGAGCGCGCATGATGCCGAAATCGAGGCCGCAGCGGACTTCGTAGAACCCTTCCGCGGTGCGCGAGCCTGGGATGACAAACGGCCGATCCCGCTCGTCGATATCACTGTTGAGCAGGCTGCCCGATTCGGCATCGGTGCGGGCCACGACCAGGGTTGAGACGCCGAGCACATCGGCCGCCAGGCGGGCGGCGACGAGCTTGTTGATGTGTTCCTGGACCGGGACGAGCACCTTGCCCCCCATGTGACCGCATTTTTTGGCCGAGGAGAGCTGATCTTCGAAATGAACTGCGGCCGCCCCGGCTTCGATCATCGCCTTCATCAGTTCAAAGGCGTTGAGATTGCCGCCAAAGCCGGCTTCGGCGTCGGCGAAAATTGGGGCTAGCCAGTAAGTATTCGAGCCGCCGTTCATATGGTCGATCTGGTCGGCCCGCAGGAGGGCGTTGTTGATGCGCCGCACCAGTTTAGGCGCGCTGTCGGCCGGGTAAATGCTCTGATCGGGATAGGTTTCGGCGGCGCTGTTGGCATCGGCCGCCACCTGCCATCCGGACAGATAAATCGCCTGCAGACCGGCCTGGACCATCTGCACCGCCTGGTTGCCGGTCAGGGCGCCCAGCGCCCGCACAAAGGGCTGTGTTTCCATCAGGTACCACAGCCGCTCCGCTCCGAGCCGGGCCAGGGTGTATTCAATCTGGATCGATCCGCGCAGCCGCTGAACATCCGCGGCGGTGTACGGCCGCACAATGCCCTCCCACCGCGGATTCGCCGCCCAATCTGCCGCCATTTCCTCCTGAGCCCCGTGGCCGTTCATCGCGCCGTATTTTGACATGAAACCTCCAGAATGAGTCGAAAGATGAAAGTGGAAAGTTTAAAGTACCGAGTACCGAGTACCGAGTGCCGGGTCAGGGGTCGCGGCCAATCCCTAACTCCCAACTCCCAACCCCCGTCCCTATCCCAACAGCCCATACCCCGGCAGGGTCAGGAACTCGACGAAGGGGTCGGCCGTGAGCAGCTGGTCGAGGAGGTGGGCCGCGGTTTTGAACTGGCCGGCGGCGTAGGCTTCTTCCCCGACCAGGTTGTGGATGGTCCCGAGTTCCTCTTCCATGACCTCGCGGCATAGGGGCAGGGTGATCTGGCGGCCGTCCTCGAGTTTTCCCTCCGGGTGGTGGATCCAGTTCCAGAGCTGGGCCCTGGAGATTTCGGCCGTGGCCGTGTCTTCCATCAAGTTGTAGAGGGCGGCCGCTCCCCGGCCGTTGAGCCAGGATTCGAGATAGAGCAGGGTCACATTGATATTGGTGCGCAGTCCCTGTTCGGTAATCCGGCCGTCCGCCACAGAAAAATCGAGCAGATCGGACGCCCGGACGTCGACTTCGGGGCGCAGACGCCCTTTCTGGTGGGGATGGTGGGCCAGCGCTTCTTCGAAGATTTTGGCGACGATCGGCACGAGATCGGGGTGGGCGACCCAGGTGCCGTCATGGCCGGCGGCCGACTCCCGCTCCTTATCGGCGCGCACCCTGTCCAGGGCGGTCCGGGTGATCTCCGGTTCTTTGCGGTTGGGAATGAAGGCGGACATTCCCCCCATGGCGTGCGTTCCCCGCCGATGGCAGGTCTGGATGAGCCGTTCGGTGTAGGCGTGCATGAACGGCACGGTCATCGTGATCTGGGAGCGGTCGGGCAGCAGGAAGTCGGGCCGGGAGCCGAACTTTTTAATGCAGCTGAAGATGTAGTCCCAGCGGCCGGCGTTTAATCCGGCCGAATGGTCGCGCAGCTCGTAGAGAATTTCATCCATTTCGAACGCGGCCAGGATGGTTTCGATCAGCACGGTCGCCTTGATCGTTCCCTGGGGGATGGCCAGCTCATCCTGGGCCAGTTTGAAGACCTCGTTCCACCAGCGGGCCTCGAGATGGCCCTCCAGCTTTGGCAGGTAAAAGTAGGGGCCGGCTCCGTTTTTCAGCAGTTTTTTGGCATTGTGGAAGAAATAGAGGCCAAAATCGACCAGGCTGGCGGATGCGGGATGGCCGTCGATCTGGATGTGTTTTTCTTCAAGGTGCAGGCCCCGCGGCCGCACGAACAGCAGGGCATGCTCCTTTTTCAGCCTGTAGTGCTTCCCCTCTGAGGAGGTGAAATCGACCTGCCGGTTGACGGCCAGCTTGAGATTGGTCTGCCCGTCGATCATGTTGAACCAGGTGGGTGAATTGGCGTCCTCAAAATCGGCCATGAAAACGTCCGCCCCGGAGTTGAGGGCGTTGATGATCATTTTCCGGTCGGTCGGGCCGGTAATTTCCACCCAGCGCTTTTCGAGGTGGGCCGGCACCGGGGCGACCTTCCAGTCTCCAGCGCGGATCTTGGCCGTTTCCGGCAAGAAATCCGGATTTTCCCCCCCGTCCAGACGCTGCTGCCGCTCAAGCCGGGCGGCCAGGAGCTCCCGCCGCCGGGCGCCAAACGCCCGTTCCAGGCCGGCGATAAAATCGAGGGCGCGCGGCGTCAGAATGTGAGCCGTCTCCGGCGTGATGGCGGCGGTGATGCCGGTGCGGTTGATCAGGCTGGCGGGGTAGAAGTCGATCATGAGGCCTCCGAAAAGAGTGATGGGTCAGTCGATAGGTGAGAGTCGAAAGTTGAAAGTCGAAAGTCGGCGGGAATTTTGGCGGTGTTCCGTAATTTGGAGCCGGATAGCTTAGAGCCACAATTTTTATGTCGGGATTCGATTAATTCGGAAGCTGTCTGGGTTCGTGGTCGGCAGGGGGCATCCGCTGGCGAGAGGATGATCGCTGCATCGGTTTTTTTCCGCGGGTTCGATGGCGCAGATCGAATTCCCTCCACCCGTCAGCCAGACGATTCAAATCATTAACGTTCCGCAAAAATCAGCCAATAAATATTTTTTACTAGCGAATTTTCGCTTGTAGTGGGCATTTTAATGGTTTATAATGGTTTGTCAAGGCACAAATGTGAAATTTGGCACAAATTGAACAATTGTTCAGTTGACTGCCGCGCCCCTTTCCCCAATTTCCTGGTAAAATCCAGCATCATTCACTCAAGCGTACCCGTTCCCTGTTCCCCGTTCCCCGTTCCCGATTAACCCTATGAACGCTCAGCTCATCAACATCATTTTCGGCATGAAAGTCAAGCAGGCCCGCACGGAAAGCGACCTGACCCTGTCGGAGTTCGCCGCCCTCTGCGACCTGTCCCCTTCCTACGTCACGGAAATTGAAAAGGGGCGAAAATATCCGCGCAACGACAAAATCATGCGCATGGCGGAGGTGCTGAACAAATCCTACGACGACCTGGTTTCGATCCGGCTCGAGCCGCCGCTGACCCACCTCGGCTCCGCCCTCTCCTCGCCCGTCCTGGGCCAGTTCCCGTTTGACGAGTTTGGGATCGAAATGAGCGACCTGGTCACTGTGCTGACCCGCGCCCCGGATAAAGCCAGCGCGCTGCTCCACACCCTGACCGAAATCGGCCGGGAGTACGACATGAAGGAGCAGCATTTCCTCTGGTCGGCCCTGCGCTCCTACCAGGAGCTCCACGAAAATTATTTCCCCGACCTGGAAGAGGCGGCCGCCCGCTACGCCGTCAAGAAGGGGCTGCTCAAAGAACTGCCCATCAGCCTGGCCCGGCTGCGCACGATCGTCGAAGGGGATTTTGGCTACGAAATCGACGAGGAGCGGCTGAAAAACGACGAGGCGCTCGGCCACTACCGGTCGGTCTTTGTCAGAGGGACCCGGCCGCGTTTGCTGATCAACACGCAGCTCCACCCCTATCAGATTAAATTTCTGCTCGCCCGCGAAATCGGCTATGAGGTGCTCAACCTGACCGACCGGGCTTATACCTCCTCGCCGGATCAGGTCGACTCGTTTCAGCAGGTGCTCAACGATTTCAAGGCCTCTTATTTTGCCGGCGTCCTGCTCATGCCCCGCCAGGCAATTCTGCCCGATATCCAGCGCTTTTTCGACCGGGAAACCTGGTCGCCGGAGCCGCTGCTGGAGATGCTCGGCCGCTACGGGGTCTCTCCCGAATCGCTTATGTACCGCTTCAGCGAACTCGTGCCGCAGTTTTTTGGCGTCAAGCTCCATTTTCTGCGGGTGCATCAGGCTGCCGGAGATCGCTACCGGCTGGTCAAGCAGCTCAATCTCAACCGGCTGCGGGTGCCCAACGGCCTGGCGGTCGACGAACACTTCTGCCGCCACTGGCTCGTCATTCGCCTGCTCCGCCACCTCGAGCGAGATCGCCAGGCCGGTGTGATGCACGACATCGAACGACCGATCGTCGGCGTACAGATGTCCGACTACCTCGATTCACGCGATCGCTTCCTCTGCTTCGGCTTCGCCCGCCCCTCTCCCCTGGATGAAGAGATCAACAGCTGCGGCATCATCGGCTTTCGGGCCGAAGCCGGCCTCTTCGATGTCATCCGCTTCGCCGACGATCCCGCGATCAACGTCGAATTGATCAATGAAACCTGTGAGCGCTGTTCACTGGATGAGGCGCACTGCAGCCTGCGGGCCGCCCCGCCGACGGTCCTCCGGGCACGGCAGGAGCGGCTGGCGCGCAAACAGGCGCTGCGCCAGCTCTCGGCCGAAATGCGCACCCCCTGACCGGATGAATCGGCCGCAATTTGACAAATGGCCGCCGTACCAGACAATTACGGGCGGATCCGCGATCTGAACCGGGCCGATTTGTGATGCGCCTGACCGCCAGACAACCCACCCACCTGGTACTCTTTCGGGGCCTGCTGCTCCTCCTGCTGCTCGCCGTTTCCGCGTGCGGCCGGGGTCAGACGGGAAGCGGAGCCGCCCCGACGACCCCGACCCGGCCGCCTCTCCCCACCGCGGCCGCCACCCTGCCGCCGACCGCGCCGCCTACGCCGACTCCCCGGCCGCCCACATCGACTCCCCGGCCGCCCACCGCCACGCCGCTTCCCACGCCGACCGCCACGCCGCTTCCCGCGGCGACCGCCGCCCCGGATCCAGTGAGCAATCCGGACCAGGTTCCGGAGCTCGTCTGGCTCCCGTACAGCTTCGGCGATTACGGCGAACCGATCGTCGTGCTGCGGGACGGCCGGCCGGCCCTGGAGGCGGCCCCGACCCCCATCGAAGTGTTCTTTGACTTCCGGCCGGGCCGCGGCATCGCCTACGGCACCCAGTTCTGGTCCGCCGCCGGCAATGGGGTCGATTCAGTCACCGATTTCTGGCTGTACGATTTCACGAATGACCCACGGCCGGTCCTCGACGGCCAGGTCGGCCGGGTGGCGCTCAATCCTGACCCGCTGGCCGTTGATTTGGCGGCCGTCGCCCGGCACGACGGCACGGCGTTTAACCTGGTTCTCCTGGCGGACGACGGGAGCGAAACCCCCCTCGACAGCGACATCGATCCCTATTTCAGCTTCGCTCCCGATGGGAAAACCATCGCTTACGTCAAAGACGGACAGCTCCTGGTGGCGCCGGTCGATGGCGGTTCCATTCAAACGACCGCCACGGCCGGCCTGCAGGCGGAATTTGGCTGGGTGGGGGACGAACCGCTCTGGGATCTGACCCGAGAGCTCCTGATATTTCCGGCCGACCCGTTCCTGATCATTCCCCTCGACGGCCGCGACCCCTTCGCTCCCCGGCAGCTCGACGGCAGTCCCCTCAGCGGTACCCGGCCGACCCGCATGCTCTGGTCGCCGGAAAACCGCCAGCTCGCCGTCCAGATCGACGATCTCACTTTTGAGATCCAGGTTTACCTGCTGACCGAGGACCTGGCGTTTGTCGCCGACACCTATTTTCTCGAAGGGGCGACCCTGATCGGTTGGGTTGAAGACGGCGAAACCCTGCTCGTTCAAGAGCAGGACAGCACGCTGCGGATCTGGTCGCTGGCGACATTTACCTATGTCGATCCGGCGCCCGGGGATGAATGAAGCCCGGAAGGTTAGATCCCCTTCAATATTTGCCGGCCAATTTGGTCATTGGCCCTTTTCTTGATTACACTTACTGCGCACGGCGGTCTGCCGCCGTGTATGACTGTTAAACACGAAAGCAGGGTCGCATGCCGGCCGGTGGGCCAGTTGGAGCCGCCGCCGCGGTGGGCGACCCTTTTAATGGATGCGTTTGATGCAGATTGATGCGGCCGATGCTGCCAGACCCAGGGTGTTCTCCATCGCCTCCGCTGTGACGATGGAGCATCTGCTTTTCGGCATCGTTCTCCTGTTGGCGGCGATCTTGCGCCTGGCCCGCCTCGACGCCATTCCCCTTTCTCCCCTGGAGGCGGGTGAGGCCTGGCGGGTCTGGGCCTTCTGGCAGCCCGCGGCCGACTTCCCGGACACCCTCCCCGGCAGCCCCGCCTATTTTAGCCTGACCGCCCTGCTGACCCAGATTCTCGGCTTTGCCGATCCCGTCATGCGGCTCGTTCCCGCCCTTTTCGGGGTGGTCACCGTCGGGCTGACCTGGTGGCTGCGGCCGCTCCTCGGCCGGGCCGGGGTCCTGGTCGCGGCGCTTCTGCTGGCCGTTTCGCCGACCCTGGTGGCGGCCGCCCGATCCGCGGGAGGCAGCAGCCTGGCCATCTGTGCCGTGACCCTCCTGTTCATCGGCTGGTTCTACGCCGGAGAAAACCCGCGCTGGTGGGCGCTCCTGGCGCCGGTTCTGGGGGTGGGACTGGCCAGCGATCCGCTCTTCTACAGCGGTCTGGCGGCTTTGGCCGCGGTCATTTTTCTGCAAAATCGAATTGAAGGCCCCGGCAGGCCGGAAAGCCAGATCCCCTGGGAGCGGCTCTGGCTGCCGCTGGCCATCGCCTTCCTGGCGTCCGCCACCCTGCTTCTCTGGTACCTGCCGGGAATCGGCCTGGCGGCCGGCCTGCCGGCCCGCTGGCTCGCCGCCTTCGACTGGTCCGGCGGTCTGCGCGCCTGGGTCAATCCCCTGCTGGCTCTCGTTCGCTACGAGTTCCCGGTTCTGCTTCCGGCCCTGCCCGTCGCCCTGTGGGCGATCTGGCGCGGTCATGAGATCGGCTCCCGGCTGAGCTACTGGCTGCTGGCCTTTCTGGGGCTCGTGCTGATCCAGTCCGGCACCTTCGGCAATCTTTCACTGCTCGTTCTGCCGGCCTATCTTCTGAACGGCCTGGTCGTTTCCACCCTGCTGGCCACCTTGCAGGAGCGCGGGAACGGCTTCGTTCTCGGCGGTCTGCAGCTGGCCGGCCTCCTGCTCGTACTGGCCGCGGTGATCGCCGCCAATATCAACCGCTTCGCCCGACTGAGCCTCTACGACCCGGCCGATATCGGCAACCTGGCCCTGGCGATCCTCTGTCTGCTGATCGCCCTCGTCGTCTGGCTGACCCTGCTGATTTGGGAGCGGCCGGTCGGTCTCCTGGCCGGGATGCTGGCCGTTCTGGTCGTGGCCGTCGTCGTCAACTGGAACGGAGCCTGGCGGCTGGGCACCTGGGGCGGCTCTGACACCCGCGATGTCTGGATCGCGGAAGCGGCCGACCCGGAGCTGCCCTATCTCGTCCGGACGATGACCGAGGCGGCCCGAGCCCTGAAGGGGGAAACCGCGGCCGTGACGGTGACCTCGGCGGTCGATCGGCCGCTGCTCCGCTGGTATCTGCGCGATTTTAACGTGACCTGGGGCGAGGCCGTGCCCGTCGGCGAGCTGGCCGATTTCGTCCTCGCCCCGGCTGAAACCGATCCCACCCTGGGGGCGGATTACCTCGGCTCGAATTTCCGCATCCAGCGGGATGACCAGCCCAATCTCCTGCCGTTCATGGCCGGGCTGCGCTGGTGGCTGTTTGGCGAATCCCCCTGGACCATTACCGGCGAAACGATTACCCTGTGGATTCGAGCCGATCTGGTGACCCGGGAGGGAAGCTGAGGTGGCCGTCGATTCCGATCGGCAGGCCGCGGGATGACCCGGCGAGCGCTTATGGCATTCTGGACCGATATCACCTTTGACGTTCCTCTGGAAGGCCCGGCCCAACCGGCCGAGCGGGATCCGACCCTGGCCCAGATCGAGCGCTGCCTGGCCGGGGAGACGGCCGCCTATGCCATCCTCTTCCGCCGCCATGCCGGGTTCGTCTACCGGCTGGTATACGGCCTGCTGCGTCACCGGGAAGACGCCGAGGAAGTGCTGCAGGATACGTTTGAATATGCCTTCCGCCGGCTCCACCGGTATGATCCCGGCCGGTCGGCCTTTAAAACCTGGCTCTACCGCATCGCGGTGAGCCGCTGCCGGAACAAGCGGCGGCGCAAGGTGCTGCCGACTTTTCCCCTGGCCCCGTCAGACGGCCCGGATGGGGCAGCCGACCCGGTGCAGATCCGGGACGAGCAGGCCGTTTATCCAGATGAGGCATTTGAGCAGCGCCGGCGGCGGGAGATCGTCTGGAGCGCCCTGGGTGAGCTGTCCCCCAAGCTGCGCGAAACCGCCTACCTGCGCTATTTTGAAGGATTTTCCTACCAGGAAATCGGCCAGGTTCTGGCCATTCCGGCCAAAACGGCCGAATCCCGGATGCGCCTGGCTCACCAGGCGTTGAAAGCGCTGCTGGCGGGCCGGCTGTAGCCAAACAGATACCTGCTTCGCCGCGGCGCACGGGATAAAGACCATGGATCACGTCGACGCCGAGTTAACCGATTATGTCCTCGACCTCCTGCCCCCGGAGCGGCGGGCGGTGGTGGACGGCCACCTGCGGGAGTGCCGGCGCTGCCTGGACGCCCTCGAGGCCGAGCGCCGTCTGGGCGCCGCAGTGCGCGGGGCCTTTCAGGCGCAGCCTCCCCTGACGGCCGCGCGTGCCTCTGAGCTGATGCCGGTTCCGCCGGTGGGCCGCCGGTGGCGGCGGCCTTCTCTCGCCCAGCGGCGGCCGCTGGCGGCGGCCGGGCTCGTGCTGCTGCTGGCCCTGGCGGTTATCAGCTGGCGGCCGGTGGCGACCTCTTCCCCGGCTGCCGGGACCACAACCGCGACCCTGACCGCCACGGCCACCATCGCCGGGACGATCCCACCCCGCACGGTCGTTCATCCCGGCCTGAGCGCCACGCCGATCCCAGCTGAGACGCCGGGTGTTCAGCAGTAGCCTGGAAAACAGGCATCATCCATAAAAATTCAAATTTCAGGGCGAAAAACCGCTTATGTCTGATTTCAAGATAACGACTACCCAGGAAAGTGAACCCCATCTCGTGCAGCGCTGGTTGAACCGGCCGCTCTGGGAGCTGGCGCTCCTGGATTGGGAAAAAATCTCCTACGCCGCGATCTTCCTGCTGGCGGTTGTTTCTCGCTTCTGGAACCTGGGGGATCGGGTCGTCAGCCACGACGAAAGCCTGCACACCCAGTATTCCTACCAGTACTACAACGGGGACGGGTATGTCCATACCCCCTTGATGCACGGACCGACCCTCTTTCACCTGACGGCGCTCTCCTTCTGGCTGTTCGGCCACAACGATTATACCGCCCGTATTCCGGTGGCCATCCTCGGCGTCATCCTGATTTTTATTCCCCTTTTCCTGCGCAGCTGGATCGGCCGGCGCGGCGCGGTCTTCGCCAGCCTCATTCTCCTGATTTCCCCCTACGTCACGTACTACTCCCGCTACATCCGCCACGACGTCATCGTCATCGTCTGCTGGCTCATCGTTTTCATCGCTTCCTGGACCTATCTGCGGGATCGCAAGGAGCAGTCGATCTGGTGGTGGGCGGCCGGCCTGGCGCTCCTCTACGCCACGATGGAAATTTCCTTCATCTATACCGCCGTATTCGGCAGTTTTATCGTGATCCGCCTCTTCGTGCGGATTCTGGCCGATGGGTGGCTGGGAAAAGAAATCCGCCAGATGCTCATGCCCCTGCTGGTCGCCCTGCTGGGAGCGGTCCTGGTCGGCAGCGGGTTTATCGGACTGCGGGCGACCGTTCCGGATGAAGGGGATGGGATCGCGGAGGTGACCCAGCCGCTGGCGGTCGATCCGACCGCGACCCTCGAGACAGGCGACGGGGTCGCTTCCGCGGCGGAGGGCTTCTTCCGCTGGACGGAGGTGCTCGGCCTCGTGATTTTCAGCGGGGGATTATTCCTGATCGCGCGCCAGCTGCGCCACCGGCTGCAGCGCTATGCCGAATTTGACCTCATCATTCTCTTTTCCACCTTGCTCCTCCCCCTCATGACCGCTTTTCTGGTCAATACTGCCGGACGAAACCCGACTATTCACGATCTTCGTACCTGCGTCCTGGCCGGTCAGGAGTCGATGAGCAGCCTCCAGATTTTCTTTTCCCGTTTGATTTCATTTGACTGCTGGGGGATCTTTTTGGCCGACGGCCTCGGCTTTACGATGCTGTTCCTGATCCCGCTCCTGGCAGTCAGCGTGGCGGTTGGCACCTGGTGGGATTCGCGCCGCTGGCTGATCGCGGCGGCCATCTTCCACACGATTTTCCTGCTGTTCTACACCTCGCTGTTTACCAATCCGGGCGGCTGGCTTTCCGGAACCATCGATTCCCTCGGGTACTGGCTGGAGCAGCACGATGTCCAGCGGGGGAGCCAGCCTTACTTTTACTACGCCTTCGTCGCTCCGCTCTATGAATTCCTCCCCTTTGTGCTCAGTTTTCTGGCCATCCGTCTCGGGTCGATGAAGAATCGACTCCTGCCGGCAGTCCGCTACTGGTTCTGGATTGGGATCGCCACCTGGCTAACATACGGGCTGGCCAGCTGGTGGTACAACCGGGCCAACAGCCTGTTCGGAGAAGCCCAGACCACACTTCCCGGTCTGGTGGGCGCGGCCGTCATTCTCCTGGGCGCTCTGGCTTACTGGCTGTTCGCCGGCAGCGAGCAGGCCCGAAAGCAGGCCGGGCTGACCCGATGGTCCACGGCCCTGGTCAATGAAGAAATCGTCGGCTTTTTCCCATCCCTGGTCTGGTGGCTCGTGGTTACGATGCTGGTCCTTTCCTACGCCGGGGAAAAAATGCCGTGGCTCAGCATTCATTTTGTCATCCCCATGGCCTTTATCGCCGGCTGGTACGCCCAGGAGAGGCTGCGCGGGTTCAGCTGGGCCGATCTCGCCAATCGCCAGTTTCTCTCTCTGGTCGGCCTGACCACGATCTTTTTCGTGGCCCTTTTCCTGGCCATTGGGCCGGTCCTGATCGGCAAGGTGCAGTTTGGCAGCCTGCAGGCGGCCGGCCAGTTTTCCGTCGGCCGCTTTCTCGGCAGCCTGGTCGTCGCGGTGGGGCTGGCCTACGCCGTTCTCCGCCTGAGCGACCGCACCGAACGGCCGCTCCTCCCCCTGGCCTGGACGGCGAGTTTTCTCCTCCTGCTGGCCCTCCTGACCGTTCGCTTCACCTATATGGCCACCTTCCCCAATGGGGACTACGCCACCGAATACCTGGTCTACGCTCACGGCGCGCCGGCAACCAAATCCGAGGTCATGACCCAGCTCGAGACCCTGTCGATGCGCCTCTACGGCGATCGCAGCCTCAAGGTTCACTACGACAACGAAACCTCCTGGCCCTACACCTGGTATCTGCGCACCTTCCCCAGCCGCGCCTATTTCGGCCAGAATCCGACCCCCGCCATTCGCGAGGCGGACGCCGTCCTGGTCGGCGACGTCAACTACAGCAAGGTCGCCCCGTTCCTCGGCGATGATTTCGATTACGAGGAGTTTACCTATCTGTGGTGGCCGATGGAGGATTATCGGCGCATATCCTGGGCGACGATCCTGGGTGATTTCAGCGGCACCGGCGGCTGGCGCGGGATTTTTGACGCGGCGGTCCGGGAAGCGGTCTGGAATATCATCTTCTACCGGGATTACACCAAATGGGGTGAAGTGACCGGGCGGTCCTACAACGTCGGCAGCTGGCCGCTCCGGCGGACGATGCGCCTCTACGTCAGCCGGGAAGCCAAGGCGATGCTGTGGGATCGCGGGGTCGGCGCGACGCTCTTCACCCCCCGGGTCGATCCCTACGCCGAAGGGGAGCTGCCCTTCCAGCCCGAAAAAATTATCGGCCAGGGGCAGCTGGTCCGGCCGCGCAACATCGCCATTGCGCCGGATGGACGGCTCTTTGTGGCTGATTCGGGCAATAACCGGATCGCCATTTTTGATCCAGATGGAAATTTCCTGACCGCTTTCGGAGAGTTCGGCGCCGGTCCCGGCCAGTTCAACGAGCCGTGGGGGCTGGCTGTCGATCGGGATTACATCTACGTGGCCGATACCTGGAACCACCGGGTGCAGAAGCTCACGCACGATGGGGCGTGGGTGGCCCACATCGGGCAGAGCGGCACGGTGGACGATCCGGCGAGCGGCGGCGGCCTCTTCTTCGGCCCGCGGGCGATCGTCCTGCTCTCCCAGAACCGGATGCTGATCACCGATACCGGCAATCACCGCCTGCAGCTGTTCGATCGGAATGGCAACTTTCTCGACGTGATCGGAGGTATCGGCGCCCTGCCGGGTGAATTTTACGAGCCGGTCGGGCTGGGCGTGGGGCCGGACGGCGGCTGGTTCGTGGCCGACACCTGGAATGAACGGATCCAGGAGCTGACCGACGTCCCGCCGTATTTCAGCGTTGCCAACTGGGATGTGGATGCCTGGAACACGAGCCAATCAATCGAAAACAAACCCTATCTGGCGGTCGACGGCGAGGGGCGCGTGTTTGTGACCGACCCGGAGGGGTACCGCGTCCTGATTTTTGACCGGAGCGGCACCTATCTCGGCCGCTTCGGCGACTATTCAGTCGACACCACCGGCTTCGGCCTGCCCAACGGCATTGCCGTCGATGCGGACAACGCGGTTTACGTCGTCGATTCCGCCAACGGCGCGGTGTTGAAGTTCCCCCGGCCGGTGCCGTAGGGATATCGG
Organism: Promineifilaceae bacterium (SeqCode); assembly: GCA_041568735.1. Classification (GTDB taxonomy): domain Bacteria; phylum Chloroflexota; class Anaerolineae; order Promineifilales; family Promineifilaceae; genus WTJY01. The sequence continues at coordinate 13,290 of JBFFZG010000094.1, forward strand.
GGATCGGGGAACAGGGAACAGGGAACGAAACGTGCACCGGCAAGCTTCCCAACTCCCAACTCCTAACTCCCAACCCCCAAAACAGACTCCCGACCCACTCCCGGTCGGAGTCGTAGGTTAACCATGTAAAACTAGAGGATTCATGAAACCACGAGCGATTTTATCCGTGTATGACAAATTAGGGCTGCATGGCCTGGGGCGCGCCCTGACTCGCCTGGGCTGGGAGCTGGTCGCCAGCGGGGGCACCGCGCGCGAGCTGCAGGCCGCCGGCCTCGTCGTGCGCGAAGTGGCGGCCGTCACCGGGGCGCCGGAAATGCTTGGCGGCCGCGTTAAAACCCTGCATCCGGCCGTTCACGGCGGCATCCTGGCCCGTTCCATTGAGGAGGATCTGGCCGACCTGGCCGCTTACGAGATCCGGCCGATCGACCTCGTCGTCTGCAACCTCTACCCGTTTGAAGAAACGATCGCCCGTCCCGGGGTCACCCTGGCCGAGGCGGTCGAGCAGATCGATATCGGCGGGGTTGCCCTGCTGCGGGCGGCCGCCAAAAATTTCGACCGGGTGACCGTGCTCTGCGACCCAAACGATTACGGGGTGGTGATCAAAGAACTGTCCGACCAGGGAGCGGTGACCCCGGCCACCCGCCGCCGGCTGGCCCTCAAGGCCTTTGAAATGACCCGGGATTACGACACGGCCATCGCCGCCTACCTGGCCGGTGGGGAAGGGGACGACGAGCCGCTGCCCCGGGCCCTCGACCTGCGGCTGACCCGATCGGAGATGCTGCGCTATGGGGAAAATCCCCACCAGCCGGCCGCTCTCTACGCGGCCGGCCCGGGCTACCGGCCGCTCGGCGGGACCCTGCTGCAGGGGAAGGCCCTCTCCTACAACAACCTGCTCGACGCCGATGCCGCCTGGCGGGCGGCCGAGGGGTACGACGAGCCGGTGGTCGTCATCGTCAAGCATCTCTCCCCGTGCGGCATCGCCACAGCGGAAAGCCCGGCGGCCGCCTTCCCGGCCGCCCTGGCATCCGACCCGGTTTCGGCTTTTGGCAGCGTCATCGCCGTCAACCGGCCGGTCGACGAGGCCTTCACGGCTGCCCTGCGGGAAGCGGGGCTGTTTGTCGAAGCGGTCGTCGCCCCCGATTTTTCCACCGAAGCCGCGGCCTATTTTGCCGCCAAAAAGAAAAACTGCCGGCTGGTTAAAATCGATTCGGACAGGCCGTCTGAACATGAAAAGCCCATCGAGCTGCGCTCGATTCGCGGCGGTGTGCTCGTGCAGGGCCGCGACCAGGGGGATCCGGAGACGGCCGAGTGGCGCGTGGTGACCCGGCGACGGCCGACGGTCGAGGAGGCGGTTTCCCTGCAGACCGCCTGGCAGGCGGTCCAGCACGTCAAATCGAACGCCATCGTGATCGCCCGGGGGCAGGCCACCGTCGGGATTGGCGGTGGGATGACCAGCCGGGTCGACGCGGCCGAAGTGGCCGTTAAAAAGGCCGGCGAGCGCGCCCGCGGGGCGGCCCTCGGATCGGATGCCTTCTTTCCCTTTCCCGACGGCGTGGAGGCGGCCGCGGCCGCCGGCGTAACGGCGATCGTGCAGCCCGGCGGCTCGATCCGGGATGAGGAAGTCATCGCCGCGGCTGATCAGCTCGGCCTGGCCATGGTTTTTACCGGCGCCCGCCATTTTCGCCACTAGGGGCGGTCCGGTTAGCTTAATTCAGGGGACCGGGGAGCCGGTCGAGGGCGATGGCCGTAGCCTCGACGATGAGCCGGTGCTCAGCCGCGTGCAGCCGGCCGGCAAAGTCGGCCAGCGCTTCGCCGGGGAAGATCGGCACCTCGACCGAGGCCACCACCGGTCCGGCGTCGACTTCCGGCACGGCATAGTGGACCATGCAGCCTGA
>JBFFZG010000095.1:0-15103 GCA_041568735.1 Promineifilaceae bacterium (SeqCode)
CTTCGCCCCCGTACTCCCGTTCACGACGGCGCAGCTGCACGAGCTGCTCGGCGAAGATGGATCGATCTTCGGCCGGCAGGTCGTCCGTGAATTCCAGGAGAGCGGCCGCAGCCACCGGGCCATGACCTACGATGGCGCCGCGGCCGCTGGCCGCTGGCAGCGAGAAGAGATCCCGGCCGGCCGCCGCCTGCCCAAACCCCATGCCCTCTTCAAGAAGCTGGACCCCGCCATCGCCGACGAGGAGCGGGCCCGCCTCGGCTAAAGGAATCGCTCGATCCATCATTTACCCTGGGTGGGGAACCATGTGTTTCCCACCCAGGGTACCCGAACTATGACCAGACGACAGATCATCGCCATGGGCGGCGGCGGGTTTTCCATGGAGCCGGAGAACCTCGCTCTCGACCGCTACGTTCTTGACCAATCCCCGGCCGACCGGCCGCGAATCTGCTTTCTGCCCACCGCGACCGGCGACTCGGAAAATTACCTCCTCCGGTTTTATCGGGCGTTCGTCTCTCTAAATGCCGTTCCCTCCCATCTCTCGCTCTTTCAACCGTCGACGGTCGATCTGCGCGCCTTTTTGCTCGAAAAGGACATTATTTACGTCGGGGGAGGCAACACGCGCAGCATGCTGGCCCTCTGGCGGGAGTGGCAGGTCGACCAGGTCCTGCGGGAGGCGTACGAGGCGGGAATCATCCTGGCCGGCATCAGCGCCGGGGCCAACTGCTGGTTTGAGCAGTGCAGCACCGATTCCATGCCCGGCGCGCTGAACATGTGGCCCTGCCTCGGCTTCCTGCCCGGCAGCTTTACCCCCCACTACGATGGGGAAGTGGAGCGCCGGCCGTCCCTGCACCGGCTGCTGCTCGGCGAGGAAATGATCGGTGGTTGGGCGGCTGACGACGGGGCTGCCCTTCACTTCGTCGACGAGGGGCTGGCCGCGGCCGTGAGCTCCCGGCCGGCCGCCCGGGCCTATCGGGTCACCGTGCAGAATGGGGAGGTGAGGGAAATACCGGAGCCCATGACCATCTTAGCCCCCCCTTAAACGGCGGGCGCCGGCCGTTGGCCGCCGCCCCGTTCTCCGTTATCATCTCCCTGCGATGCTGCGAAAACACGGGCCGTTCCTCCTCATTCTGCTGGCTTTTCTCCTGACGGCCGGCCAGTTCGCCCGGGAAACCCCGCCCTGGCAGGCGCCGGACGAGCCGGCCCATTATAATTATGTCAAGCAGCTGGCGGCCGGCGCCTTCCCCGTCATGGAAAACCAGGACTATGATCAGACCTACCAGGCCGCAGCGATCAGTGCCCGCTTCGCCCCCCCTTATTCCATCGACCCCTTTACCTACGAAGACTACCAGCCGCCGCTGTATTATCTGCTGCAAACCCCGGTCTTCTGGCTGAGCGGCGGCCGCCTCCTCCCCCTGCGGCTGGTCGGGGTTATGCTCGGCGCCCTGACTCTGGTGGCCGCCTACGCCGTCTTTGTCCGGCTCGAACAGCTGCGCGGCCGGACGGCCGGCGCGCGCACCCCAGACCGCTACCCGCTGGCCCTGACCGCGGCCGCCCTGTTCGCCTTCCTCCCTCAGCATCTCGCCCTCCAGGCCAGCGTCAACAACGATTCGCTGAGCGAGCTCCTGATCGCCGTCACCCTCCTGGTGATCTGCCGCCGGCTGGGGCCAGACCGGGCGGCCGGCGAACCGGCCGGAAACCCTTTCTGGCGCTCGGACTGGCTGCTCGGGCTGCTGCTGGGGCTCGCCTTCCTGACCAAGGTGACGACCTACCTGCTGGCGCCGGTTCTCGCCCTGTTTCTCCTGTGGCGCTTCTGGGGGGATTGGCCCGGGCTCTGGCGGGCCGGGCTGCGCGTATTCGGGCCGGCGCTGGCCCTGGGCGCTATCTGGTGGGGGCGCAACCTGGCCGTCTACGGCTGGCCCGACTTCCTGGGCATCGCCGCCCACGACCGGGCGGTCGTCGGCCAGCCGACAACCGCCGAATGGCTCGCCCTCTACGGCGGCCGCGAGCTGCTCCTGCGCTTCGGCCAGACCACCTTCCGCAGCTTCTGGGGGCAGTTTGGCTGGATGGGGGTCGTCATGGACCCGCGCATCTACCAGGGGCTGGGATTCCTCTCGCTTCTCATCCTGGCCGGCTGGGCTGTCGGCCGGCGGCGGGCATGGGGTTCCGCCGAAAATCCATCCGCGACCCGGCCGCTGGCGCTGACGTTCGGGGTCCTCCTCGGGCTCAACATCGCCCTCTACCTGGCCTACAATGTGACCTACGTGCAGCACCAGGGGCGCTACCTGTTCGCCGCCCTGGTTCCGCTGGCCTGGGCCGCGGCGCTCGGGCTGCACGGCTGGCTCCTGCTCCTGCGCGGCCGGCTGCCCTGGCTTCAGCCGCTCCTCCCCCTGGGCCTGGCGGCCGGCCTGGTCGCCCTCAACTTTCTGGCCCTCTACCGGTTTATCATTCCGCAGCTGGCCCTGCCTTAGGGCAGGCCCGCCTGCTCGCGCTCCCAGGCCTGCCGCGCCCGGCGCAGCCATTCTTTCTCCGCTTCAAACGTCAGCTGCTCTTCCGCCTCCGCCCAGCCAACCCAGGCCGGGGTGAACTGGGATTCGGGCGGGCTGACCATCGTCGGGACGCCGCCGGCCGGCCGCAGCAAAAAATACCGCTCGTGCCGGTGTACCGGCCGGCCGTCCAGCACGAAGCGCACCTCCTGACTCCCCAGGTCGCGCACGATTTCCAGGTGGCCGTACCCGCTTTCCTCCTCGACTTCGCGCAGGGCGGTTTCGGCCGCCGATTCCCCGGGGTCGATGTGCCCCTTGGGCAGGCGGATCTCGGCCGGCGCGGCGCGGACGAGCAGCAGGACTCGCTCTCCGGCGACGAGCACCCCGCCGGCCGACCAATAGATTATGGGTTCTAACGACGCGTCTTCCATCATCCTTCTCTTCTCACCCGCTGCCGGCCGCGGCCTGGAATGCTCCAGGCGCCTTTGGCGGCCCCTGCAGATGCTGGTATGATCTCAAAATTCAATCGATTCAGCCACAGCCATCGCCTGCCATGCCGCTTGAAGTCGACTGCCTGTTTACCGCCGACGGCCGCGTCCGGGTCCGCCGGATTCGGCTGGACGGCCGCTGGCGGCCCGCCCAGCCGGGGCGGCAGTGGCGGGACGGCGACGGCCGGCACATCCTCCTGCTGATCGACGGCCGCCCCTACCGGTTGACTCTCGGCCGGGAAACCCTCGAATGGTCCCTGCGGCCGTCCGGGCAGGATCGGACGGCGGTTTGACCGGGAGAACCCTGCCAATCCTACTCACCTGATCCATCTCGCCCCCCTATGTCACTCAAGAATCTCCTCACCGCCATCGCCCACCGCGGCGAGACCGGCTTCGACCGGGTCAAACAGGCGCTGGGCGACCGGCTCCAGCTCGACGGCCGGCCGCACATCCATCCCTACCTGGGCTACGGGTCGGCCGAATTCGTATGGATCATGGGGCGGGTTCTGCGCAGCCGGCCGGCCGCCCTGCCGGAAGCGGATGACAGCCTCCTGGATAATCTCTGGCGCACCTATCAGCTGATCGAAAGCGACGAAGTACCTGGAGCGCGGATTCAGATTCACGGCTTCGGCGCCAGCCAGGTCGTCACGGCCGACGAGGAGGGGTATTTCCACGTCGAGCTGCGGCCGGCCATTCTGCCAGAGGCTGTCGCCGGCTGGCATGAGGTGGCCCTGGAGCTGCTCGACGAGCCCGACCTGGCCCCCGCCAGCGGGCGGGTGCTCCTGCCGCCGGCCGCGGCCGGCTTCGGGGTCATCAGCGACATCGACGACACGATCATTCACAGCAGCGCCACCCGGCTGCTGGAGGCGGTCCGGCTCATGTTCCTGGAAAACGCCGCCACCCGCCTCCCTTTTCCGGGCGTGGCCGCCTTTTACGAGGGACTCCGGCGCGGCAGCGGCCGCTACCCGGGCCCGAACCCAATCTTCTACGTCTCCAGCAGCCCCTGGAACCTCTTTCCCATGCTGACCGATTTCATGGCCTTCAACGACATCCCACTCGGCCCCCTCTTCCTGCAGGATTACGGCATCGACGCCGACCGGTTCATTACCGGCGGCCACCGGGACCACAAGCGGCAGCAGATCGACCGGCTCCTGGCCGCATTTCCACAGCTCCCCTTTATTTTAATCGGGGACAGCGGCCAGAAAGACCCGGAAATCTACCGGGAGGTCGTCCACGACTACCCCGGCCGCATCCTGGCCGTCTACATCCGCGACGTCACCGGCGACCGGCGCGACGCGGCCGTCCACACCATCGCCGCCGATCTCCAGACCCGGGGGGTCGATCTCCTCCTTACAGAAGATACGGCCGGAGCCACACAACATGCGGAGGCTAAAGGGTTTGTAGTAGGCGGGGAACAGGGAACAGGGAACGGGGAACAGCCCTCGTGACGGCGTTGTGCTCCCTGAAATCGAATACTTATCGAGGTACGGGGAACAGGGAACAGGGAACGGGGAACAGGCTTCGTGACGGCGTTGCGCTCCCTGGAATCAGAAATCGAGATCACGACTCAATCAAAGACATCCCCTCTTCTTCCCACTTTCAACTTTCAACTTTCAACTTTCCACTCGGCACCCTGACCTCGGACCTCTCCCGTTCCCTGTTCCCCGTTCCCTGTTAATAAAGAGGCCGGACTTCCGCCCGGCCTCTCCCGCCTCAGTGATTGAGAATCTGGTTGAGGAAGCGCTTCGTGCGCTCCTCCTTGGGATCGGTGAAAAAGCGATCCGGCGTGTTTTCTTCGACGATCAGGCCGGAGTCCATGAAGATGACCCGGTCGGCCACCTCGCGGGCGAAGCCCATTTCATGGGACACTGCCAGGATGGTGTAGCCGGAATGCGCCAGGTCGCGCATCACGTCGAGCACTTCCTTGATCATTTCCGGGTCGAGGGCCGAGGTCGGCTCGTCGAACAGGAGGATCTTCGGCTCCATCGACAGCGTGCGGGCGATGGCCACCCGCTGCTGCTGGCCGCCGGACAGCTGGCCGGGGTATTTGTGGGCCTGCTCGGGGATGCCAACCCGGTTCAGCCACTTCATCCCGACCTCCTCGGACCGCTCGCGCGACCACTTGCGCACGTGGATCGGCGCCAGGGTCACATTTTCCAGCACGGTCAGGTGGGGGAAGAGATTGAACTGCTGGAAAACCATCCCCACTTCCCGCCGGATTTCGGCGATATTGCGGATGTCGTGCGTCAGGGTGATCCCATCGATCTCGATCCGCCCCTCCTGGTGCTCTTCCAGCCGGTTGAGCGTGCGAATGAAGGTCGATTTCCCCGACCCGGACGGGCCGATGATCACGATCACCTCCCCGCTCTTCACCCGCAGACTGACCCCTTTCAGGGCCTCAAAATCCCCGTACCACTTGCGGACGCCATCGCAGATAATGATTTCGTCCCCTATTTTCTTCTTCGTCATTGGTGATGTCATCGTTTCTGTCATCGTCATTCCTTCTTATAAATCCCCACAGTCAACCCCGACGGTTCACTGTTCACTGTTCATGTTCACTGTTCACTGTTCACTGTTTTCCGCCTACCGCTCTCCAACCCCCAGCTGCTTCTCCAGCCGCCGGCTGTACCCGGCCATGATGGAGCTGCCGATAAAGTAGACAAACATCAGGAGGATGTACGGTTCGGTGCGGATGGCCAGCCAGTCTGGCTGGCTGGAAATCGTGTTGGCGACCATCAGGAAATCGAAGAGGCCGACCAGGTAGACCAGCGACGTGTCCTTGAAAAGGCCGATGAACTGCCCGACGATGGCCGGGATCACCGCCCGCAGCGCCTGCGGCAGGATGATCAGCCGGTATTTATTGAAGGTGCTCAGGCCGAGTGAATCGGCCGCCTCGTACTGCCCGTTCGAAATCGCCTGCAGCCCCCCGCGTACATTTTCGGCCAGGTACGCGGCCGAAAAGAGCGAAAACGCGGCCAGAACCCGCAGCGTTTTGGAGAAGGTCCAGGCCGACGGGAGGAAAATCGGGAATAGGATGATCGACATGAACAGGACCGTAATCAGCGGCACTCCGCGCACGACCTCGATGTAGAGGGTGCTGAAGGTCGCCACGACGTTGCCGTTGAAGGTCGATTGGAACAGGTAGGCGATCAGGGGAATGAGCAGCGGCCAATAGGCGAGCACCACCTCAAATGAACTGCGCGCCGCCGCCACGTTGGCTGGCGTCGTGGTAAACAGGAGATAGGCGGTCAACAGGCCGGCCGCCGGATAGGTCAGCCAGGCGGGAATCCCCTGGATCTTGGAGCGGCGGCCGAGAGCCAGCAGCAGCCCGATCGGGAAGGAGACGACGATCCCGAAAATTGAGATGATCACCGTCAGCAGAAACCCTCCCCAGATCTGGTCCGGGTCGACCCGGCGCAGCACGCCGGTGGACCCAAAGCCGTAGAGCAGGAAAAAGATGATGACCGGGGTCAGGAGCCACAGCCAGGAAAGGATCCGCCGGGTCCAGCTCTTGCGGAAGCGATCGTCCCGGTAGACGAAGACGCTGGGCAGAGCCAGCACGGCCACCAGGGCGACGGACGCGTAAACGCGCCAGATGAGATCCGACGCCTTGAAGCGGAAGATAAAGAGGTTTTCCAGGTTGGCAATCACCGAACCCCAGGTCGCTCCGGTATGGACTTCCCGGTGCTCCACGGCGATGACGTTGGGATCGTCGGCCGACTTGATATAGGTCTTCTGCTGGATAACCGTTCCGGCCGGGTTGCGCACGACATCCCGGGTGAAGGGAACGCCGGCCGGCAGCCTCGACAAATCGACCCCATCGGACCGCAGCAGTTCGGGCACCGTCGACTGGTAGGAAACCTCGTTGCTGGTAATGCGGTCGGTCTCAAACGTGGCGTTCACCCAGGCATACTGGTAAAAGCCGCGCACCGCGGCCAGGATCAACAGCACCAGGAAGAGGGTGATCTCGATGTTGGTGATGTTGTTGTACATGTTTTCCTTGAGCCAGAAGGTCAGGGGGGTGTGCTCTTTTTTGGCCTCGGCCATGGCGGTCATGGCGACCGTGACGGCCCAGACGATGAGTACGACCGCCGTCGTGGCGGCGGCCGCGCGCAGCTGGCCAAACGTGTACCAGGCCACCAAGCCGGTCAGGGCGACGAGCCAGCCGGTCTGCCAGATGCTGGCGAACACATGCTCCGCGAAAAACTCCCGCAGATTGACGTGCATTTTGCGGCGGCTGGGAACCAGGGTGCGTGCGTTTCGTTGAATGATTTCCATGATTACCTCTCCACCAGCTGAATCCTGCGGTTGTAGTTATTGAGCAGGTAGGAAACCAGCAGGCTGATCGACAGATAGTAGGCCATGACGATCAGAATGATCTGAATGGACCGGCCGGACTGGTTGACGGTCGTGTTGGCCACCTGCCAGAAATCGGGGAAGGCGACGGCCAGGGCCAGCGACGAGTTTTTAGCCAGGTTGAGATACTGACTGGTCATCGGGGGAATGATCACCCGCAGGGCCTGGGGCAGAATAACCAGCCGCAGCCGCTGCCCTTCGGACAGGCCCAGCGCCCGGGCCGCCTCCGACTGCCCCTTGCCCACCGCCTGGATGCCGGCGCGCACGATTTCGGCGATATACGCCCCGGTATTCAGCACCAGCCCGATCAGAACGGCCGTAAATTCGGTCGACATCTTGCCGCCGCCGACAAAGTTAAACCCATCGATGCGCGGAATGGAGAAGCGAACCGGCGTTTCCCTCACCGGGACGAGGGTATAGGTGGCGGGGTTTTCCAGGACATCCCGCTCCGAGGCCAAAACAGCCGTCGGTGCCGCGTAAACGTCGCAGTTGCCTTCGGCAAAAGCGGTCGTGGTTCGGGAACGAGTCGACTGCCGGTTGACCGTGTACGGTATGCCGGCCGCCCCCAGCTGGGCCACGAGGTTGTCGATCGACGAGGAATCGCGCAGGGCGCAGATGCTGATCGCCTTTTCGTCGACCTCGTCCTGGGTCAGGCGGCCGCTGGCCAGCCGCTCGTCGATCTCCCCCAGCCGGTTCAGGCCGAACCGGTTGAGCGTAACCGTCTCGAAGTCGCCAAATTCCTGCAGCCGCAGGGAGTTTTTCACCAGGATCGCCTGGTTGGTGGTGTTGCTGGACATGAACCAGCCGAGACCGGCAACGGCCACAAAGCTCACGGCGGCCCAGGCCAGCCGGTTGTACTCATGGCCGGTCTGCTCCTGCAGCCGGCCCAGGATCACGTAGAGCACCTGGGCCTGGATCAGCCCGAGGATGAGAAAGGCCGCCCAGGTTGCCGCCGAGGGCATGTAGGCCAGGGAAACATAGTTGACCCCGCGCTGGCTGACGAAGATCGGGATCCCCGGGATCGCCAGCGCCTCGGTTACTTTCGGCAGCGCCAGCAGCACGGAAAAGTAGAGAAAGATCAGCTGCAGAACCAGCGGGGTGTTGCGCAGCAGGTCGACGAACCACTTGGCGATCTGGCTGACCAGCCAGTTCGGAGAGAGGCGGGCAATACCGACGGCCGTGCCCAGAACGGTGGCCAGGAAAATTCCCAGGACGGTGACCTTGATCGTGTTCAGCGCCCCGGCGGCCAGCGCCCGCCAGTAGGAGTCGCTCGGTTCGTAGTCGATCGGAGATTCGCCAATGGGAAACTGGGCGTCCGAGCTGAGAAAGTCAAACGCGCAGCGGGGGGACGACGTTCCGTCGACGCAGATAAACTGCGATTCCCCCAACTTATCCAGGTTTTCAAAAATATTGCCGACAAACCACATGGCGATCAGAATAAAGCCGACGACAAAGACCAGCTGAGCCAGAACGCCCAGGACCCGGATGTCGAGCAGCGAGGGAACCTGAAAACCGCGCGGTTGGGGCGGTGGGTTTAGACTGCCTTGCGCCATATACTGCCCTCCCGTCTTGTTAAATCTGCCATCATTTTCGCTCCGGGGGCCGGAACCACGGATCCAAATTCAACCCCTGTGATCTTTCTCACTCAAACCCGATCGCCCCTTTCAAGTTACGCAGCGGACAAAGATGGATTACCTGGCCATTCGGCCGTCCCGGTCTCCGACCGCGCCCACCGGCAGCCCGATGAGAATCCCCGCCAATCCAGGGCGGAAAAAGACGCAGGCCTCCGGCAGCTGCCGATCTGGGGCGTTGTTTCAACTGCCATAAGGCAGCACAGCCCGACAGAATGCGGTTCTGTCGGGCTGTGTTTCTGTCGATCAACTCGTGGCCTCACTTGCTGGCAAGAAAGGCCACGAGCAGGTGATTAACGGAAAGGCGGCGAGTAGATCAGGCCACCGTTGTACCACTGCTCGTTCAGGCCGCGCGGCAGGTTGAACGGCGTGTCCGGACCGAGATTGCGATCGTAGATCTCGCCGTAGTTGCCGACCTGCTTGATGACCTGGTAGCAGAAGTCGTTGCCCAGACCCATCGCCTGGCCGAGGTCGCCGGCCACGCCCAGCAGATTCTGGATGGTCGGGTCTTCACTGCCCAGCATCTCGTCGACGTTCTCGGAGGTCACACCGCTCTCTTCCGCCTGGAAGGTGCAGTTGACGGTCCAGCTGACGATGTCATTCCAGTTGTTGTCGCCGTGGCGGGTCAGCGGGCCGAGCGGTTCCTTGGACATGGTCACCGCGAGGATGGTGTGTTCTTCAGGGACGGTGAGGATATTGGCCTGGGTCGAAACCAGACCGGATTTATCGGTCGTGAACCCGTCGCAGTTGCCGGCGTCGTAGGCTTCGGAGGTCGCCGGGGCATCCGGGAAGACGTTCGCGTTGAAGGTCACACCCAGCGCCCGCATGACGTCGGCCAGGTTCTTCTCCGTGGTCGTCCCCGCCTGCACGCAGATCGTCGCCCCTTCCATATCTTCGAGGGATTCGATCCCACTGTCGACGCGGACCATCATCCCCTGACCGTCATAAAAGGTCACCGGGTTGAAGTCGAAGCCCAGCGAGGTGTCACGGCTGATCGTCCAGGTGGTATTCCGAATCAAGACGTCGACATCACCCGCCTGCAGAACCGGGAAGCGGGAGGTGCCGGTGGTGGCGGTCACTTCGATCGCCTCGGCATCGCCGAGCACGGCGGCGGCAATCGCCTTGCAGTAGTCGACATCAAAACCGCTGTATTCGTTACTATCCGGATCGAGGAAGCCAAAGCCGGGCAGGTTGGCGTTGCCACCGCACTTCAGGACGCCGCGCGACTGCACGGCCGCCAGGGTGTCGCCGCCCCCCTGGAAAGTCACGGCCTCAGAGACCGTCTCGGTGACCGTCTCAGTCACCAGTTTTTCAACTTCCCGGGTCACTTCAACCTCGACCACCCGGGTCACCTCGACCTCAACCGGCACTTCGACCGTTTCGGTCCGGACCTCCGGCTGCCCCCCGCCGCAGGCCACCAGGAACAGGGCCACGAGCAGGAGGGCAAGGACAGTGAAATAGTTTCTGTTCATCGTCTCTTCTCCTTGTTTGGAATATGAATTAACACCACGTGCTCCGCAGAGCAACGAAAAACAAACCGGTTGATGGACTGATCGCCTAGGAAAGCCTGGCGATCGAAGGATGGAATCGGTTCGCCTGAACCGCAGAATAAGGAAGACTCAGGACAGGCCGCACCAGGCCTGGGAAAATTTCTAAGAGTATAGTGATAGATTGATATTTATCAAGGAAGGTATCGGGGAATAATCGCCGGATCAATCCGCCTTCAAGGGGAAGCGAAGGGATTGAAAGCCGTGGGGAGCAGAAACAGGGTAAGGGGGCAGCGAGCATCAAAGCTTTAGCCTGTCGCCATAGGGCACCGGGAGTGCGAAAAAGGTGTTGGGCTAATATCAAATCGTTTTGCTTCGGTGATGGTGTCCGCCTGGAAATTTTTGCGCACAGACACCGGGGCGACCGCGGTGAGGAAATCCCATGATGCAGCGGATCACCACCTACAATATACCATATTTATACAAAAATGTTACTAACTTGTCACTTAATTGGCCGCACCTCGGAGGATAGCTACCGGTGACAGGGGGGGGCTGGTCAGATGAAACCAATCACATTCCAGGGATACCCTGTGAGTCCTGCTCGAAATTATTACCCGACTGGACGAACCGGCTCCTTTTCCCGCAGCAGCATCCGGTCAATCGTTGGTCAGACCCCGGTAATTTTGGAAAACAAAAAGGCCTCCCCTGGCGTGCAAGGGAGGCCCGTTCATTCAGGGTCTGCGCGGCCGGCCGTTATTTAATTGAGATACTGGCGCAGGTGGCCGGCAAAATTCGGGTGGCGCAGCTTGCGCAGCGCCTCTTTTTCGAGCTGGCGGATCCGTTCGCGCGACAGGCCGAACATCTCGCCGACTTCCTTCAGGGTGCGGGATTCCCCATCCTGGAGGCCGTAGCGCAGGCGCAGGATGCGCGCTTCACGCGGGGTCAGCTGGTCGAGGATCTCGCTGATTTCCTCGGTCAGCATCGTCTGCGCGACCATTTCGGCCGGCGGCGGCGCCTCCACGTCTTCGATGAAGTCGCCCAGCTCGGCGTCCGATTCATCCCCGACCGGCCGCTCGAGATGGACCGGCTGGCGGCTGGTGCGCAGCATCCAGCGGACCCGGTCGGCCGGCAGCTCCATCGTTTCGGCGATTTCCTCGGCCGTCGGCTGGCGCCCGAGCTCCTGCTCCATTTCCTGGGCGACCTGGTAGAGCTTGCTGATCCGGCCGCCGAGATGGGCGGGAATCCGGATCGTGCGGCCGTGGTTGGCCAGCGCCCGGGTCACCGCCTGGCGAATCCACCAGGTGGCATATGTGCTGAAGCGGTTGCCGCGGGTGTAGTCGTACTTTTCGACCGCCTTCATCAGGCCGACGTTCCCTTCCTGGATCAGGTCGAGGAACTGCAGGCCGCGGCCGCGGTATTTCTTGGCGATGCTGACGACCAGCCGGGTGTTGGCCCGAATCAGGTGGGCGCGGGCCATCTCACCCATTTCGATGAGGCAGATCATCTCTTCGGAGGTATTGAGGTCGAGCAAATCTCCATGCTCGCCCAGCTGAAGCTGAGCCGCCCGGCCCTGTTCGATTTCCTTGGCCAGCTGCACTTCTTCGTCGGCTGAAAGCAGCGACTGCTGCCCCATTTCCCGGAAATACAGACCCACCGAGTCGTCGATGGGCACGCCGCTGAGGTCAAACAGCGGGGCCGCGTGGCCGTTGCCGTTCTCGTAAAGATCATTGTCGAGCACGTCCAGGGAGTCATCACCGGCCATCCGGGCTTCATCCTCACTCTCGTAAATAGTAATTCCCAGCTCCTGGGCTTCTTCCAGAATCGTATCGAGGACGGCCATATTCGCCTCGACCTCTGGAATCACCTCAATGATCTGGTCGTACGTGAGGTATCCTTTTTCAGTTGCTTCAGACAGCAAGTTTTGTACCATTTCCATTTCATCAAATGGACTGGTAATATTGGTCATATTGCCTCTATCCTATTGTCCAAAGTTTAAGGCTAGCTCCTTGGGACGCCAACACAAGCGGTTGGGTGAAGAATCTCGCATTGCTGGTGCAGTCTAGCATACCAGAAAGGCAAAAGTCAACCCCTAATTGTGAAAAAATGTACATTCTCCGGACAGCCATTTTACCCCTGAATTACAGGGGAAAAACCGTTCATTTTGCCCATCCGGAACGTCACCAGGGAGCCGCTTAACGACACCGCAGCGCGGTGTTCTCGACCACTCAATTTTTTAAACTTTCGCCACACATTGTGCCTGCTCTATATTAAAGCATTAAATGCGGGAAAATTTGTCATAAATTCACTTAAAACTAACTTCGGACGCCAGAACCGCGTCGACGCCCGGCAGCGGCGTCTGCAGCAGCCGGTTCGCCCGTTCGAGGGCCAGGGTTGTATCGAGCGGCCAGGGTGCCCCGGCCGGCGTCGGGGCCAGCCGCAGGTTTTCCCGCCGCTCTACCCCCCACCAATTGAGCAGCCGCTGCCCGAAATCGGCCCGGCTGAGCACCTGCCCGCCGGCCACGTGCACGATGCCGGTGGCCTCCACAGCGGCCAGCTCCAGGCAGGCCGCGGCCAGCGTTTCCACCCAGACCGGATTGCGCATCTGGTCGGTAAAGAGCGTCACCGTTTCCCCGCGCTCCAGGGCGTCGATCACCCAGGCCGTGCCTCGATCGATCTGCTCCAGCCCGTAAATCAGGGAGGTGCGTACGACGAGATGATTGGCAACCCCGGCTGCGATCTGTTCGGCCGCCGCCTTCGCCCGCCCGTAGGCGTGGCGCGGCCGGGGCCAATCGCCTTCCGCATAGGGCGGGTTTTCTCCGTCAAAGACGACATCGGTCGACATGAAGAGGAGCCGGGCACCGGCGGCTGCGGCCGCGGCCGTCACCGACCGGGTGCCGCTTTCGATCACGGCAGTCAGATCTTCACTGCGGTTCGAACCGGCCAGATGAATGATACAGTCCGGCCTCTCCCGCCGCACCAGCGCGGCCACCGCCTCGCCGTCGCGGACGTCGAGCTGCCGCCCCTGGGCCAGCCGGAGGGGATCGCCGCTGAACCAGGTATACGTGGTCTGCCAGCCGGCTGCCAGGGCCCGGGGAACGAGATGCTGACCCAGGTAGCTGGAGCCTCCAGTGATCAGGAGCCGCCGCGCCGCGCCGTCCGGACCGCTCAATCGGCCGCCCCGACCTTTTTCAAGGCCACCCGGGCGGCGGCGTGGGCGGCCGCCTGCTTGCTGCGGCCGATCCCTTCCCCCCAGACTTCCCCATCGACCGAGACCTGCACGGTAAACTGCCGCTCGTGGTCCGGCCCTTCGACGTGAATCACATCGTAGCGCGGGGTGCTGTTAAAGGTCGCCTGCGCCCAGACCTGAAATTCGCTGCGCGCATCTTTGTGTAAATCGCCGGCCAGAATGTGGTCGAGCTCCGGCGCAATCATCCGCTCGACCACCGCGCGGGCGGCGCCGAAGCCGGCGTCGAGATAGACCACCCCGATCACCGCTTCGAACGCGGCGCAGAGCGTCGCCGTTCGCTGGCGGCCGCCGTTCTCCATTTCGCCGAGGCCGAGCCGAAGCCCTTCGTCGATGCCGACCGCTAGTGCGAACTTGGCCAGCGTTTCCGCCCGCACCAGCGCCGCCCGCAGGGCGGTCATCTCTCCCTCCGCCATGCCGACATAGCGGCGGAAGAGGTATTCCGCGACGATCAAATCGATGACCGCGTCGCCCAGATACTCCAGCCGCTCGTTGTCTTCGGTGACATCTTCGTGCTCGTTGATGTACGAGCGATGGGTCAGGGCCGTGCCGAGCAAGGCGTAATCGCCGATCTCGACCCCGAGTTTGTCTTCAAGTGCCAGCAGTGCATCCATGCCTGTTCCAATCTCCGGTATTCGACTTCAATTCGGGCAAGCATGGAAAGGACAACCCATGAAACCTCATGTCCTGTCCTTTCCTCACTTACGCCTATCAACTCACGCACCATCATAGGCGGCTCCAATCAGAAATAAAACAGAATTTCAGACCCGCTTATAATAGAGTTATCTTAGAAAACTCCTTGGCCGTGGAGCGCGAAACGGGCGCTCCGACTGGATCTTCGGAGCGCCCGACAAACGCTGATTGCCGTCAAGAAGTCGAGCGTCAGGAGGGCCCGCCGTTCGCCCCATCGGCAAACCGCCTGAAAATGAGCACCGCGTTGTGACCCCCAAAGCCAAAGGCATGGTTGGAAACGACGTTGAGCCGGGCCGGCCGGGCGCCGGACGAAACGTAATCGAGGTCGCACTCCGGCGAGGGATCGACGAGGTTGATCGTCGGGGGCATGATCTGTTCCTGCAGGGCGAGGGTGCAGAAAACCGACTCGATGGCCCCGGTGCCTCCCATGATGTGTCCGGTCATGGACTTGGTCGAGCTGACCCCGATGCTGTAGGCGTGCTCGCCGAGGACGCTCTTGATGGCCGTCGTCTCGGAAGAGTCGTTGAGCTGGGTGCCGGTGCCGTGGGCGTTGATGTAGTCGATCTCATGCGGTTTGATGCCGCCGTCCCGCAGCGCCATGCGGATCGCCCGGGCGGCGCCGGTGCCATTTTCGGCCGGGGCGGTGATGTGGAAAGCGTCGGTCGTCTGACCGTAGCCGACGATTTCCGCCAGGATGCGCGCCCCCCGCGCCCGGGCGCTC
>JBFFZG010000096.1:0-15017 GCA_041568735.1 Promineifilaceae bacterium (SeqCode)
GATGGTGCTGTTGGAATCGAGCCGGATCACCTCGTGGCGATAAATGTGCCCGCGCTCGATGGTCACCAGGGCGGTTGCCTCTCCCTGGAACGGTGAGGCGATGAGGAGCTCGGCCGTTTCGCCCGGCCGGTAATCGGTCCGGTCGGCGATCAGGTCAAAGCCGTGGTCACTGGCCCGCCGCCAGCTGATGAATTCTTCGCCGGCCACCCAGAAAAAGGTCGAGGTCCGCGATTCGTTGCCCAGCCGGTCTTTGACCACGATGTAGGCCCGGTAGACCCCACCCTGCGGTGGTGTGAACGACGGCGCCACCCGGCCGTTGGCGCCGGTCACCAGGCCGTCGAGGGTCGTCACCGGAATCTCTTCGACGGTGCTCCGCCAGATGACCCGGCCGTTGGCATCCTCTTCCTGGACGCTCGACCAGCGCCGCTCGACGATCTCGACCGAGACTGGCACCGATGGCTGCGGCCGGCCTTTCCAATCGACCACGATGGCATCGAGGACCATCAACTCGCCGGCCACGGCCACCCGGCTTTCCGGGCGAATCCCACCATAGATCAGGCTCGGATGGGCCAGGATATCGGTCCGGTTCGACACGATGTTGCCGGCCAGATCCGTCACTGTGGCTTCAAAAGAGAGCCGGGTCGTCCGGTTTTTCCGATTGAGATTCGCCGGAATTTCGATCGTCAGGCTGCCGTCGGCATCGGTCCGGCCGGTGCCGCTGGCGATCTGCTCAAAGTAGTAGAGATTGGTAAAGAAATCCGATTCGCCGCCGTCATAGACATTGTTGTCAAAACCGTACCGGTTGAGCTCCCGCGGCGGGGTAAAAATCGCGCCGGAGGCATTGAGATACCAGGTGACATCGGCATTCGCCACCGCACCGCCGGCGAAAAATTCGGCATTGACGGTGACCTGAACGGTATCCCCCACCAGGATATCCGGTTTGGCCGCGGATACTTCGACCTGGAACGTCGGCTTGCGGAATTCTGCCACGACGAATGAGGTGCTGCCGAGCCAATCCCCGCCCTGGCGATTGAGGATGCTGATCGAGTAACCGCCGAGCACCGCTTCGCCATCGAGGTTGAAGGAGCCGCTGAAGCTCCCGATCTCATTGATGGGCAGAGACTCCTTGTAGACTTCCCCTTCGAAGGAATAAATCTCCACCCAGACCCGTTCCAGGGTCGGGACGGTGTATTTCAGGTCGTCGTTTTCCCGCACAATCCCCTTGAAATGGACCGTCTGGCCGGGGCGATAGAGCGGGCGATCGGTGTAGGCATACGTCGTGATCTGGCCGGGCGGCGTGTAAAAATCGGTGTAAATGCCAAAATCGAACGGGTTCACGCCCTCTGTCCAGTTGCTGAAGGCGGCTCCCAGGATTGTTTCCGATTCGGTCGTCGCGTAGTAGGCACCCTCCCACCCGGTCTTGAGCTTCAAACCGCGGTTGCGGAAATAGATGCCGTCCTGATCGGTCACCCCGCGCGTGACGACATTCCCGTTGGCGTCGAAGAGGGCGACCGGGACATTGGCCAGGGGAGCGCCGGTCGCCAGGTCGGTCACCCACATCATGACCTCGGTCGCCGTCGTTTTCAGGGTTAAATTGGCATTACCGATCATCAGCGGGCGGGCGTCGTGGTGGACCGTGCCGGGGCGCGGCAGGTTCGGCCCATTCAGGCTGATGAAGTAAAAACCGGGGGCCAGGTCACCACCCGCCTCGGTCAGCAGGTCGAAGCGCTTAAAGGCCCGGATATCCACATCGGCCGACACATCGACCGCCTGGGACCAGACCAGCTCCCCGGCCGCCGGCCGGTAGGTGTGGGCACTGCCGTTGGTGACGATGCTGGCGAACTGGCGGAACGACAGCCGATACAGGGAAAAATCGAGCCGCTCCGCGTTGCGATAAGCTACCCAGGCGGCCGTCGACCCACCCTGCCGGTAGAGAGCAAAGGTGTTGTGCATCTGCAGGGCGGCCGATGGAGAAAACGGCGCTGTCCGGAAACGGATGACGGTTTCTTCCGATATCGTATTTCCGTAAGGGTCGCCCATCCCCGGCAGGATGGTGACCGTGTAATCGGTCGACGGCTGCAGCCCCCAGAACGTCATCTGCCAGGACCATGGATCGTAAATCCCGTCCGGATCCCCTTTGGTCGGCGGATCGAAGATCACCTTCCCTTTCAGGGTGCTCAGCCGCATCGGGGAGGCGAAATCGAGGCGAAAACTGCTCGAAAATTCCGTCTGTGTGGTGTCGTTCGCCGGCAGGGAGCGCACGATCTGGGGAGGCAGAACCGTAGTCGCCTGCCAGGTCAGCCCTTCGCGCAGCTGGCCGCCGAAGGTCGACCGGGCGCTGTCGCCGACGGTCAGCACATAGACCGATCCCGCCTCCAGCAGGCGGGTCGGTGTGAAGGTGACGGCCGTCTGGAGAGGATTCCAAGAAAACTGCAGGCCGGCCGCGCCGCGATCGGACGCCAGCGAAATCGCCGCTTCGGTCGTCGGTTTATCCATCGGCTGGTTGAAATACACCCGGAAGGTCTGGTTGAGCGGCAGGTGGCGGAATCCGCTCTCCGGGTAATCGGTGAGGTCGGGCAGACTCAGATAGTTGATCGAAGGGGCGATGACGGTGAATTCCCAGGTGTAATCATCGAGCAGCTGGGCGCCGCTGGTGCTGGCCGCATTGACGACGTCCGCCCGCACCCGCGCCGTGTAGGTCTGCCGGCCGATCAGCGGCACAGTCGGGCGAAAAACGAAAACGGAGGTATTGACCCAATCGCCGTTTCCCTCCACCGGCGGATTGATCTCCAGCGGGTTGGGCAGGTTTTTCTTGTCCTGGTTGATGACGAGCGGGACGACCGGCCGGTTAAAAATCACCGTGATGGCGCTGTCGGACAGGATATCCACGGCAAGCGGGGCCGGGGCGACCTGGGTGATCTCCAGGTTGCCGATCGTCTGAATATCGAGCGTCAGTCCTTCGAGCAGGTTGATCCCTTCAGCGCTGCGCGCCCCTTCGCCGATTTCAATCCGGTAGGCGGCGCCTGGCGCGAGCTTACCCCGGGGGGTAAAGCGCAGGATGCGAGGCTGTGGCCAGGAAATTTCTCCGGCGACCACCTGTCCATCGCCGTCGACAAACGTCAGAGCGCCGGCCGTGGCAGCCGGATCCATTGGCTGATCAAAATAGAGCTCCAGCGGCTGGTCGATACCCAGTTCGCCCCCTTCCGCCGGGCTGCGGCCGATCAGGCGAGGGTAGAGACCCGGCGCACCGGCCAGATCGCCCAGGAGACGCGGCGCCGGGGTGTCGGTCGGCCGCGGCCGGGTCGTAGGGGTGGCCGGGATTGCGGCCGTCGCCTCCGGGGTCGGCAGGGGGATTGGCTCCTCCCGGCGGCAGCCGGCCGCCACCAGTAAAAACAGCAGTGCCAGGACAATGTAACGCTTGCTCCAGCCGAACATACCTCACCCTCCCTTTAGGTGGTCCATCCTTCCCAAAAACAGTGTAACACGATTCCAGGGTACCTGAATAGATGCCCTCGAATCAGAGGTTGTTAATACGGGGTAAATTGCGCCTGTGGGACGCATTCGATAAGGTCATTGTAGTTAAAAACAGCTCCCCGCAGGCCACGCGACCCGGACGCGGTTTGCACGACTGCCCCACGATCCACGCCTGATTCCCGCCGGCGGCATCCGCTCATTCGATTCGGGTATTTCGCGCCGGTGACATCGGATTAGTCACCCGCTCCCCTGAAATAGCGCACCCGGAGCGCGTCGACCGCTCCCCGGTCAACTTTTTCATATAGGGTGTCGAAAAAGGCATCGGGATCGTTGATTCCGCCGCGGCCCGCGGCCAGGTAATCTCCCATGAACTTGTCAAACCCCCGGTTGCCCAGCAGTCCGCGCACATCGTGAAAAAAGCGGGCGCCGCGCAGGTAAACGGCGTTCACATAGGTCTGAAATTCGAAGGAGTCGTAGATGGTGCTGTCGAGCGGATCGAGGCTCGGGTAGCGCCAGACCCGCGTTCCCCACCACCAGTTAACGGCCTCGGGGGCAAATGCCTCGTAGTAGAGCAGCTCGCTGTAGGTGGCCGGCGCTTCATCCAACCAGGGGTGGAGCGCCTGATTGCTCCCAACCAGGCCATACCACCACTGGTGGGCGGTTTCGTGTACGGCGATTGCGGTGAGATAGCCTTCCGGCGTTCCCCGGTAGTTCTGGTAGAGGCCGGCATCGAGAAAAAACAGGCCGTCGTATTCCAGCCCGTCGGCCAGTCCGGCCTCCACGACGGCCAGGAAATCGTGCGGATAGGGACCGAAGCGCTCGGAGAAAAGCTCGAGGGCATTGGCGACCACGACCAGGGCCGCTTCCCCGGCCCGGCGGTCCGCTTCAAAAAAATAACTGTTGACCTCGGTTTCCCCTACCCTGCGGGAAGCGATTTGGAAATCCGGGCTGATCGAAAGCGAGAAATTGCGGGCGGCGAGGTGGGTAATCGGCCGCGAAAAGTCGGTTTCGCTGCCGGCACCGGCGGCGGCGATGACGAGGTCCGGCCGGCCGTCCAGGATTTCCAGAGAGACCACGAAATCGGCCGTGTCGTAGACCAGGTGCTCTCCAACGTTCGACGGCTCGTAAATGAGCCACCCGGTGCCGGCTTCAAACGGTGGGATACGGGGGTACCAGTCTCCCAGGTTGAGCTGCCGGCCGTCGAACCCAAATGGGGCCGAGCGGGCCGGAACCGCCAGGTCGTAGTCGAGATAGAGCGCGGCCCCACGGCCGGGTGGAAGGGCTCCCGGGAGTTGAACCGTGAGCCGGCCGCCTTCCAGGGTATAGTCAAACGGTCGCCCTGCCGGACCGCCGGCCACGCGGCGCAGGCGAAAGGCCCCGGCCGTCCGATTGGGCTCCACGACCAGTTCGATCGCTTCGAGCGGCTCCCCGGATGTATTGAGATATTCAATCAGCTGTCCGACCTGCAGCGAGCGGGCGTTAAAATCGATTGCGGCTTCGATCGTGTAGCGGGTGCGGTCGATTGACAGGTCGGGCGGAAATGCGGGCTCCGGGCTCGCCTTCGGCGGCCGGGTCGCAGGCGCGGTCGTGGGGCCGGGCGTGGGACTGCCGGTAACGACGAGGGGGGGCGCCAGGGTGGCGGTCGGTCCGATGACGGCGGCCGGCCGCGGCGTGGCGGTATCCGCCATTAACGGGTCCGGGGTCACCGGGTCAACGCGCCGGGGATCGACACCGGCGCCGATGATCACGGCGCCGGCCACCACGGCAAACACAAGCAAAATGACCGAAAGCCATTTAATTCTGAGCGGCATGGTTTGATGAATCGCCGTTGAGTGGAATGGCGGCCCGCCGGCGCCCGGACGGCGGTAATCAGCGGCCGGGCTTCCAGGGACGGATCAGCGGGTGTCGACTTCGATAAAGGTCGTCATCCCCCAGCGGACCGGCAGCCGCCCGGTTTCGTCCAGGCGCACCGTTACTTCATAGACGATATCGCCCTGGGACAGCGCGGCGACGAGGGCCACATCGGTGACGGTGCCGGTAAGCTGTTCATTGGGGATGGCATCGAAACTCACGGAGACAGTCGAACCGGGCTCGATCCGGGCGACATCCAGCTCGGTCAGGTCGGTCGTCTTGACGAGCCAGCCGGAAAAATCGGCCAGAATCACGACCGGCACACCCGGACCCATCAGCTGACCTTCGTTGGTGGAAACCCGCCCGATGGTACCGGCAAACGGCGCGGTCAGAATCGTTCGCTCGAGCGCTACTTCGGCCGTGCTGAGCGCGGCCTGGGCGGTCTGGAGAGCCGCCTCCGCCTGCTGCACGGCCGCCTCGGCCTGGGTCACCCCGGCTTCAGCAATCGTCACACCAATCTCCGCCTGGCGCACGGCCACCTCGGCCTGGGTGATCATTTCCGCCGTCGCCGGACTCTGGACCAGGGCCAGGTTGGCCCGGGCGATGTCGCGCTGGGCCAGAGCCAGGGTGACCCCACCCTGAGCCGCGCTGCGCTGCCCGGCCGTCGGCCCGGTCAGCAGCTGATCGAGCTGGGCCTGGGCGGCTGCGGCCGCGGACTGGGCGGCCGCCAGCTGGGCCCGGGTCTGCTCTTCGATCGGTCCGTAAAGGGGACAGACCTCGCCGGCGGGGGTATCAAAACAGGTGTCGAGGATCGTCTGATAGGCATCCTGGAGGGTGATCGCCTGGGCGTTGGCCGAGGCGACCTGGGCCTGGGCCGCCGCGACGGCCGCGTTCGTATCGATATCCAGGGCGGAATCGCGCAGGCCGATCGCCTGGGCCACCCCCGCTTCGGCCGCGGCCAGGCTCTTTTCGGCCGCTTCGATCTCTTCAGGCCGCGCGCCGGCCTTGACCAGGTCGAGGCGGGCCTCGGCCGCCGTCACCTGCTCGGCGGCGCTCCTGACCTGCGCCCGGGCCACGTCGAGCCGGGCTCGAGCTCCAGCCAGGCCGGAATCGGCCGAATTCACGCGGGCCTGCGCCTGGTCGCGGGCGATCTCGTGATCGACCGCCTCGAGGCGAACCAGGGGTGCCCCGGCCTCAACCCGGTCCCCCTCTTCGACGAGCACGGCCGCCACCACGCCGCCGGTCTGGAATGAAAGGGTGACAAAACGCAGCGGTTCGACCTTTCCCTCGGCCAGGACGCTGGGAAAATCGGGCTGGGCCGCCTGCGCGCCGAGGGCGGCCGGCACGGCCGTCGGCGCCACCTCCCGGGCGCTGCTGCAGGCGGCCAGCAGGAAACTGAGGCTGATCACCAGCAGCAGGCGGAAGCCTGGTTTCGCATTCCGGTCGATTTTCTGGGGACGATCGGTCAGGTTAAACGGCATCAGCCGGGAAGGCGTGGTTTGTTTCTTCAAGTCAGACACGCTCATCCCTCCTTACTGTTCCACATCGACCGAGACGAAGGCGGTCATCCCCCACCGAAGAGGGAGCCCGCCATCGTCGTCGATGTCGATGGTAATTTTGTAGGTCACATCGCCAAGGACGATGTCGGAAACCGGAGCGATATCCACCACCCGGCCGGAAAGAGTTTCTCCGGTAAAGGCGTCGACGGAGATTTCAACCGGGTAGCCAACGGCAACCGAGACAACGCTTAGCTCGGTCAGGTCGGTCGTCTCGACCCGCCACCGGCCGAAATCGGCCAGCGTGACGGCCGGCGTACCGGCGACGACGACCTCGCCAACTTTTGGCGACACACTGGCCACAACCGCGTCAAAAGGAGCAACCAGGCGCGTCTTGGCCAGCGCCGATTCCGCCGCAGCCAGGGCCTTCTGGACTTCCTGGAGGCCGGCTTCAGCCGCCGCGATCCCCACTTCCGCCTGGCGCACCGTCAGCTCCGCCTCGGCGACCCGGTTCCGGGCCTGGTCGACCCCGGTCCGGGCCAGGACGACATCTTCCGGCCGGGCTCCAGCCTGCACCAGGGACAGGCGTGCCCCGGCGGCGTCCCGGTTGGCGGCCGCAGCGGCCACGGCGCTGTTGGCCGCCTGCTGCTCGGGGGTTCGCGCGCCGGCCCGGGCATCGGCCAGGGCGGCCTCGGCCGCCTTAACGGCGGCCAGGGCGGCATTCAGCTGCAGCTGGGCGTTGCGCTTATCGTCATCCGTTCCCGCCAGCTCACCCCGGGCGAGCTGATCGACCCGCAGCTGAAGGGGAACCACCTGGGCCCGGGCGGCGGCGAGCTGGGCTTCGGCCGCCTGGATCTGGGCCGTGGTTGCCCCCTCGAGGGCGGCGTCCCGCTGTCCGGCCGCCTGGACAACCCCGGCTTCGGCCGCGGCCAGCTGGGCCTCGCTGAGGTCAACCTGGGCCTCGGTCGCGCCGGATTGAACCAGGGCCAGCTGCGCTTCGGCCGCCTCAACCCCCACCCGGGCCGCCGCCAGACCGGCTTCCGCCGTGACCAGGCCGGCTCGCGCCGACTGGATATTGGCCTCAGCCTGCAGCACGGCCGTGGCCGCCTGCTCCAGGGCCAGCTGGAAGTCGGTGTCGACCAGGCGCAGGATCGGCTCTCCTTTTTTCACCGCGCCGCCGGCGGGAACCAGCACTTCGGCCACCTCACCGCTAATTTGAAAGGCCAGCACCGTCGAGTCGCGCGGCACAATCCGCCCCTCGGCCGACACCGATCCAACGCCCGTGTCGATGGCCAGCGTATTGACATCGATGGTGGGTGCCGGGGCCGCTTCCTCGCTGCCGGATCGTTGGTAGAGCAGGAAGCCGCCTGCCAGCAAGGCGAGCACAATAATCCCGCCAATGATCAAACGTCTCATTTGCTTACTCCTGAAAGGACCTGACTGTCTTTTCGGGTGAGTGATTTTCTCTGGTAAAGCCATTCCTGGGGAACCCGGCCGCAACAGCCTGCCCATGCAGCCATCGGCACGAAGGCAGGTGTTCCGGCCGGAATCCGGAGTGGGTTCCACCCTGAACAGGAACGGCCTCTGCCTTCCACTACGTTCCAGGTCACCGATTGTTCTATCAAAGAGGGTGGTTTCAGGCGGGAAACGGGAGGCTTAACTGATCGGCCCGATCGGCGCCCGGGAGGATTCCCCCTCGGTTGTTTACGGCCCCTGGTGAAAGGTTCCTCCCTAAGTTTATCCCAATCTTCCCGATTGGGGGGAGGAAAATAACCAAGATTTGACAGGAAATCCCCTGCCGGGCGGTTAATCGACGATCCGGCCGTCGACCAGCCGCAGGACCCGGTCGGCTCGCCGGGTCATTTCGCTGTCGTGCGTGACCAGAACGACAGATTTTCCCTGCGCGACCTGCTGCTCAAAGAGGCGAAATACGGCGCCGGCCGTGCCGGAATCGAGATTACCCGTCGGCTCATCCGCCGCCAGGAGGGGGGGATCGTTGGCCAGCGCCCGGGCGATGGCGACCCGCTGCTGCTGCCCGCCGGACACGGCCGAAGGCAGCTTGTCGGCCTGATCGGCGATTTCCATCTGGGCGAGCAGTTCCACCGCCCGGGTCCGGCGGGCGCGCTGGGAGCCAAATCGATTGCCGAAATCCATCGGCAGCATGACGTTCTCGGCGCAGGTCAGCATGGGCATCAGCTGAAACTGCTGAAAAACCACCCCGACATGGCGATTGCGCCAGGCGGCCAGCTGCTCTTCATTCAGGTCGTGAAGCGGCCTGCCGCCGACGAAAATCCGGCCGCTGGTCGAGCGGTCGATGCCGGTCATCATGTTAATCAGGGTGGTTTTGCCCGCCCCGGATTTTCCCAGGACGACGATCAGCTCACCGGGTTGGATCGTCAGATGAATCTGCTGCAGGGCGGCAAAGGAGCCGCCGGGGATGGGATACTCCTTGCTCAAATCCGAAAATTCGACGAGGGGGTGAGCCGCACCCGGGGGGGAAGCCCCGTTCGCCGGCCGGCTAGGTCCGCCCATGCCGGATCGCCTGAGAAAGGTGATCGGATTAATCATGGGCCAGAACCTCGCGAATGGTCAGCCGGGAGGCATTCTGGGCCGGTCCCAGGCTGGCGGCAGCCGCCAGGAACACCAGAATTATCAGCCAGAGCAGGGCGCCAGGCAGCGAGTAGCGAAAATCGAGCGGCATGTCGAGAAGGGCCAGCCCCACCTGCCGGCTAAGGAGAAGGCTCACCGGCCAGGAGAGAAGCAGGCCGGCCAGCCAACTGAGGAGTCCGACCGCCAGCCCCTCGAGGATGACGATTTGCCGCACGGAGCGGTTGGAGGCGCCGATCGCCCGCAGGACCCCGATCTCGCGAATCCTTTCGAGGACGTTGATGCTCATGGTAGTTGTGAGACCCAACCCGCCGACGACGGCCAGGAGAACGGCCATGACGATCAAAAAGAGGATGACGATATTAAAGCGGAGGTAAAACTCTTGCCGGACCCCGTCCGCCGTGGTGGAGCCGCCGACCTGGAATCCCCGGTCGGAAATATGGGCGATGAGCGCTTCTTCGACTGCCTTCTGAGAGGCGCCGGCCGCCGTCGTGACCTGCAGCGAGTTGGCCCGGCCGACGGAGCGGGTGCTGTAGGAAAAATATTCGTAGGGGGTGTAGAGTTTGGTCGATCCCTCGGCCGGAGCCGGCACAATGCCGACCACCTGCCAGGAGATATCCCGTTCCCCGATGCGCAGGGTAATCGAATCACCCACCGAGACGGCTTCCTCGGCGGCGAACCGCGTGTTGACGACGACCGCATTCTGGTCGGCGGCAGCCAGCCAGCGGCCGGCGACCAGATCGGGTTCGATCAGCCGGGTTTCCGGATGAAGGGCAACGACAGCGTACCCCTCAGACTCACTCCCGTCCGGCCGCAGGTGGCGGGCGCCGGTGACCGACCAGGCTTCCGCGCCCTTCACCAGGGGGCTTTCCAGGGCGCTCTCGACCAGGAGACTGGCGCGGTAGGAACGGTCGAAGACGAGACCCACATCATACCGGTGATAGCGCAGAAAATTGTCGAGGGTGAGCCTGACCGAGTCCCGCACGGTGAGGACGGAGATAAAGAGGGCGGTCCCCATGATGAGAATGAGAAGGGTGAGCAGGAGGCGACCTTTCCGGCGCACCGTATTGCGGAGGGGCAGGAGCAGCGGCCGCGGCAGCGGCAGGCGGCCGAGCCGGCCGAAAAATCGGCTTTCGAGCCACCCCCGACCGAAGCGCTGCGGTGGATTTCCCTGGCTGTTCAGCGCCTGCCGGGTCGTGATGCGCACCCCACCGAGCACCGGCCAGAGCGCGGCCAGCAGCGGGATCAGCAGACCGATTCCGACCTGCATGGCGATGACGGCGGCCGGAACGCTCTGATCATTGACGGTGACGTTCAGGAGCTCGGTTCCCACGCGCACTCCCAGCCGGCCCATCTGTATGCCGGCCGGAATGCCGATCAGCAGGGCGATCAGCGCGTAGAGCAGGACCATGACGATATACATCCACATGATCTGCAGGCGGCGGGCGCCGACCAGCTTCATGATGCCGATCTGCTGAATCTGCTGGGTGATAAGGGCCGAAACCGTGTTGATGACGAGAAATCCGGCCAGGAAGAGGATGACTCCGCCAAAGATAAAGAAAAGCAGGATGAGGGTCTTGACGATCTCTTCGGCCCAGTGTTCTCCCGGCTGCGGGGTGCTGACGGCGAAAACTTTTCGACCGCTGCGCTCGATCTTATCCTGGACGAGATCGGTGACCGCCTGGATGTGTGCGAGATCGTCGGCCTGATTGGCGACACGAAACCGCACCTCGGTAAAAAAGACGTCCAGGCCGAGTTTCTGCACCGTTTCCGGGGTGACGTAGCCGAAGCCCCGGCCGGTAATTTCGGCGCTGGGAACCCGGTTGTCGAAAGCCAGTCCAACTGTCGTCAGGGTTTTTACCGTGCCATCGGGCAGCTCAATCTCGATCGACCGGCCGGGGCCGGTGTCCAGGTAATCCGGAGAGAGGCGTTCGACGATCAATTCGAGGCGGCCAGGCGGCCATTTTCCGCCGTAGGGGATCAACCGATCGACGGTCATCTGCTCAAAATCCGCCACGACGGTCAAAAGCAGGTTGCGCCAGCTCCCATCAGCGGTGCGCACGCGCACGCTGATCGTCCGCCGTCCTTCAGCGGCAGCCACCTCCGGCATTCCCCGAATCGTTTCGACGAGCCCATCGTCAAAGGGAGCCGTGTAGAGAACCGCCGAAGCCGCCTCCAGATTCCGGTAGTCGGCCTGAAGCTCCCGGAGCAAAATCGCCTGGGCGCTGGCGATGAAACCGATCGAAAAGACGCCGACGGCGATCGCCAGAATAACCAGAATCGTGCGGACTTTGTGGCCCCAGAGGTCGAGTAAAACTTTACGCCAGCGGGTGCGGAGCATTGGGAGGAATCGTTCTCCAATTGACAGACAAAAGTGACCAACCTTAGCATACCAACATGGATATTCCATTAGCTCATAGGGGTTACTTAAGAACCCTGTTATAATCTCGGTCCTATGGGATTTCCGAACTGGACCTTGTGGGGCATGGGGCTGTCCGCGGCCAGCGCCCTGGTCATGATCGCGCTGGCCTATGTCGCCCAATCTAGCTGGCTCCTGCACCGCTTCCGCCGCCTTGGCGGCCGGGTCGCCGGCCGCGGCCGGACACTGACCGGCTACGCCCTCGGCAGCCTGCTCCTGGCGCTCGGCTTCTTTCTGGCGGGTGTACCTCTGGACGGTGGTTCGTCTCCCGCCGCTCCGGCGGTGACGGCTGTCAGCGCCGCACAGCCGGCGGGGACGGCCCAGCCTACAGCCACAGAAGCGGCAGGAGCGCCGGCCAATCCCCCACAGGCGACGTCAGGCGCCCCGGAATCCGGTGCGTTTATCCTGCCCGATCCCGCTACGGCCACCGCCCAGACGGACGCGGCCGCCTCGACTGCGGCCGGTGAGACGGCCGGCACCCCGGCCGCCGCCGCCACCTCCCAGCCCCCACAGCCGACGGCCACACCCACGGCCACTACCACACCCACCCCCACACCGACCGTCACGCCAACGCCCACCATCACCCCGTCGCCAACACTGACTCCGACGCCAATTCTCGGGGCGACGGCCGTGGTTAACACGGACAGCAGCACGCTCTGGGTGCGGCGAACTCCCGGCGGGGAGCAGCTGGTCCTGACATTTAACGGCGACCTGCTGATCCTGGAGAACGGCCGCGCCAACCAGGGCGGCATTCTCTGGCAGAAGGTGCGCACACCGGACGGCGTGTTGGGCTGGGTCCAGGCAGATTTTCTGACGGTTGAAGAGCCTGAATGAGGCGGCCAGACCGCGTCCTGAATCATCCTCAACCATAAAGACCAGGTTCCAGAATCACCCGGACACCTGGTCTTTTTCGATGGCTTGAAAGCCTGGCCGGACCGGTCAACCCCTTCCGGATCCGTTCCGCGGACATCCTTTTGATCGGGCGCCCGCTCTAACTGCTCAGGATATCTTCGATCTGCTCGATTACCTCCAGTGAAAGGTCGACCTCGGCCGCCTGGACGTTTTCCCGCACCTGCTCCGGCCGCGTGGCTCCAGTGATGACACTGCTGACCCCGTCATGGCGCAGAATCCAGGCCAGGGCCAGCTGCGCCCGGGTCAGGCCGAGGCCATCGGCGATCGGTTTGAGCTGACCCACCTTTTCCCGGTTTTCCTCGCTGAAAAAGCGCTCCCGGCTCCAATCCTGCCGGCCGAAGCGGGATCCCTCCGGAATCCCATCGTCGTACTTGCCAGTCAGCATTCCCATAGCCAGGGGGGACCAGGTCACCAGACCAATTCCCCGCGCCGTGGTCACCGGCAGAATTTCATTTTCCACTTTTTCCCGGAACAGCATCGAGTACTGTGGCTGTTCTGTAATCGGCAGATGCCAGCCGAAGCGGTCACAAAGGGCGTGCGCTTCGACGATCTGCGCCGGGTTCCATTCGGAAGTTCCCCAGTAGAGGACCTTGCCCTGTTCGATCAGGTTGTGCATGGCGTGGGCAGTTTCTCGGATGGGGGTCGACGGATCCGGCCGGTGGCAGAAGTAGATATCGAGGTAATCGGTCTGCAGCCGGTTCAGGCTTTTTTCGATCGATTCCATGATGTGTTTGCGGGAAAGCCCCCGATCGTTGATATCCTCGCTCATCGGCCAGAACACCTTGCTCGACAGGACCAGCGTGTGACGTGGCACATCCCTGAGGATCCGTCCCATCTGCCGCTCCGCATCCCCCAGCGCATAGGAATCGGCCAGGTCGAAAAAATTAATACCGAGTTCGAGCGCGCTCTCGATCACTTCACGAGCGCCGACTTCGGCCATATTCCCCTGGCCGAAGTTGATCCAGCCTCCAAGGGATACGGTGCTGATCTGCAGGCCGGCATCCCCCACGTGTCGATATCTCATGATGTTCTCCATTGGCTCCATGAAGAGCCGGTCAATGGTTTTTCAAGATGAAAGCAGTTTTTCCAACTGCTCGACGTCCGCCGGAATCATTTCCGGCCGGGCGGTGGCTTCCTGCACGGCGGTGGCGGGATCTTTCAAGCCGTGGCCGGTCAGGACGACGACGGCCGTTTTGCCGGTGGGATCGATTTCACCGCGGGCGATTTGCTGCCGCAGCGCGGCCAGCCCAGTGGCCGAGGCCGGTTCGACGAAAACCCCTTCGATTTTGGCCAGGTCATGCCAGCCGGCGAGGATCTGATCGTCGGATACAGCCGTGATCTGCCCTCCCGATTCGTCAAGCGCGGCCAGTGCCTCGCGCCAGCGGGCGGGATTGCCGATGCGAATGGCCGTCGCGATCGTTTCCGGGTGCTCGATCATCCGCCCCTCGACAATCGGAGCGGAGCCGGCCGCCTGGCCGCCGAGAAGCCGGGGGAGCCCCCGGCCGTAGGCGCGGTACCCCATCCAGTAGGCGGTGATATTGCCGGCATTGCCAACTGGAAGGCAGTGCCAGTCCGGCGCGCGGCCGCCGAGCTGGTCGACGATTTCAAACGAACCGGTTTTCTGCCCTTCGAGGCGCCACGGATTGATCGAATTGACCAGGGCGATCGGCCGGCGCTCGACGATTTCCTGCACCATGCGCAGCCCGTCGTCGAAAGAGCCGTCGATGCTGACGACCCGGGCGCCGTAGGCCAGGCAGGCGGCCAGCTTGCCCATGGCGATTTTGCCTTCGGGCACGAGCACAATGCAGCGGAGACCGGCGCGGGCCGCGTAGGCCGCAGCGCTGGCGGCTGTATTGCCCGTGCTGGCGCAGATGACCGACCGGGCTCCTTCCCGCACCGCCTGGGTGATGGCGGCGGTCATCCCCCGATCTTTAAAGGAGCCGGTCGGATTCAGTCCTTCAAACTTTAAAAGGAGTTTCAGCCCGGCTCCTGGGGCAAGCGATTCCGCCAGGCGATCGGCGGGGATCAACGGGGTGTTCCCCTCGTTCAGGGTGATAATGGAAGTTGATTCGTCGAACGGCAGGTAGTCGAGATACTGCCGAATCACACCGGTCCAGGGCATGGGGATCTCCTCTTTTTCGAGACGGCACGTTCCCCTTCCGCTCTTGGCGCGGGAGGCCGGAACCTGAGGGAGGGTCTGTATTTTAGCCAACAGGCGGGGAAAACGAAAGGAGGCGCAGGGGATCCCTGCGCCTCCC
>JBFFZG010000097.1:0-14955 GCA_041568735.1 Promineifilaceae bacterium (SeqCode)
AGTGTGGGTTCGATTCCCACCTCCGGCACACCAGGGCTTGACTCCTCGTGGACAAGCCCTTTTTCTTTAAGTGCCGGGTGCCGAGTACCGAGTAGCGAGTGGAAAGTTGAAAGATGAAAGTGGAAAGTAGACTTGACGGGAAGCAGCGGCCGGTCGACGCAGGCTCCTGTTCCCCGTTCCCCGTTCCCCGTTCCCCGATTAGCCACACCGCCCGATGACACCTTCTCCGTTCAAACGCGCTTTGCTCGTCTTCCTGGCCGGGATTGTTCTCGGCGCGGGGCTGGGTCTGTACCTGGGCTGGGTGGCCGTGCCGGTGCGGCTGGTCGACGTGGTGCCCGGGGATCTGGAGGCGCCTTTCCAGGAAGATTATCTGCGGCTGATTGCCGCCACCTACCAGATGGACGGCAACCAGGCGCTGGCCCAGAGCCGGGTGCTCAGTCTCAACCGGAGCGACTGGCGCGGCTGGATTCTGCAGGAGGCGGTTGACGCCGTTCTGACCGACCCGGCCGGACTGGAGACGCGCCAGCTGGTGCTGCTGGCGGATGCCCTGGGCATTGAATCCCCGGCATTTGCCCCTTATCTGGGAGGGCAGCCCTGAGCGGCCGGGGACGGCCGGTTAAGCGATGGCTATGAATCAGGGTCCGGAAATATCGACGCGCCGGGAGCGGCGCCAGCGGCGGCGGCGGGAGCGCCGGCTGTTTTTTTCCCTGACGAGCCTGTTGGCCATCGGCCTGGCGCTTGGACTCGCGGCCGGTCTCTACACCGCCTGGGTGCTCATTCCCCTCGATGAAACGACGAGCTCTCCGGCTGTTTTTCGGGCCGATTTCAAACGGGATTATCTCTTCATGGTCAGTCAGAGCTATGCAGCCGACGGCGATTGGGAGAGAGCGCGGGCCCGGCTCGATCTGCTGCAGGATCCGGCGCTCGATCAGACGGTTCTCCGCCTGCTCGAGGATTTTCTGCGCGAGGGGCGGCCGGCGGAGGCGGTGCGCAACCTGGCCCGGATGGCCGAACGGGTTGGCGCGCAGGGGACGGCGCTCGATTTGTTCGCGCCGACGCCGCTGACCGGCGGGGCGGTGGCGCTGATCCCCACGGCTACGCCGACGGCCGCCGGCACACTGCCGCCCACTCCGACGCTGCTTCCCACGCCGACCCGGGAGCCCACCCGGACGCCGCCGCCGACCGCCACCGATCGGCCGGGAAGCGGCGACGGGGCCACGGCCACCCCTCCGCCGCGCTTTCTCCTGCTCGCGCAGGAACGGGTCTGCCAGGCCGATCTGCCCGCGCCGCGCATCGAGGTCGATGTCGTCGACGCCAGTGGGGATCCCCAGCCGGGGGTCGAAGTGGTGATCCGCTGGGAGGGCGGAGAGGATCGTTTCCTGACCGGCTTTAAACCCGGCGCCGGCCCCGGCTATGGCGATTTCACCATGACGCCCGATATCTCCTACGCCGTCAGCATGGCCGACGGCTCGGGCGGGGTCGGCGGCCTGCGCGTCGAAACCTGCGCCGACGGCTCCGGCCCGGCCGGCTGGCGGCTCGTCTACCGGGATCTGGGCCAGTAAAGGGGAGTTGGGAGTTGGGAGTTGGGGAGCGGGCTTAGCTGCGCGGTAGTGGAAGTTCTTTACTTTCGACTTTCAACTTTCAACTTTTCACTCGGAACTCGGTACTTCATTGAGTGAATATTCCGTGAACCCACCCCCTTTTTGCCCATTTAATAGAACATATGTTTTATAATTGTGATTGTGATGCTCCTCCTTGGGACGGCCAGGAGGTAGGGAGAACGGCCGGAATGCTGTCCGCCGCGCCGCTTCCTCTCTATCTCCTGGTTTTGTCTCTGGCGGGATAGATAATACGTTATGTCAACAGAAATCGTGGTGGCACTCATCGGGCTGGCCGGAATTTTGCTGGCGCCGATCATTCAGGCTTTGGCTGCACGGCCGCGGAGCGGGCACATCGTCCAGCGTCTGCCCCTGCTCCTCTTTGCCCTCGGGCTGGTGCTGCTGACCGGGGTGACCCTGCGCCTCTGGCTGGGGGGCGGCCGGCCGGATGTGATCGATCTGGGCAGCACCTGGGATGTGCGGGACAGCCGGGTGGTCAGCGACCTGGGCGCCGACCGGCCGCTCGTCTACGCCCACACGCCGGTCGGCAAATTTCGCTACCTGCGCGTCGCCGTCGAAGAGGCGCTGGTGCGGGTCAACCGGGTCTGCGGTTTGCAGCGGGAAGACATCACGTTTCTGTTCACCCGCACCAACCTCGGCAGCGGGGAGCCGCCCACCTACACGAGCGGCATTCTCGAAGTCGATCCGTCCTGTTCGATCGAATTTTCGGTGCGCCGGCCGGCCGGCCGCCCTGCGATCATCGAGCTCGTGGCCGAACCCATCCCCTAAGCGGGCCGGCCGGGGCGACTCATCGTAATGATGGGCCATTTCGGCTCGTCTCAGTTAATATTGGCCGCTGAATTACCGGCGAGAACCCCATGACCCTTTCCCTGTCGACCAAGTGGCGGACCCTGCTGCTGCTGGCCCTGGCCGAACTGCTGGCGCTGGCGGTCTGGTTCTCCGCGTCGGCGGTGGTGCCGGCGCTGACGGCGGCCTGGCAGCTCGGCGACGGCGGTCGGTCATGGCTGACGATGTCGGTCCAGATCGGCTTCGTGGCCGGCGCCTTCACCGCCGCCTTTCTGAACCTGGCCGATCGCCTGTCGACCCGCTGGCTCTTCAGCGGATCGGCCCTGCTGGCTGCGGCGGCCACGGCCGCCATTCCCCTGCTGGCGGACGGCCTGTCCCTGGCCCTGGCGCTGCGCTTCCTGACCGGTTTTTTCCTGGCGGGGGTCTACCCGGTGGGCATGAAGATCATGGCGACCTGGACCCGCGAAGACCGGGGGGTCGCCATCGGGCTGCTGGTCGGCGCGCTGACCATCGGGTCGGCCATGCCACACCTGCTCAACGCCTTTGGCGGCGTGGCCAGCTGGCAGCCGGTGATGGGGCTGGCGGCCGGGCTGGCGGCGGCCGGCGCCCTGATTGCCGCTCTTTTTATCGAAGAAGGACCGCTGCGCACTCCGTCGCCCCCCTTCGACTGGCGGCAGATCGGCCGCATTCTGCGGGATCGCGACGTCATGGCCGCCAATCTCGGCTACCTGGGCCACATGTGGGAGCTGTACGCCATGTGGTCCTGGATCGCCGTCTTTTTTTTGGCCAGCTTTGCCGAAGTGGGGGTGGGAAGCGGCTGGGCCAGCGCGGCCGCGTTTGTTGTCATCGCCAGCGGCGGGCTGGGCAGCCTGCTGGCCGGCCGCTGGGCCGATGCTCTCGGCCGGACCACGATTACGATCGGCTCCATGGCCATCAGCGGCGCCTGCGCCCTGGGTATCGGCTTCCTTTTTGGCGGAGCGCCCTGGCTGCTGCTGCTCGTGGCCCTGATCTGGGGGGTCACTGTCGTGGCCGATTCCGCCCAGTTTTCGGCTGCCGTGAGCGAACTGGCGCCCCGGGAATACATCGGCACCGCGCTGACCCTGCAGACGAGCCTCGGCTTTCTGCTGACCCTCTTTACCATCCGCCTGATCCCGCCGCTGGAGTCGGCCGTTGGCTGGCGCTTCGCCTTCGCCTTCCTGGCTCTCGGCCCGCTCGTGGGGATCTGGTCGATGTGGCGGCTGCGCCGCTCCCCGGCCGCGCGCCGGCTGGCCGGCGGCCGCGGCTGAGGCGTGGCCCATGCCATTCGAGCCGGATGAGCGGGGGGTAAGCAGCGAGTGTGCGTTTAGTCCTTATTTTTTGTAAATTTAACATAAGAGTTTGACAACGGGTATGAGCCGTTTATACTTTAGGCATGAGACTCACAGTTTCGCCAGCGGTGATCTCCGAAACAAACACCTGGAATCGAGAAACGCACGCCCGTCCGCGTGCGTTTTTTTTATTTTTAACGCAGAGAAAATTTGGAACACTTGGAGGTTAACAATGGATTACGCACTGATCGGCAAAATCGAGAAAGCGAAAATTTACGCTTCGGAACCAGAGCGCATTCAGTTTGATCGATTTGACGTCCGGCTGAGCGGCGATAACGGCTCAGTGCACGATGTTGCGTACAACCAGGGGGAATGGTCGTGCGACTGCCACTTCTTCAAAACGCGCGGTTTCTGCAGCCATACCATGGCGATGGAGCGGGTGCTGGGCGCCATGCTGCCCAATCCGACCATGGCCTGAAACCCGGGCACTTAACCGAATTATTTATTTTTTGAAGGCGCAGCACAGACCTCCCTTCAAACCGAACGACAGGTACCCGGTCCACCGACCGGGTACTTTTTTTGCCCCCTTTCAGTCAGGACGCCGGTGCACGTCCGGGAGAAGAACATGCGGATCCACATCGCCGATCGCGTCAATTTTCAAACCGAGAAATACGTCAAAACGACCCTGTGCGCGGGAAACTTCCTCATGGTGGGGCTGAACTGCTTTGAGCCGGGGCAGGAACAGCACGTGCACGATCATCCGGATCAGGAAAAGTTCTATTACGTCGTCAGCGGCGGGGGAGATTTCCAGGTTGGGTCGGAGACGATCCGTGCCGGCGCCGGGGACCTGGTCTGGGCGGCGGCCGGCGTCCCGCACGGCGTGCGGAACACGGGCGAGGAACGGCTGGTGGTCCTGATGGGGATCGCCCCACCCCCACGCTGAAGCGGTTTCGGAAAAAAATAACGGCCGCCGCCGGCCTGGGGGCCGCTGGTAGAGGAAGACGCCATGTTCAAGGGATCACTCACCGTCGGAGGCATCGAGTTTGACTGGCAGCTGGTGCTGCTGATCATCGTAGGGACGATTGTGCCCATGCTGGATGCCTACCGTCACTCGCCCGTCCGCTGGCTGCTGGACGCGATTGGCATGCAGCCCGACCTCTCGCCCATGGCGATCAAAGCCTACGACCGGCTCGTCTACTACCTGGTCATTCCACTCCTGGTGATCTGGCTGGCCTTTCGCGAGCGGCCGGCCGCCTACGGCTTCCAATGGGGCAACTGGCGGGAGGGGCTCCTCTGGGTGGCGGCCAGCTGTGTGGGTATGGCCCTGATTCTCTGGTTTGTCGCCCGCACCCCGGGCATGCTGACCTACTACGACGCCCGGGCTCCGCGCACCGTCATGAGCCTGATTTACGTGACGGGAGTCGATCTGCTCGGCTGGGAGTTCATCTGGCGCGGCCTGCTCCTCTTCGGCCTGGCCCGCCTGCTCGGAGTCGGCCCGGCCATCTGGATTCAGGCGGTTCCCTTCGCTTTCATGCACCTGGGCAAACCGGAAATCGAAACCCTGACCACGCTCTTCGGTGGGGTCGCCTTTGGCTTCATCGCCTGGCGCACCCAATCCTTCGCCTATCCCTTTCTGATCCACTGGTTCATCGCCTCGTTTACGCAGCTGATCGCCATCGGCCGCATCTAGAAGAGTTCCGAGTACCGAGTACCGAGTACCGAGTGGAAAGTGCAAAGTTGAAAGTGAAAAGTGAAGAGGGTTCCTGGTAAAAGCTGCGATGACTGAATACCGTCAACATTCAACATTCAACATTCAACATTCAACTTTCAACTTTCGACTTTCGACTTTCGACTTTCAACTTTCGACTTTCGACTTTCAACTTTCAACTTTCGACTTTCGACTTTCAACTTTCAACTTTCGACTTTCAACTTTTAACCGTCAACCGTTCCCCGTTCCCCGTTCCCTACCTAAACCCCATGCTCCTACTCGACGGCAGCCGCGGTGAAGGCGGCGGACAGATTTTGCGGACCAGTTTGAGCTTGGCGGCCTGGAGCGGCCGGCCGTTTCGGCTGGAAAAGATTCGGGCCGGCCGGTCGCGGCCGGGGCTGCGCCCGCAGCACCTGACGGCCGTGCTGGCGGCGGCGGCCGTCTGCGGGGCGGAGCTCCAGGGGGCGGCCATTGGTTCGACCACACTCGAGTTTCACCCCCGGCATCCCCCGGCCGGCGGCGATTTTCACTTCGACGTGGCGGCCAACGCGCCCGGTGGTTCCGCCGGATCGGCCACGCTGGTGGCTCAGACGATCCTCTGGCCGCTCGCCTTTGCCGCCCGGCCGTCGCGGGTGATGATCGACGGGGGGACCCATGTGCCGTTCAGCCCGTCCTTTCACTACCTGGACCAGGTCACGCGGCCGGCCTACGGTCGTTTTGGCCAGCGCTTCGACCTGGCGCGGGAGCGCAAACGCTGGCTGCCGGCCGGGGGCGGCCGGCTTATCCTGACCGTCGAACCGCACGATTCGCTTTTCCCGGCGGTTATTCAGCATGAGCCGGTCGAGCGCGTGTTTGGCCTGGCCGTGGCCACCAATCTGCCCGGCCACATTCCCCACCGGCTGGCCCGCCGGGCGGACAACCTGCTGGCCGCGGCCGGCCTCCGCTCGTCGATCGAGGCCCGGCGGGAAAGGGGACCGGCCCCCGGCGCCGGGATCTTTTTGTGGCTGGACGGCGGCCGGGCCGGGTTTGACGCGCTGGGGCGGCCGGGGCTGCCGGCCCAGACGGTGGCCGAGAGCGCCGTGGCCGACCTGACCGACTTTCTCCACAGCGGGGCGGCCGTCGATCCCCACCTGGCCGATCAGCTGCTTCTGCCGATGACCCTGGCGGCGGGGCGCTCCAGGCTGACGACGAGCCGCTGGACCAGCCATGCCGAAACCAATGCCGCCCTGCTGCGCCGCTGGCTCGGGGTGGCGGTGGCGGTGGCGGAGCGGGGTGGGGTTTGGCAGGTGGAGGTTGGGGGTTAGGATTTAGGAGTTGGGAGTTGGGGGGACGGGTGGTTCAGTAGCGGATTTCAAAATTGGCAAATTCGCCCGTAAAGGGGGTGGTCAGGAGGTCGACGCGGTGGACTCGGGCGGCCTGGGGGCCGCGGTGGAGCCAGCGGGAGAAGGCTTCGATCGAGTCGGCCGCTCCCTCGGCGACAACCTGGACCGAGCCGTCGGGCGCGTTGCGCACCCAGCCGGTGACGGCCAGCTGGCGCGCGGTCATCGCGGTGTGGTAGCGGAAGGCGACGCCCTGAACACGGCCGTAGACGGTGGCAGTCAATCGAATCTGGTCGCTCATGTCGTTTTATCCGGCCGGCAGCGCGCATCCGGCCGCCTCAATTTCCATTTTAGCGCAAAACGGTTCGCTGCGGCCGGCCGGGTTTTATTGTCGGTGCATGAGATATTCTAGCCCACCCTGAACCCACCTGTTATACTCTCACCCCGTGCATCCGCGCGCGGGAATCCCTGGAACACTCGAGTGCCCACCTGCTCCCGCCCGCCACCTTAAATTCAATCATCAATCATCCGCGCGTTTCGCTGCCGGCCGTCTCCCGCCCGCCAACGGGACCCGTGCCGCGGCCCGCATCACCGTTTCCCCCTCTTAACCGAGTCAGGGGCGGCGCACGGCCTGAAGGCCGCCTGGCTCGCCAATCCCCATGCCAGATCGACCGGAATTCGCAGCAGCCTGGCCGGTGGAAATCCAGCCGGATCGGCAATTGGATAAGGAGAACATGTTGAAAACAAAATTATTCGTCATTCTGCTGGCTCTGCTGGCCTTCCTCGTGGCCTGCGGGCCGCCCCCACAGACAGCCGCGCCCGACGAAGAGGCCCATGCCGAGCCGGAAACCGCCGAGGTGGAAATCGCGCCGGCCGAGGAAGTCGTCGAACCGGAGCAGCCGGAAGTCAGTGCCCCGGCCGCCCCGAAGCTGACCGAATTCAGCCTGGAAGTGCTCGAACCCGGCAGTGGAGACGCTCCCCAGCCCGGTGATTACGTGAAAGTGCATTTCATCGGCTCGCTGGCCGACGGCACCGAGTTCGCCAACTCCTACGAGATCGGCGAGCCGCTCGTCTATCCGTTCGGCCGTTCCCTCTTCTTCGAGGGGTGGGACCTGGCCCTGAGCCAGATGACCTTCGGCGAGAAGGTGAGGGTTGAAATTCCGTCCGCCATGGCGTTTGGCGAGCAGGGGGCCGGTGTCATTCCGCCCAACAGCGATCTCTATTTTGAGATGGAGCTGGTCGACAAGGTGGATATCGCGTACGAGGAAGTCGAAGCGGGGAGCGGCGCCCAGGCGCAGGACGGGGATACCGTGCGCGTTCACTACGTCGGCAAACTCGACGACGGAACGGAGTTCGACAATTCGTACACCCGTGGTGAGCCGATTGAATTTGTCCTGGGCCAGGGCTTTGTCATTCCCGGCTGGGAGATCGGCATCCTGAAAATGAAAGAAGGCGGCAAGGCGATCCTGACCATTCCCCCGGAACTGGGGTATGGCTCCCAGGGCGCCGGCGGCGTCATTCCACCCAACGCCACCCTCACCTTTGAGGTCGAGCTGGTCAGCGTCGGGGGCGCCAGCGAGTAAACCGGCCGCCTGAACCGGCACCAGATGCGGGCCTTCCCGGCCAGTCCCCCGTCGGGGGATGGGCCGGGAAGGCCTTTTTTTATGGCTCCG
This sequence comes from Promineifilaceae bacterium (SeqCode), assembly GCA_041568735.1. Taxonomy (GTDB): domain Bacteria; phylum Chloroflexota; class Anaerolineae; order Promineifilales; family Promineifilaceae; genus WTJY01. The sequence goes on from JBFFZG010000097.1 coordinate 8,413, forward strand.
GGGCTTTGCCGGGGAAAGTCGGGATAGGCAGGGGGCCCAAATTTTCCCGGAAACTCAAAGTTTCCGGGAAAATAAAGGGTATCACCCACCGGTAATTTTTAACTCCCAACCTTTTTCAGTTTTTTCCAAGATCAGCCCCGGATGGGGGAAACGAAAAAACCCGCTCATGCCAGAAGGAAAGGGGGGGCGAATGGATGGAATATGGGAGCGGTGGAAAAGGAAAGGGGTGTGGCGGAGAGGGCCGCGGCGGCGTCAGGACAAAGCGGCCGGTTCGCGATTATTCGCCGTCTTCGCGGGCGGTGTAGCCCAGAGCGCGCAGGATGAAGATGGTGACGTCCTTGACGGCGGCCGGTGCCTCGGCTTCGGCGCGGGGGCTCTGCAAGACGTTCAGGATCACCTCGTCGACGGCGCCGGTCAGCGCTTCGGCGGCGCGGCGGGTGTTCTGCAGGGGGATGCGCCGCTGGTCGGCCGCGCGGTCGAGCGGCCGCTGCCACGTGCTGACCAGGTTTTCGCGGAACACGGCCCGTTTTTCCGTGAGGGCCGGCACCGCCCCCACCCCCCCGACGAGGAGCAGATGCACGACGGCCGGCTCGTACAGGGCGATGTTGGTGTAGGCCTGGACCCCGGCCGCGAGCTGGTGGTGCAGCGCCTGGCGGCTGTTGATCCCCTGCTGGACCGCCTGCACGAGAAACTCGGCCGTTTCTTCATAGAGGTAGGTGAACAGGGTCTCCTTGTCGGGAAAATAAAAATAAAAGGTGCCGATCGCCACCCCGGCCGCGCTGACGACATCGCGCACCGTCGCCGCGTGATACCCCTTTTCCGCAAAGACTTTGACGGCCGACTGCATCATCGCCGTGCGCTTGGCATCCTTTTTACGCCGGGTTTTGTCGGAGGTTCGGTAGGACATGTCCCCATTATGATGGAACAGAAGCAGATAATCAAATATCCGCGGCAAACGCGCTGTCCGGGAGGAAGACGGGGATTTTTGAGGGGAGCAAGCGGGGCAAATGGGGCCGGGAGGATCGGCCGCGGCCGGGGGTTCAGCCGGGAGCGGCCGGCAAAGTGAAGTAGAAGGTGCTGCCGCGGCCGTGGCTGCTTTCGAGCCCGGCGCTGCCGCCGAGCTTTTCGCTGATTCGCTTGACGATCGAGAGACCGAGGCCGTGACCGCCCGCGCGCGCGCCATCCAGCCGGCTGAACTCGGCAAAGAGCTTCCGCTGATCTTCCAGGCGAATGCCCGGACCAAAATCGCGCACCCAGCAGCGCACCATCGACCCTTCCCGGCAGGCGCCCAGCTCCAGGCGCGGCGGGACGCCCCCGTATTGCAGGCTGTTCCCGATGTAGTTCGACCAGATGACCTCGACCCAGGGCCGGTAGCCGAGGGCGGCCGGCCATGCCGGCGGGGTGGTGATTTCGGCGCCGGCTGCGGTGATCTCGGCGCTCAAACTGCCGAGCACATGGCCGACGAGCTCCTCCATGTCCAGGGGGGTGCGGTGGATCTGATTCTGGTTGAGATGGCCCAGCAGGAGCAGGGAGTCGGTGATTTCCGCCATCTTCCGGCCGGAATGTTCGACCCGCTCGATCAGGGCCAAGCCATCCGGATCGTCGATGGCGTGGTCGAGCCACAGATCGTGAATTTCGCGGGCGAACCCGGCGATATGGCCGGCCGGGGTCTTCAGATCATGGGCAACGGTATAGGCAAAGGATTTGAAATCGGCGTTGCTGCGGGCCAGCTGCTGGTTGACCGCGCGCAGCTCCGCGGCCTGCTCTTCCAGCACCGCCTGCTGCTCGAGGAGACGCCGCTGATAATGAAAGAACAGCCGGCCGACGACGTAAGAGCCGCTGATGCTGCAGACCGTGGAAATCGTCAGGCCGATGGCCAGGGCGGTCAGGCTGCCGAGCGCCCAGAGCACCAGGATAGTCAGCAGGGTAGAGACCAGCAGCGAAAAGAGCGTGATCTTCCAGGGTGCGTCTACCAGGAAATAAGATTTTAGGGCATACTCTTCAAATAAGAGCTGGCTTTTGTTCAGTGTCAGTTTCATGGGTCGCCGTCGAGTTATCGACATCATACCAACCCCACTTTCCGGTGGACAATAAGACTTTAGTACCGGATTCGAGACCGGCCGGTCCCCGCGGCGCCCAACCCCAATCAAGCGGATGATCGAAAACGAACCAGACCACCCGGCCGGAGAGGCACACGAACCCCTCCACCGGCGGATATACCGGCAGCTCCGCCGGGAAATCCTGTCCGGCGCCCGGCCGCCGGGAAGCCAGCTGCTCCCCTCGCGGCGGCTGGCGGCCGAGCTGGGTGTTGCCCGCCGCACCGTTGTCGCGGCGCTGGACCAGCTGCGCACCGAAGGGCTGATTTTTTCGCGACCCGGGGCGGGCATTTTCGTCAGCGAGGCGGTAATCCCTCCAGCCGGCCAACCGCCGGCCGCCGCACCACCTCTCTCGAGCTGGGGGCAGCGGCTCCGCCGCCGGGCGGACGGGGCGGCCGAGGGGGGCGAGCGGGGTGTGGAGCGCGGCTCCCGCCGGGATATCGAGCTCGACTTTGGCTCCGGCCGCTCCTTCGCCAGCATCTTCCCCTACGACATCTGGCGCCGGCTGCTCGGCCGCTACCTGAGCACCGACGACGCGATCCTCTCCCGCTACGGCTCGCCGGCCGGCTTTGAGCCGCTGCGCGAGGTCATCGCCGACCACGTCGCCCGGCTGCGCGGCGTCCGCTGCACCGCCGAAGAAGTCATCATCGTCAGCGGCAGCCAGCAGGCGCTCGATCTGCTCTCCCGGCTCCTGCTCAATCCCGGCGACGAGATTCTGGTCGAAAATCCCGGCTACGCCAGCGCCTATGAAGTTTTCACCGCCTACGGTGCCACATTGACCCCGATTCCGGTCGACGGCTGCGGCTTTGATCCGGCCGCCATTCCGGCGGAAAGCCGGGCGCGCCTGGTTTTCGTGACCCCATCCAACCAGTTTCCACAGGGTGGGGCCATGCCGGCCGGCCGGCAGATGGCGCTACTCGAGTGGTGCCGGGAACACCAGGGGCTGGTCATCGAGGATGATTACGACGGAGAGCTGCGCTACGACGGGCAGCCGCTGGCCGCCATGCGCGGGCTCGATACCGAGGGACGGGTTATCTACCTGGGGACCTTTTCCAAGGTGCTCTTTCCCGCGCTCCGCCTCGGCTATGTCGTCCTGCCGCCTGCGCTGCGCCCCCTCTTTCTGCGGGCCAGGCAGCTGCTCGACCGGGGCGGGCCCACCCTGACCCAGGCAGCCGTGGCCGAATTTATCGCCGCCGGCCATTTCGACCGCCATCTGCGCAAGCTGCGCCACCTCTACGGCCGGCGGCGGGCGGCGCTGGCCGCCGCACTGCGGGAAAACCTGGGGGACTCCATCCGCTTCATCGACGCGCCGGCCGGCCTGCACATCATGGTCTTTCTGCCGCCGGCCGCCGGCGAAAAATGGGTGATCGAACGGGCGGCCGAGCAGGGCGTGGCTGTCTACCCGGGCGCCCCCTTCCACCTGCAGCCGGATCCCCCGCCCAGCCTCCTGCTCGGCTTCAGCGGGCTGGACGAGGCGCAGATCACCGAAGGGGTGCGCCGGCTGGCGGCCATTCTGCACCCCTGGGTGTCGTAGTCGGGGGAGCTGGCCCGACCTTATTTTTTGCTGACGTGCCAGTCGACGTGGGGTCGCTTCTCGATGCAGAGGTTGACGATCTCGGTCAGGCGGCCGCGCCGCTGCAGATAAAGGATGATTTCCCGGGCAAAATCGCTTTTGCGCCCTCTGGCCAGATCCTCGTGGTCGATCTCCAGCTCAAAGCATAAATCCTTTAACTCATTTTCGCTGTAGTAGGTCGCCAGGTTGCGCCGCAGCGCGACGGCGTCGATCGCGGTGGCGCTGGATACCTGCGCCTGCGACGAGCGGCGGGCCTCGGCGGGGGAGTCGAAGACATTCGGCATCTGCCCTTCGACCCGGTCGGCCTCGGCCCCGGCCACCGGGATGAAAAGAGTCTTCTCCAGGATCTGCTTGTTCCCGGCGCTGTCCAGATAGGCCAGCGTCAGCCGCAGGGGAACCGTGTCGCCGTACTGGCGCGGCCGGACGGTCAGGACGATCAGGCGGGTTTCGTCCCGCTTTAAGCTAAAGAAGGCGCGTGTGGAGACCATTTCGCCGGAAAAGCGATCCTCGGCCGCCTCGACGACGATGTGCCGGGCCAGCCCGTAGCCGGTGTTGCAGACGGTGATCTTCAGCCGGGACCAGACATTCAGCACCAGCCCCTCGTGCTCGACGCTCAGCTCCAGGATCGGCAGCTCGCGGCAGCGGGCGACCTGGCGCCGGCAGAAATCGGCCTTCTTGCGCTGCCCCTCGGCCGCGTAGACCTGGGCCGCCTCTTCCCAGACCAGGGCGCTTTCCCGTGGGTCGCTTTCGGCTTCCTCCAGGGCGCGGGCGTGCCCCTCGAGCGCCTGGGCGAAGTCGAGCGGCCGCGCCAGCTCGTGCCAGAGCTGGGCGGCGCGCAGCCATTTCCCCGCCAGCTCAAATTTTTCGGCCGCCTGCTCCAAATTGCCGGCCTGGTACCAGGTTTCGGCGGCCATAGTCAGCTCGCCGGCCGCCTCGAGCCGCTCCGCCTCGGCGATCATCCGCTCCTGGGTCGAGGGGGCTTCGGTCCCGGTCTCGGGGCTGCTCCCGCCGGCTTCGATGCGCAGGGCGGCCAGCTGCCCGCCGCGGTCGATGGCGAAGATCGCCTGCTGCGGCGGCGGCCCGGCCAGCCGGACGGCCGCCGGCGAGATTTCGAGCCGCCGCCCCATTTCGTACTGCCACAGACGCTCGCCGCTGAAGGGGTCGAGCGCCGCAATAAAATGGTCCTGCCCGGCGATGAGGAGCTGCTGGTCGAACAGCAGCGGCCGAGCGCTGATCCCACGGTTGAGCGGGTGGTGCCAGGCGGTCTCCCCGTTCTCCAGGTTGAGGGCGTGCAGGCCGTCGCGGGCGCCGATGTACACCCGCACCCCGTCTGCGGCCGGCGGGCTGAGCGGTTTGCCGGCCGGTCCGAGCGCTTTTTTCCAGAGCAGCCGCCCATTTTTCGCCTCCAGGCAGAGTGCCTCGCCCCGGGTGCTGACCGCCACGAGCCGGTTTTCCACCAGGACCGGGGTCTTGTCGAGCCAGCCGCTCGTTTCATCTGAGAAACGCCATTTGAGCGATCCTTTCAGACTGAGCGCGTTCAGGTAGGGGCCGCGGCCGGGAATATAGGCGGTGCCGTCGACGAGGAGCGGGGCCAGAAACGAGGCCGGTTCGGCCAGCGGGAAGCGCATTTTTTCGATGCCGGTGACCCGATCGAGGGCGATGAAGGCTTCCGAATCGACGGTCAGGCCGAGCCACCCATCGTCGACGGCCGGCGCCGACACCATCTGCACCCGGCCGCGCCACTGCCAGCGCTCGGCCCCGTTCTCGTCGAGGGCCAGCACCCCCCCCTCGTCGAAAAAGACCTCGCGGCCGGAGGTGGTCACGAAGCACCAGAGCCCCTCCCCGCCGGGGGGAACGGCCGCCGCCACGCCGCTGATGATGGCCCGGGGGAACGGCTGCCGCCAGCGCAGGGCGCCGCTGGCCAGGTCGTAGGCGCTTAAAAAAGCGGAATTGGCCTCGGCCTGCCGGTCGAGGATCGGCAGCAGGAGCAGGCCGCCGGCCGCCAGCAGGGGCTCGGCCGGCTCCTGATCGATCTCGACCGTCCAGAGGCGGTCGACGGTTTTGGTGTTCGTCAGGTCCAAGGAGCTCTCGTTTCCTCAACCGGTCGGACTCGCGGCGAAAAGGGAGCTAAGCGGCGGAATCCAGCCGGCGAAAGCTGAAAATACCGACGCCTACACACACGAGATAGGCGAGCGCGGCCAGGACGAAGGTCGCGAAGACAAAATAAAATTCTATAATCACCGTGGCCCAGACGCCGTAGACGATCCCACCCGCACCCATCCACAGCGGGGTGCCTCCGATTCCTTTCGGTACCGGCCGCTTCTGCCTCCTGGCTACGGCAGAGCTGGTTTTGTAGCTCAACCAGCCAGTCACAGCCCCGATGATGAAAAGCAGGACAGGCAGTTCTTCGTCTCCAATATAAAACAGATCAAGGCCCTCTGTTATAAACTGCGCCAGCACAATCGTCAGAATGGTAAATATGAACCAGCTGACGAAAACAGTCGCGTACAGCAGCCAGGGTCTGGACTTTTTCGTGGTTTGAGTTGGCTGAACGACCGGATGGACGGACGGCGGCGGCTGGGTCGTGCCGCTGCCGGCCCGCGCTTCGGCCGGGGTTTTCACCGCGCCGTCGTCTTTGACCCACGACGGCACCTCCACCTCGTGGGTCGGGTCCTCGTCTTCTTCGACGATCGGGGTTGGCGCGGATACCGGGTTCGGCGGCGCGGCGCGAGGCTGCACCCCTTCCTGCGTCCGGACGGCGGCGAAGGCCCGCTGCCGGATCACCGCCTGCAGGGCGCCGGCCAGCTCGCCGGCCGAGGCGTAACGGGCGGTGCGGTCCTTGGCCATGGCCGTCTGGATGATCGGCTCGCATTC
>JBFFZG010000098.1:0-14841 GCA_041568735.1 Promineifilaceae bacterium (SeqCode)
CTCACCTGATTCATGACGGTGCACAGGCCTGTTGGATCGGCAAATGGATCATGACAACACAGGCTATCCGGGATATGGCGAATGGCTGAAGGCCGCGCCGCGGCTTTCAGACCCAAACGCCCTCCCAATTTCGATCTTAATTAGAGGATATTACAACAAAACTTACGAAGACCGAACGGTTTCAGTACTTATTACCTGATGCGGTCAGGCTCCCTGGTACTTCAGTCCTCGTCTCGCGTGAGAATGGGCAGCAGGTGCGGTAAATCGATATTCCGGCCGCATAAAATCACGGCCGCATCCCCCGTATTTTTCGCCGGCTGCCGTTTCAGCAGACCGGCCAGAGCCACCCCGGCCGCTCCTTCGATGATCTGCCGTTCAGTGCGTATGTACTGGTGCATGGCAGCGGCGATTTCGGTTTCGCTGACGGTGACGAACTCGTCGACCAGTGCCCGGCAGAGCGGGAACGTGATACTGCCGGCTTCGACCCCCCCGGCCGTCCCATCGGAGAGGGTCGGCCGTGACGCCAGCTCGAGAATGCGGCCGGCGTTAATCGATGCCATCATGACGGCCGAATTTTCCGGTGAGCAGGCGATGATGCGGGTCTGCGGCCAGCGGCGCTTGAGTGCCAGGGCTACCCCGGCCGCCAGGCCGCCGCCGCCGAGCGCGATGTAGACTCGCTCCGGGGCCGGCATCTGCCGCACGAGTTCCAGGCCGATCGTCCCTTGTCCGGCCACGATGTCTGGATCGTTGTACGGCGAAATGAACGGCCGACCGCTCTCCTCGGCCGCCTGCCGGGCCCGGCGCTCGCTTTCGACACTGTCCTGGCCGAAGGTGCGGATTTCGATTCCCCAGCGGCTGATGTTCGCCAGCTTGGCCGGGGAGGCGTTTTCCGGGACGTAGACCGTCCCGCGGCCGCCAACCTGGCTCAGGGCATAGCCGACGGCGGCCCCATGATTGCCGGTGGAAGCGGTAATCACGCCGTTGGCCCGGATTTCGGGGGTGAGGGTCAGCAGCTTGTTGACCGCCCCCCGGGCTTTGAACGAACCGGTGTGCTGGAAATTCTCCAGCTTGAACCAGACCCGTCCGCCGGCCTGGCGGCCGAAAGTGGGGGATTCTTCGAGATAGGTTTCGCGGATGTGGGGGCGAATGCGGGTTTCGGCTGCTTCAAGTTCCCGATAGAGGTGGTCCAGGTCGATCAAGGGCTCTTTGCCGGCCGGCAGCGGCGTGTCACTCACGCGGCCTGGCTCGCGTTGCGATCATGGCCAGCCGGTCGTTCCGCTTTTCCGGGAGATCCAGGGCGGCCGCCAGCAGCGCCCGCAGGGGCTCCGGCCGAATATCGGCCGCCTGCTCGATCAACACGACGCGAACCTGCTTTCCTTCGCCGGTAAGGAGTCTCTCGGGATCGGGCAGCAGGATGCCGTATTCCAAGACAAGCTGAACGGCCGTCTCTCGGGGAAACAGGCCGCAGACATACCCCATGACCGGGTGGTGGTAGCTCAGACTCTGCCAGCCGGGCCGGACCCGCTCCTCAGCCGCCGGAACGACCTCGAGGATGAGTGCGCGCAGCCGGTGCGTCAGCTCTGAAATCAGCTGGGGATAAGGGCGCAGCAGGGAATTGATGGCGTCGGATGAGGCGGTTTTCGGGGACATAAGACATCGACCTATTCGAAAAGACTCAATCGTTTGCCGGAAGCCAGAAATCATACTATGTTTTGGAAAACGAGCCAGCAAGCGCTGTCATCCCATGGTTCAAATTCTCATCGCATCCCCGGCCGAGCCGGCCGTACGTGAGCTGATCGATGAACTCGACGCCTATCTCGGCGACCTCTACCCGGCTGAGAGCAATCACCTCGATTCCGTGGAGGAACTGGCCGGGGATCACGTCTTTTTCGTCGCCGCAGTTGAAACCGGGCAATATGTCGGCTGTGGGGCGGTAAAACGCATGGCGGAAGGTTACGGCGAGATCAAACGAGTTTACGTCCGGCCGTCCGCCCGTGGGCGGGGAATCAGCCGCCGCATCATGGCTGTGCTGGAGTCCCACCTGCTCGAAAATGGGATTTTCTACGCCAGACTGGAAACCGGCATCGCCCAGCCGGAGGCCCGTGCGCTCTATGAAAAACTCGGGTACCGGCGGATTGGGCCCTTCGGGGCCTATCGGGAAGATCCGCTGAGTCTATTCATGGAAAAGCGGCTGGAAAGATGATTATTTTGGCTCAGGCGTGGGGATCGAGCATGGCCGGCACGTCGATTTCTTTGATGCAGGTAAAGCGGGAGGTGCGCATGACACAGCGGACCAGCTCGACGAGATCGCCGACCGGGATGCCATCGGGAGCGGCTCGGCCGGCCGCGGCAATGCCGGCTTCGTAGGGGACTTCGGTGGTGATCGTGCCGGGATTGATCACGGTCACGCCGATGTAATCCGGGCGCAGCCCTTCGCGCAGGGCGTGCGCGGCTCCCCGCAGACCGAATTTCGAGGCATTGTAGGCGACCTCGGGTGTTCGCGTGTTTTCCAGCCCGGACGTGGAGCCAATCAGGATGATTTTCCCGTTATCCGAGCGGCGGAGGTTTGAAATGAGCCGCTGAACGCAGTCGATCGCGGCCTGGAGATTCACCTGCAGCACCCGGGCGTGTTCGGTCGGATCCCCGGCCGCAAATTGATAGGAAGGGGAAAAGGCTTTCTCTTCCCAGATCCCCGCGTTGTAGAGCAGGAGGTCGACGGTCGCTTCCCCGATCACTTCTTTGACCTGCGCCGCAGCTTCTGTTGTGGCCAGGTCGGCCTGGATCCACGCGCGGGTGATACCATCTGCTCGCTCGAGCCCCTGCGGCCGCGAGCGCGAGACGAGCCAGAGCCGGTCCCCCGCGGCTGGGATTCCGGCGGCAAAGGCGGCGCCCAATCCCCGGCTGGCGCCGAATATCACCAGATTGGTCATCGACTTCTCCCAAGAGGTTTTTTCGACCGGTCAAGAAAGGCTCACCTTCAGCGGTCCGCCAGGCGATAGACGAGCTTCAGACCGGACCAGGTCTCATCGATGGCAGCGACCTTGACGTCGACCAGCCCATTTTCCAGGGCCAGGTTTCGCACGACATCCTCGGTCAGATCGGTCGCCTCCCGGCTGGCTTTTTTCGGCCAGGAAATCCAGAGCATCCCATCCCGTTTCATCCGGGCTTTCAACCCTGGCAGCCGCTTCTGGAGGTCAGCAGCAGACCGTGTAAAAAACTGGATGAAAGCGTAAGGCGGTGCGGCCGCTGCCAGGTCGATGCCGGCTGGCGCATCGGCGAGCCGGTCGAAATAGCCATCCGGGGCGTCGATAATCCACGTCGGCGTCCCCGGTTTCAGACCGAGCTTCTGCCACAGAGGGCGGGAGGAGGAGCCAGCGGGCATCGCTCAGCCGTCCGGGACGGGTCAGCCCCCATCGGTGACGTCGATCACCTCTTCCTCATCGGCGTCGGTGTCAGACACCCGTTTTTTCAACTCCGCCCATTCGTGTTCGAGGGAGTGGTTGACGACAAACCAGATGCCGGCCCAGGTCTCCCGGTCGAGAAAATCCTTCGGCGCGGCTTCGTCGATGGTTTCGGCCAGGGAGGCGAGGATGCTGGCGCCGGGTAGGGAGGCCAGGAACTTTTTCCCTTCGGCGACACCGGGCAGCCCTTCGATGAAGGAGCGGGTTTCTTTTACGCCGGGCATATCTTCGATCTTCTGGCGGGTTTCGCGGATGGTGGGCAGCCCTTCGATAACCGATTTCCCGCGCTGAACGGCCGGATTGGCGGCCGCTTCGCGGGAAATTTTTTCGTATAGCTCAGAGGATTCCTGTTGAATCGAATACGTGATCAGGAACCAGATCCCTTTCCAGGTGTCCGGGTCCTTAAAATCCTCTGCCGTGGCGTTGGCCAGTTCTTCCTTGATGTCTCTGACGAGCTGAGGGGTGAAACGATCGGCATTCTTGCGCAGCCAGTCGAGCATCACCTGGGGGGAGAAAGGAGGCGGTGTGAAATCGGGAACGCGCCGGCGCAGATCGGCTACAATCTCATTGAGCTCGACCAGGACCGCCTGGATCTGGGTGAGCTGTTCGGCCGTCGCGGCATCGACGGCCGGTTCGGGGCCGGTCTGGGATGCCGCGGTCTCCTGCGCCAGCTGCTGGTGCACGTGGCAGAAACGGGATCCTTCCCGGGCGGTAATTTTGCAGCGTTGGCCGGATTTTGTCGTGGCCTGACAGCGGTTTGCCTCGTCCATAACTCCTCCTGGAGGACCGGTCTGGTTGATCAGATGGGCTGGGATCCCGGCCGAGTGGGACACGGCCGCCGGTTAACCGGGAACCTCCCCTAATCATCCCTTGGTTTGGCATAGAAGTCAACCGGGGTCGTGGTGGCGTGGCCGGCCGCCGGCGTTGGGGAGGGACCCCTCCCTAATTTTCCCGGAAACTGCCAGTTTCCGGGAAAATATGGCCCAATTTTACCGCCATCCCGCTGTTTTTGACTCCCAACTTTTATCAAAATGGCGCAAACGAGGACGCCGTAGGCGGCGGTTCACTTTTCAACAGAGGGAGAAGATTGGGATTCTTGAAAAAAGTGTGGAGAAGGGTCAGGCGGCCGGCAGCATGTATAAAACCGCCATAAAATGGCAGACGCTCCCGCCGAGAACGAACAGGTGCCAGATCGCGTGGTTGTAAGGGAGCCGCTGCAGGGCGAAGAAGATCACGCCCAGGGTGTAGGTGAGGCCGCCGGCCGCCAGCCAGATGATCGCCTCCAGCGGCAGGTCGATAAACATCCGATTCCAGAAGATGACGGCCAGCCAGCCCATGGCGACATAAGCCAGCGTCGAGGCGATTTCGAAGCGGTTGATGAAGAAGATTTTAAAGACGATGCCCAGCGCGGCGATCCCCCAGATGACACCCAGCATCACCTGGCTCAGGGTCCCCTCGATGCCGACCCAGAGAAACGGCGTGTAAGTGCCGGCGATTAAAATATAGATGGCCGCGTGATCTAATTTTCGCAGCCCCCGCCGCAGGGAAGCCCAATGGAGGCTGTGATAAAGGGTCGAGGCCAGATAGAGTAAAATCAGGCTGGTTCCGTAAATGGCGAAGGAGATGACATGGCGAAAATCCCCATGGGAGACCGCCAGAACCATCAGCAAAATGAGACCGGCCACACTCAAAGCGGCGCCGATCCCATGGGTGATACCGTTGGCGATTTCCTCGCCGAGGGTGTAATACTCATTCAGGCGCCGGGCAAGGCGCTGTCTGAGCGGAATGGATTGGTTTTCTTTCAAATTTTTTGTCCTATCTGTGGCTGCTGTTAAACTCCACGATGTCGATCGTAGCATATACAGCGGCCGAAAGAAAAACCACTTAAACCATTTTAACGAATCCAGATTACGATTTTTCTTGCGAGGTGACCGATTGCGAAAAAAAGCCCTCCTGTTTTCGAGCCTCCTAGCAGTTCTCCTCGCGGCGGCCTATTTGGGAACCGGCGCCTTCCTGTACAACCAGCTCTCGGACATCGAAGGTCGCTGCGATGACAAGCTCGCCAACCGGCCGGATCAATTTACCGATGTCAAGGGGAGCTGGGATGATTTCCAGCTGGATTATGCCGACTACTACATGCCGGCTTATGAGGTGGTCAAGTTTGCGAGCCGCGAGCCGGAAATCGCAATTTCCGGCTGGTATGTCGAGGCCGATCCGCAGGCGCCGGCCGTTGTGATCGTTCACGGTCTCGGCTCCTGCAAGTTCGACCACACGGTTCTGATGCCGGCCGGAATGCTCTGGCGAAACGGCTTCAATGTCCTCCTGATCGATCTGCGCGATGCCGGCGAGTCGACCTACGAAGACGGCCGGTCAGCTATCGGCAACGAGGAATACCAGGATCTCCTCGGCGGCTGGGATTGGCTCCAGCGGGAAAAGGGCATTCCGGGGGAGAAAATTGGCGCCTACGGTGTCTCCCTCGGCGCGGCGACGGCCCTGATCGCCTTCGCCCAGGAGCCGGAGCTGCCGGCTGTCTTTGTCGATTCCCCCTTCGACAACCTGCCCCAGATCATCCGGGAGGAGCTCGACCGGGAAAGCTATCCCCAGTTTCTCTATCTGGGGGGCATCTGGATGGCCCGGCTCGTGGCGGGCGACAACGTGCTCGGCCATAACCCCTATGAGGCGCTGGAGCGAGCCGGCGGCCGCCCTCTTTATTTCCTTCACGGCACGGGCGACACCCGCATCGGGGTGCACCACACCGAGCAGCTTCGCCAGCGGGCGGCCGCCGTGGGCGCCGATGCCCGGGTCTGGATCGTCACGGGGGTCGAGCACGTCGAGGCCATGGCTGCTTTCCCGAAGGAATACGAGCGCCGGCTGGTCGACTTTTTCGCCGGGGCTTTACATAAATAAACCCGACAGAATTTTCCAATCCCCCCACCTCGAAGTGATGGAAGGATCCCCGTTTATGCATGATTTAACGACGCTCGAAGCGACCGTTCTCGACAAGATCGACCTGGAGGGTCTGCTGTCCTTCCTCGACGACCTGGTTTCCATTCCCAGTCTGAGCGGCAGCGAGGCGGAAAACCAGGCCCAGCAGAAAGTGGCCGACCTGATGGCCGGGTGGGGGATGGCGGTCGATACCTGGGAGATCGATTTCGCCGAGCTGAGCCGCCATCCGGCATATTCGGCCGAATTTGACCGGCCGCGCGGCCTGGGAGTCGCCGGCCAGATCGGGGCTGGAGAAGGGCCGACCCTGATCCTGAACGGCCATACCGATGTCGTACCGGCCGGTGAAATCGATCGCTGGCATGTTGATCCCTGGCGGGCCACGGTTAACCGGGAGGAGGGGCGCGTGTACGGCCGGGGAGCCCTAGATATGAAAGCGGGGCTCTGCTGCGCCCTGTTCGCGGCCAAAGCGCTTCTCGACGCCGGGGCTCCCCTGTGGGGACGGCTTTTGATTCAGCCAGTGATTGGCGAAGAGGACGGCGGCTGCGGCACGCTGGCCACCATCCTGCGCGGCCATGTTGGAGATGCCGCCATTGTCCTCGAACCGACTGCCCTGGCCATCGCCCCCGCGCAGGCCGGGGCGCTCAATTTCCGGCTGACTATCCCCGGGAAGGCGGCCCACGGCGCCCTGCGCGAAGAAGGGATCGACCCGCTGGAAAAATTTTTCCTTCTCTATCAGGCCATTACCGCCTATGAGAAATCCCACCAGGCCCGGTTTCCCGATCGGCGCTTTACCGGGTATAAAAACCCCTACCCGATCTGCATGGGGACTATTCGCGGCGGCGTCTGGGCCTCGACCGTGGCGGAAAGCGTGACCGTCGAAGGACGGCTGGGTGTGGCCGTGGCGGAAGATGTGGCGGATGCCAGAAGCGCCTTCGCCCGGCTCATCGAGCAGACGGCCGCGGCTGACCCCTGGCTGCGCGATCATCCCCCCCGGCTCGAATGGTGGGGCGGCCAGTTCGCGCCGGCCGAAATCCCACTCGATCATCCCCTCGTCCAGACCCTGCGCCAGGCGCTCCCGGAGGCTGGCGGGCCGATCCCGATCGTGGCCGGGGTCCCCTATGGGTCCGATATGCGGCTGCTCGTCAATGAAGGGGGAATTCCCACCGTGCTCTTTGGACCCGGAGATGTGCGCAGGGCCCACCAGCCCGATGAATATTTACCGCTGGCTGACCTGGAGCTGGCGGTAAAGACCCTGGCCCTGACCGCCATCCGCTTCTGCGGCGTGGTGGAGCCGGCGGGCACCGAAAGCGAACAGGGTGCCGGCATGGAACCGGCCGCGGCCGGCCCGGCTTCTTCAAACCCAACCGGACTGACCCTGACGGAGCAGCCGAAAGCGCACGAGGATCGATCCACTTCCCTGGATTCGGAGCCGCCGGTGGCTGCTGAAATCGACCCTCCGGATCTCGATTGATCCACCCGCTGCACCGATTTTCAATCGAAGGGAAACGCCGCCACCGCCTCCGCCTCCCGCTGCAGGACCGGGTCGCTGCTGTAGACCCCGTGCCGCTCCGGTGGGATCAGCGCGGCGATTTCGCCCATGATCTGGTGGCCGATCGCTTCCAGATCCGCCCGCCGCTCTCGCCCCCGGCTGGTGATGTTGAACGGGCCAAAGGGGCGGCCGACCCGCACCGTTACCGTCGCCCTTTTACCCCGGCGCAGCGCCGGAAAGATTTCGGTCATGCCTTCGATGCCGATCGGCAGCAGCGGGGCGCCGGTCGTGGCGGCCAGAAACGGCACGCCCGGCCGGGCCCGGCGCAGAACCGAAGCCCAGGCGCCCGCTTCGGGAAAAACGCCCAGCAGGCCACCCTGACCCAGAACGGCTGCCGCCCCCTTCAGGGCTTCGGTCGACGCGTTGCCGCGGTGAACATTCAGCGTGACCCAGGCGTCCGGAATGCGGCGGACGATCCAGGGTGCGCTCGGGCGCAGGGTGCCGGCGATGTATTCTGTGTGTGGGGGAAGGATTGCGACAAAAACGACCGGGTCTGCGTAATGGAAATGATTGCCCACGACGATGACCGGTCCTTCCCTGGGGATATTTTCCGAATTTTCCACCCGAAAATCGCATAGCAGGTGGAAGGCGATCTGGGACAAAAAGCGGAGGATCTGGCGTCGTTTCTGATAGCGGGGAATCGAAAGCATGGCCGGCATGTTGCCATTTTACTCCCGGTACCCGGCCTCTGCCAGACGGCCGTCTCTCTATAAAAATATCCACTGAGCGGTGGCATTGTCCGCCGCCGGCACATAAAATCACCTCATGCACCCATCCAGAAACGACAAAGTCGTCGAAATCGATCAGCTGGTCAAGCGTTATAAAAACGCCGACAACAATGCGGTTGACGGGGTTGATTTCGATATTCTCGAGGGGGAATTTTTCGCCCTGCTCGGGGCGAACGGGGCCGGCAAGACGACGACCATTTCCATCCTGAATACGACGCTGACCCCGACGGCCGGCCGGGCGCTCATTTCCGGCCACGACGTGACCCGAGAAGCCGCCGCGGTTCGCGAGCAAATCGGCGTCATTTTCCAGAATCCGAGTCTTGACCTGAACCTGACAGCCGAGGAAAACGTCCGCTTCCACGCTGTTCTCTACGGTCTTTACCCGTTCCGACCGAGCTTCTCCTGGATGCCGGTCGATTACCGGCGCAAAGTAAAAGACCTGGCTGCCATTCTCGGCATTTCTGAGGCGATGGGGCAGCCGGTCAAGACTTTTTCCGGCGGCATGAAACGCAAGCTCGAAATCCTGCGCAGCCTGCTCCATAATCCGCGAGTGCTGATCCTCGACGAGCCGACCACCGGGCTCGATCCCGGCAGCCGGCGCAATCTCTGGTCGTACATCGCCCGCGTCCGCGAGGAGAGCGGCACCTCCGTCCTCCTGACAACGCACTACCTCGAGGAAGCCGAAGGAGCGGATCGGATCTGCATTCTCGACCGGGGTAAGGTCGCGGCCTATGGCACGATCGATGAAATTAAAAAGACCCTCATTCACCACTATCTGCTGATCGACGCGGCTGATCGCCAGGCCCTGCGCGCCGAGCTGGAAGAAAAAAGAATTCCATACCGGGAAGACGGCCGCTTTCGTCTCGATATCCGCGAGGACGAAATTCACCGGATCCTCCGGCAGATCCAGACCCCGCTAACCGTCGTACGGCCCCGGTTGGCCTCACTCGAAGACGCTTACCTGGCCATTGTCGAAAAATATGATTGAACAGATCGCCTCCCCGCCCATTGAACGGGTTGGCCGGCTCAGCCACCAGGTCAATGCCGTTCTGATTATCGCCCTGCGCGACGTCTTGAAGTTTGTGCGCGACCGGCCGCGGCTCCTTTCGACATTTATTTTTCCCTTTATTTTCATTCTCGTCCTGGGCGGCACATTTGATGCCAGCCTGGGGCAGGCGATGGGGTACAGCTACATTACCTTTGTTTTTACCGGGGTCCTGGCCCAGACGACCTTTGAGTCGACCGTCATCGGCATGATCTACCTGCTGGAGGATCGGGAAAATGATTTTTCCCAGGAGATGTTCGTTTCGCCGATTTCCCGCTATGCGATTATCGGGGGAAAGATCGCCGGAGAGGCAGGAGTGGCTTTTCTGCAGGGCTTCGTCATCCTCATTTTTGGCTGGCTGATCGGTGTCTCGCTAACCTGGATGCAGGTTCTATTGATCCTGCCGGTGCTTCTCATTTCCAGCCTCTTTGGTGGGGGTTTGGGGCTCCTCATGCTCTCCAATTTCTCCAGCCGGCGGGCAGCGACCCAGATTTTTCCCTTCTTTATCCTCCCGCAATATTTTCTCGCCGGGGTATTTACTCCCTTAATCGGGGTCTCTGAGTACCTTCGCTGGGCGTCCTACATCGCGCCGATGCGTTATCCGGTCGACCTGCTGCGGGGAATCTTTTACGCCGGCCTGCCGGAAAGGGAGCAGGTGGTAATCCTGGAGCCGCTGGCCAACCTCGGGTTGATCGCCGTTTTTTTTGTCATTTTCCTGGTCGCTGGTACGATAATATTCGTCCGCAAGGAAACCAATCGATAACTGGAGGCAGCCGAGAAAGCCTATCCAGCCACCTCAGGTGCTACCAGAAAGGAGAATTGCTATGGCAGCGATGAACACGCAGCGTTGGGTTATTGTGGGGTTGGGGCTGGCGACGGCCGTCATCCATTTCGTCCTGGCTTTTGCTTTGAGCGGAGGAACGATTTTTCTACTGAACGGACTCGGCTATATCGCCCTGGTGGCCGCCCTCTATTTTATTCCCCAGCTGGCCGGCATGCGGGGACTCGTGCGCTGGGGACTGCTGGCTTACACAGCGGTCACGTTTGTTCTCTATTTCATCATGAACTGGCCCGATGTCTGGGGTCCTTTTGGCCTTCTGACCAAGGCCATTGAACTGGTCCTGATCATTTTGCTGCTGATGGACCGCCCCTGACGGCTTTCCGGCTTATTTATCGGCCGGCTTGAACCGTTCGGCGATCCGCTGCAGCTGGGCCACACTGATCGGCTTCAGCAGGACCGTATCCGCCCGATCGGGCAAATTTTCTCCCAGAACCCCGTCAGCCGAGGCGATGATGACCCGCACGCTGCGCAGCCGCTCCTCTGAGCGGATGTAGTGCAGGATCTGGTCGCCAGATACGAACGGCAGATGGAGATCGAGGAGGATCAGGTCCGGCCGGGCCGTTTCGAGCCGTTCCATCGCCTGCCTCCCGTCCGCCAGGACCTCGACTTCGAAATCCACTGATTTCAGGGTATGGGCGAAGATTTTGGCCAGACGGCTGTCGTCTTCGATCACAAAGGCTACAGGTTTGGCGCTCATCTGATTCTCCTTGGTCCAGTCATCTGCGCGGCTCCCGTCTCCGAAAGGGAGCCGTGCTTTTTTTATCCGTCAATCTGATTTTCTATGGCACTGTTTTCGTTAGCTTCGTCCTCGGCCGGCCGTTCAATCGGCAGCCAGATGGTAAACGAGCTGCCCCGGCCGACCTGGCTTTTCAGCGTCACCTCGCCTCCCATGAGATCGGTCAGCTGGCGAACGATCGCCAGCCCCAGTCCGGTGCCGGAAAATTCCCGGGTGATCGATCCGTCCGCCTGTTTAAACGGCTCGAAAATCTGTTTCTGCTCGGAGGGTGAGATGCCCTGGCCGGTATCGCGCACGCGCAGAATCCAGCGGCCGTCATCGGCGCAGGCCGCGTGCACGTCGATCATTCCCTCGTCGGTGAACTTGACGGCGTTGCTGATCAGGTTGATCAGGATCTGCTGCAGCCGGTGTTTGTCACCCAGAATAATTTTCGGCAGGCGCGGATCGATATTGAAGTTGAGCGCCAGCTCCTTACCGGAGGCCATCAGCGCAGTCGCTCCCCGCACATCGTAGAAGAGCTCTTTCACTTCAAAGGGGGTTTTGGCGATCTTGAGCTGGCCGCTCTCCAGCCGGGCCTGGTCGAGCAAATCGTTGACCAGGTCGGCCAGGTAGCGCGTGCTCTCGATGATCTCGTCGGCCACTTCCTGTTGGTCTGTCTGCAGCTTGCCGAAAACCCCCCCGCGAAGCAGCTCGGCGTAGCCGAGAATCGCCCCGAGAGGGGTGCGCAGCTCGTGGCTGACCTTGGCCAGGAGCTGTCCCTTGAAGCGGCTGGCATTGACCGCCTCGTCCCGGGCCAGGCTGAGCTCCCGGTTGGCATTCTCGAGGGCGACCCGGGCGGCGTGCTGGTGGGTGACATCGCGCAGCGTGGCGATGAGAAAGCCGGCTTCTCCCGGTTCGTTTTCAGTCAGGGTGATTTCGACCGGAAAGCGGAGACCGTCGGCCCGCCGGCCGATCAGTTCAAATGGCCGGCCGGTTTTTAAGATGCGCTGAAAGAGCGGTTTGAAGAGGCCGAGCACCTGGTCGGAAGCGATGATCCCCTCATCGTCGCTGGTCCGCAGAAGGACCCCGATCGACTGGCCGGTAATTTCCCTTTCTTCGTAGGCAAACAGTTTTTCAGCGGCATCGTTGAAGGAGATTATCCGCAGCTCGTCCCGGGTGAGAGTGAGGATCGGGTAAACCGCCTTCTGCACGATGGTCATGGAGCGGTGGACATCCTGGTTGAGAACCGCCAGCACCTTGTTGTAGTGGGCGGCGAGGCGGGCCAGCTCGGTGGCTGATTCCGGTCCGCTCGAGCTCTGCGGCGGCCGGGGCAGGGCGCCTGCTCCGGTGGTGGGACCCGCCTGCGGTTGGATGGCCGGCAGCAGCCGGTGCACCGCCCCTATCAGAACCAGGGTGGCCCCCCCACTCCAGGCGGCCGCTGCCCCCGCGCCCAGGAGCTGAACCAGGAGCTGGGTCCACCGATCGAGGCCGGTGGCGGCCAGCTCGGGCCGGCCGAACAGGGCAACCGCCAGGATCCCCCAGACGCCACCGCCAAGCAGCGTCGAAATCAGCCCCGGCGGGTCAGCCGGATCGAGGATTCGCTGGAGCAGCAGCATAGCCAGCCCGCCCCCCATGCCGGCCAGAGCGGCGCCGCCTGTGGAAAAAGTGTCGCCGCCGCCGCTGGCGGCGATGAGTCCGGCCACCACCCCCAGCAGGGCCGGCCGTAAATCAGCTTCCGTCGACTGACGCCAGGCAGCAAAAAGAGGGGGCAGGGCTCCGGCCGCCCCGGCCACCAGCAGGTTGGCCGCCAGGAGTGGGAGCTGGCCGGCCGCCTGTGGCCGGCCGCCAAAGAAGCCGATCCAGCCGGCCAGGAGAACCAGGAGTCCCAGGGCGGCGAGGTTGAAATCCGGATTTGCCGCGCCGGTCGACCCGTGCCGGCCCTTGCGCAGCAGGAACAGGAGGGCCAGGGCGCTCCAGCCGGCGACGCTGTGAACGGCCGCCGCGCCTCCCCGGTCGATAAAGCCAAGCCGGGCCAGCCAGCCGGGATCCCCCCCAACCAGGCCGCTGCGTGTCCAGTGGGCGAACAGCGGGTATATCAGGGTGGCCAAAAGAGTGGCGGCCAGGAGAAGGGTCGAAAAATGGCGGGAGTCCGGCAGGGCGGCCGTGAGCAGGGAAACGGCGGCCAGGCAGAGGAAGGCCTGGAAAACGAAAAAGGCGCTAAAGCCGGCCGGCAGCGCGGACAGGTCAAGGGCGAAGCCGGTAGCGCCGGCCCAACCACCGGCGCTGCGGCCGGCCACCAGGCCGAAGCCGACCAGCCAGAACAGCAGGAGAGAGACGGCCAGGAGCGCGACCCGCCGCCCGGCAGCAGGAGCATCCGGAAACGGGCCATTCAGGCCGCGCTCCAGACAGAAAAAACCGGCCTGAAGCAGCAGCACAAGCCCGGCAGCAATAATCAGCCATAACGGTTCACTGGCAATCGACATGATGAACGGCGGCCGGCCATGACTCCCATCACCGGTTAATTTTCAAGCCCCTGAGGTTCAACCCGATTCGCCGGCCTGAAAGGTCCCATGACCTCAGGAAGGTGAGGGCATCTCCTTCATTTTCCCGAAGGTTGGAAACTCTGTAAATAGGAGAAATGGCTCGCTCGCCGGATCCAGCCTGGCCGGCCGATAAATCCCGGCAGTCGCTCTACAATTCCAGCCCGGCGTGGTCGAACTTCGTTTCGATTGTTCGAGAGGTCTGCCGAAAGCTGAAGTCGAGGTGGGGAAAGGCGAACCAGATAACCCCCAGGGCGAAGAGCAGCCCGGTGAACAGGCGCATCCACCAGTTGAAGGAGCCGAGGTCGCTGCCGGCGTAAAAGAAGGGATCAAAGGCGTAGTTGGTCAGCTCTGCCAGCCAGACGTTGGAATCGCGAAAACCCTGCCCGAGGCCGTAGAGATCGCTGATCGTGTGGGTCACGCCGTCGATCGCCATCGGGATGGAGAAGAGAATCAGCCCCCACAAGGAGAGCGGCTTGATCCAGCGGCGCAGGAGGGCATAGACTACCCCGAAAAGGAAGAGACCGCCGTACATCGAGACCATGCGATCCGACCAGGCGATTTTCCAGCCCATTTCCGGCGTGCCGATGAACTGGCGAATGATGAGGGGGTTGGCTGTATCCGGCCAGACCTGCCCGACTTCTTCCAGGGTGTACATGAACTGTGGGCCAAAGAGAAAATAAGAGCGCTGGGGATACTGGTGGCAGAGGGCCTGGTAGACAAAATGAATGCCGCGCGCGGTGCGCACCATCTCGAGCTCCATGAAGATCGGCGCCAGCCAGGGCAGGGTGACCAGAATGCCCAGAAAGATGTTGAAAAAGAGGAGCCAGTGGCTGCTGAAGCGGTAGAGGAGGCGGTTGGCCCGGCGGGCCTGGTCCCGCCGGCGGTCGGTCACGGTCGCATCTGAGCTGCCCATGAATGCATCCTTATGAGTTGGTGGTGAATGATCGCACCGGATGGCGCGGCTTTGACCCGGCGCCGGCCGGGATCATTCAATGGTGGTGAAGCTGAAAAAC
>JBFFZG010000099.1:0-14838 GCA_041568735.1 Promineifilaceae bacterium (SeqCode)
CGCTCCGCCGAAGGCCGCCTTGAGCTTGACCCCGTTGTAGCGGGGGGGATTGTGGCTGGCGGTGATCATGACCCCGGCGGTGGCCTGTTTGTCGAGGATGGCGTAGCTGACAGCCGGGGTCGGGGCATCGGCCCGGGAAAGCCAGGTTTTGATGCCGTTGCCGGCCAGCACGCCGGCCACCTCGGAGGCGTAGCGGTCGGAGAGAAAGCGGGTGTCGAAGCCGACCACGGCGGTCGGCGCCTGGTCGTTTTCTTCCCGAATAAAATCGGCGATAGCCTGGGCGACCAGCCGCAGGTTCGCGAAGGTGAATTCATCGCTGATGATGGCGCGCCAGCCATCAGTGCCAAATCGAATAGCCATGGGTGTGTCCTGTTTTGGCCGTCCTGTTTACCCGGGGAACCCCGGCCGAGGATTCACCCCGCAATCATATCCGGGATCGGGAATTTGGGTAGGATTCACGCGGGCAGGCGCTGCCGGCCAATGGAAATCTAATTGGCGGCCGGGCAGAGTAAGTGAACCACCTCCCGCCGGGTAAGAGGGTGTTCGGATGTGGGGGGCGGTAATCCTCGGGAGAAAAGCGTCGTGCCCCTCCGCCCCGGCTTAAGGTCGGTGGTCACTTTGCCCGGAGGGGTTTACAATGGAAGCAGCAGGCCTGGCCTTCGGAAGTGGGGATTGCATTGACAGATAAACACCCAAAGACACCGGTCGATCATTTGAGCGACGAGGCGCTGATGGTTCTGGTTGCCGGCAAGAACGGCGACGCTCTGACCGCCCTCTACGATCGGTACAGCCGCTTTGTCTACAGCATCAGCTGGCGCATGCTCGGCCAGAAGCACCTGGCGGAGGAAATCACACTCGACGTGTTCGAGCGAGTCTGGTTTCGCGCCGACGCTTTCCAGCCGGAAAAGGGGCAGCTGAAATCCTGGATCGCCCGCCTGACGCGCAACCTGTCGATCGATCGCATCCGCCACGAAAAGATCCGGCCGGAAATGACGGCCGTCTCCTGGGCGGATTGGTTCCAGGAGCTGGGCAGCAGACACTCGTCGCCGGAGCTGGCCGTCACGCGCACCCTGCAGGCGGACCGGGTGCAGCTGGCCATTCAGGAGCTGCCGGGCGAGCAGCAGGAGGCGCTGGCCTATGCCTTTTTCGGGGGGTATTCCCACCAGGAAATCGCCAATTTGCTCGACCTGCCGCTCGGCACGGTGAAAACCCGGCTGCGGCTGGCTATGAAAAAACTCGCCTTCCTTCTCTTCGATGAAGAATTGGGCTGAAAACAGATCTGTGGTGTACCTGATTACGTATCGATAGAAGAGGTTGATGATGACTGAATTTGAGGCAATCAAAGAGCTTCTGCCCGGATACGTTCTCGGGACGCTGGATCCGGCCGAGCGGATGCGGGTGCGGGAGTTCCTGGACGCCTGCCGCGGCTGCCGGGAAGAAATCGCTCACCTGACGGCCGTTACTGAGCGCATCCTGGAAACGGCCGTTGAGCTCGATCCCGCACCGGCCCTGCGCGGCCGGCTTCAGGAGCGGATCGGGCAGCCCGCCCCGGCGGCCGCCCCGGCGCGGCCAAAAGCAGCCGCCCCCGAACCGGCCGGCGGATTCTGGGCTCCGCTGTGGTCCTTTTTCGGCCGGCCGGCGGTGCAGCTGGGCATGGCTGTCCTCTTGATCGCCCTCATCGCCGCCAACTTCCTGCTGTGGCGGGCGCAGGAACGCCCCGGGAACCATGCCATCAACGAAAGGGGAATGCAGGCGCTGGCCGTGCAGGGAACGGCCGACACGCCTGAAGCCAGCGGCTTCATTTTGATCAGCGCCGATGGCCAGAGCGGCGCGCTGGTGGCCGATAACCTGCCGGGGCTGGCGCCGGGGACCGCCTACCAGGTCTGGCTGGCCATCGACGAGGCCGGCGTTCTGGAAAGCGGGGGGCTGTTCCAGGTCGATGAAAACGGGTACGGCGGTCTGGGTCTGCAGGCCACCCGCCCGCTGAGCGAATTTACGCGGATCGGCGTCACGGTGGAGCCGGAAAGTGGGAGCAGCGGTCCGACCGGCCTCAAGGTGCTGGGGCGCGATCTCCCCTGATGGCCGGGTTCACGACCGGTCGTAGCGGAGAATCATGGTCAGATCGTTGACATTGGTCCCGGTCTGGCCAGTGATGAGCAGGCACTTTTCCCCGGTTTCTCTCTCGTAATCACTGAAAAAGGTATAGCTGTCGTTGCGGGCCAGGGCGCCGGTCGAATCGAGGCCGGCGGCGGCGGCTTTTTCGACCGTCTCGCCGGTGATGACGGCCCCGGCCGCCCCGGTCGGCCCGTCATCACCGTCGGTTGCCAGCGTGGCGACGGCCGCGCCGGCCGTCCCGCGCAGGGCCAGGGCAGCCGCCAGGGCCATTTCGAGGTTGCGGCCGCCGATGCCGTCCCCGGCCAGGGTGACGGTCGTTTCCCCCCCCAGGAAGAGACAGGTCCCAGGTGCGGCGCTGCGCGCCAGGGCGGCGGCGAATTTGCCGGCTTCGCGGGCTTCACCTTCGAGGTGCCAGGTCAGGAAATGGGGAGTGAAGCCGAGCTGCGCCGCCGCGGCCGCGGCCGCCTCGCCCGCCTGCCGGATGTCGCCGACGATGACCGTGGGCGAAGGCCGGCCGGCCGGCACCGGCTCGCGGGCGGCCAGAACGCGGTCGATCTCCGGGTCGTCGAGCCGGTAGCGGGCCAGGATGGTCCGCGCTTCCGCGCCGCCGGCCAGCGAGGGAACCGTCGGCCCGCTGCCGATTTTGTCGACCGGATTGCCGACGACGTCGCTGAGGATGAGGCTCAGAACAGCCGCCTCCCCGGCCGCCCGCAGCAGCCCCCCGCTTTTGACGGCGTCGAGCTGCCGGCGTACCGCGTTCAGCTCCTGGATCGAGCAGCCGCTGGCCAGGAGATCGGCCGTCAGCGCCTGCCAGCGGGCGAGGGGGAGGCGAGGTTTGCTCAGCAGCGCCGAGGCGCCGCCGGAAATTAGAAAGAGGATCGTGTCCTGCGGGCCGGCCTGCTCCAGAAAGGCGAGCATCGCCTCGGCGGCGGCCAGACTCCGCTCGTCGGAGATCGGGTGGGAGGCGAACCAGGTTTCGACGCGGGGGTCGGCCACCCGCTCCGGCTGGCCGATCTTGGTGACGGCCAGGCCGGCCGCCACCCGCTGGCCGAGTACCGCCAGCGCGCCGTGGGTCATCGGCACGGCCGCCTTGCCGACGGCGGCCAGCAGCAGCCGGCCGCGGCCGAGATCGATCCGGTGCTCCCCGGCCCGGATCTGCATGCCGTCCCAGCGCAGGTGGCGCCGGACGGCATCCTGCGGGTCGGCCGCGGCCAGGGCGGCCCGCACGAGCGTCTCGACGTGCCGGGGATAGTCCGAAAATCGAGAAGGCATGGCGACAGCTCAGGGAATGGCGCCGACGGCCGCCTCGGCGATTTCCGGGATGACGGCCGGCGTCACGCCGGGGGCAAAGAGCGCCCGCAGGGCTCCGTTCAGGGCATCATTGATCGGACCGGCGGCCGCCGGCGGCATGATCGTGGCCCGCTCCAGCTCCCGGGCCAGAAAGGTCGTGTAGCTGTTTTCCGGCCACTGCAAGAAGGCGGTCCGCCGGCTGGGCAGCACCGAGCTGCGCAGGCTCCAGTTCCCCATGTTGCCGTCGTTGGCCAGCCAGATGATCAGGTCAGCCGCCATCTGCTGCTTGCGCGGGTCACCTGTCGTTACGATCCAGACCCAGCCGGCCACCTGGGGAACGAGGGGGCCGTTGGGGCCAGGGAGGGGGGCCACGCCGGCCACCTGCCCCTGGCTGGCCTGCTGCCGGTACATCTGGCTGGTGGTCAGGATGGCAGAGGCGCCGCCGGACTGCAGCAGGGCCCAGGTATCCCCCTGGGTGACGAGCGAGTCGCTGGCCGGCAGGAGAACGCCGTTGTTGAGGGCGGTGAGCAGCAGCCCCAGGGCTGCCTCCAGCGGGGGCTGTTCCAGACGGACTTTGCCGTTTTCGTCGACCAGGGAGCCACCCTGGGCCAGGTAGAGCTGCAGCAGGAGCTGAATCCCCTCATTGCCGCCGGTCGGAAAGGCGAAGCGAAGAGGAGAATTGACAAAACCGCTCCACTGGGCCGGGATCGTCGTCGTGATGGCGCCCGGGTTGTAGGCGATGTGGGTCAGGCCGGCCAGCGCCTGCGGGTAGCCGTAGAGCTCGCCGTCCACCCGGGCCACGGCCGAAGCGGCCGGAAAGAGATCGTCGATGTCCTCCTCAGGCATTAGCCCGTCGAAAGAGTAGACCAGCCCGGATTTGACGAGATCCGGCAGGAGATAGGCCGGCACCAGCGCCAGATCCGGCAGGACGGACGGGGCCACGGTTTTTGCCGACTGCAGGTAGCTCTGAATGCCGCCGGGACCGGCGGCGATTTTCTGCTCGATTTCCAGGCTGAATTCCACCTCCGTGGCGGCAAACCGGACGATCTGCTCCTGCAGCAGCGTGCTGCCCGAGATGTCGGCCACCAGCCAGGTGGTCAGCGCATGGTCGGCTTCCGGGGTCGGCGTGCCGGGTGCGGGCGGCTGACCCGCCCCGGTTTCGGGAATGGGCACGGCCGGATCGTTTTCGTCCGGGAGCGCGGTGGGGGTCGGCTCCGCCAGGCCGCTCTGAATGGCGTCCAGGACGGTGCAGCCGGAGAGGAGGTAGCTGCCCAGGAGCCCCAGCAGGGCCAGGCAGGCTAGAATGCGTGACCGTTTCATGGCGCAAAGTATATTGGAAACCCCTGGCCAGGCAAAACGCCTCCGGCCTGTGGGCTTCCCCGAACGGCATTGTCATTTCCCGCTGGGATGTGCTACCATTTTTACGAAATATATCTGTGATATATCATGATGATCGATCTGGAGACCCAGACCAAATCCCTCAGTCAGCAGGCCTACGAGCAGCTGCGCCGAAAAATTGTTTCCCTTGAGCTGGAGCCCGGCTCCGTGATTGACGAAGCGTGGCTGCAGGAGGAGCTGGCGATGGGACGCACGCCGATCCGGGAAGCGCTGCTGCGGCTGTCCCAGGAGCGGCTGGCTGTGATCGTGCCCCGGCGCAGCATGTTTGTCGCCGAGATCGGGCTGACCGATCTCCAGAAGCTTTCGGAGCTGCGACTGGTGCTCGAGCCGATGGCGGCCCGCCTGGCGGCCGAACGGGGGCAGGAAAGCCACTGGCGGCAGATGGAAGAAGCGCTGCTGCAGCTCGAGCAGGTGCCGGCTGACAACCAGCGGCTGATCGAAGTGGACGAGCGGTGTCACCGGATCATCTACGAGGCGGCGGAAAACAAATTTCTGTCCGACGCCCTGAACACCCATTTCACTCTGGGTCTGCGGCTGTGGCACTATGCGATTGGCCAGATGCGGGATTTAAAACCGGCCGTCGCCGAACACCAGGCGATGCTGGATGCGATGCGCGCGGGGGATGGAGAGACCGCCGCGGTCATCATGAAAGCCCATATCGCTCACTTTCAAGAAGAAATACAATCGATTCTTTTGCGTTGATGGCAACCGGCGGCCGCGACCCCTGGCATTCCGGGCCAAGAGAGGACGTTCTGGAGGGCACAACTCATGGCAAGAGACTTGAGCGCCCGGCGGTCGCGCCGGGAGCAGAAGCGAAGTGGACCGGAAGCGGCCGCACGCGTGGTGCAGCCGCTGATGAAAATCTCCCCCTATGAAATCACCACGGCCGAGGCGATCGAAGAGATTCACGGCAAATCGCTGGAAATCCTGTCCGATGTCGGCATCGATTTTTACGACGACGAGGCGCAGGCGATCCTGAAGGCCCACGGGGTCAAAATGGTCGGCGACACCGCCTACTTTGACCGCGAGATGATCGACGAATACGTGGCGAAAGCGCCGCGGGAGTTCACCCAGCTGGCCCGCAACCCGGACCACAACGTCCAGATCGGGGGGCGGGCGATCTGCTACGCCCCGGTTTACGGCAGCCCGTTTGTCGTCGAAAACGACCGCGGCCGGCGGGAGGCCACCCTGACCGATTTTGAAAACTTCGTCAAGCTGACCTATCTGTCCCCCTACCTGCACCATTCCGGGGGGACCATCGTCGAGCCGACCAACATCCCGACCCACATTCGCCATCTCGACATGGTCTACAGCCACATCAAATACGGCGATAAGCCGTTCATGGGCTCGGTGACGAGCGCCGCCAACGCGGCCGATTCGGTGGCTATGGCCGAAATCCTGTTTGGGGCGGAGGCCATCCGCGAACACCCGGCCGTTCTTTCGCTGATCAACATCAGCAGCCCGCGCCGGCTCGACGACCGCATGCTGGGGGCTTTGAAGGTCTACGCCAAGGCCGGGCAGGGGCTGATCATCACCCCGTTTTTGTTTTCCGGGGCGATGGCCCCGGTGGGAATCGCCGGCACGCTGGTACAGCTCAACGCCGAGGCGCTGGCCGGGATCGTCTTCACGCAGATGGTCAACCCCGGCAATCCGGTCGTCTACGGCGCCTTCCAGACCAATATCGACCTGCAGAGCGGGGCGCCGGTCTTTGGCTCACCAGAAAGCCAGCTCGCCCTTTACGCGGCCGGCCAGCTCGCCCGGCGGCACGGGCTGCCGTTCCGCAGCGGTGGTATGTTCACCAGCTCGAAAATCGCCGACGCCCAGGCGGCTTACGAATCGGTGATGGTCATGCTGCCGGCTGTGCTGGCGGGGGTCAATTTTGTGCTGCACGCCGCCGGCTGGCTCGAGGCGGGGCTGGCGGCCGGCTATGAAAAATTCATCATGGACCACGAGCTGCTCGGCATGTTTTACCGGATCTACGAAGGGCTGGATCTCTCGGAAAACAGCTTTGCCATGGACTCCCTGCGCCAGGTGCCTGTGACCGGCCACCATCTGGGCACCGAGCACACGATCCAGAATTTCCGCACCGCCTTCCACCGATCGGTTTTTTACAACTATGATTCCTACGAAAAATGGTTCGAGGAGGGGGCGCTCCGCAGCGATGAGATGGCCAACAAGAAATGGAAGCAGATGCTGAAGGATTACGAAGCCCCGCCGCTGGATCCGGCCGTAGATGAAGCCCTGCTGGATTTCCTGGCCCGACGCAAGCGGGAAATTCCGCGGGAATTTTGAGCGAACGGATTTGAGGAGGAAGGCATGCGCGACCGGGCAAACCTGGTGATCGTGGGCGCGGGGATCGTCGGCTGCGGACTGGCCTATCATCTAACCAGGCTGGGCTGGAAAGATATTTTTGTGGTCGATCAAGGGCCGCTGTACGAAACCGGAGGCTCCTCGTCGCACGCGCCCGGCCTGATGTTCCAGACCAACTACTCGAAATTCATGACCCAGTGCGCGATGTACTCGGTCGAGACATACCGCGACCTGGTTTACCGGGACACCCCGGCCGCCTACCCGGTCGGCGGCATTGAAGTCGCCACCACGGCCGAGCGGCTGCGCGAACTGTGGCGCAAACACACGGCCGCCACGAGCTACGGCCTCGAATCCCATATCATTTCCCCGCGTGAGGTGGCCGATCTCATCCCGATTCTCGATCCGGCGGTGATCGTGGGAGGCTACTACGTGCCCAGCGACATGGACGTGCGCGGCTGGTACTGCGCCGCGGCCATGGCCGAACAGGCGATTGCCAGCGGTGGGGCCGAATTTGCCGGCAGCGTGACGGTCGCCGATCTGCTCGTCGAGAACGGCCGCTGCACCGGCATCGTCACCGACCAGGGAGCGGTTCGGGCCGAGCAGGTGCTGCTGGCGACCAATGTCTGGGCCTCGGTGCTGCCGGCCAGAGCCGGCCTCCGCCTGCCGATTCTCGGCGTGGAGCATCAGTACGTGATGACCGAACCGCTGGCGGAGCTGGCGGCCGACCGGGATCTCTATATCCGCCATCCGATTCTTCGCCACCAGGATTATTCGATGTATTTCCGGCAGCACGGCGAAGCCTACGGCGTGGGCAGCTACAATCACAAGTCGATGCTGTTCGAGGGGGATTATGTCGGCAAAAAGGCGGAGCGAGCCTTCACGCCGGAGGATTTCACACCGGCCTGGGAAGCGGCCGTCGAGCTCATGCCCGCCCTCAAGGGGAAGGCGTTCACCCGCCAGTTCAACGGCTTCATGGCCTTCGCCAACGATCTCGGCCCGATCATGGGGGAGACGAAGGTCCCCGGTCTGCTCGTCTGTCTTGGCATCTGGGTCACCCATGCGGCGGGGGTGGCCAAGACGATGGCCGAGTGGATGACGGCCGGCACGACGGAATTTGCCATGCACGAGGGATGGGTCAACCGCTTCCAGCCCCACGACTACACCCGCAAGCACATGTACCTGCGGGTCGACCGGCAGTACCAGGAAGTGTACGACATTGTCCATCCCCTCCAGCAGATGGAAAATCCCCGCGGGGTTCGTCTGGCCCCCTTCCACCAGCGGCTGGTCGAGCAGAAAGCCCATTTTCATGCATCTGCCGGCTGGGAAGTGGCCCACTGGTATGAAGAAAACGCCCGGCTCCTGGAAAAATACGAAGATCAGGTGCCGGAACGGCAGGGGTGGGAAGCGAAAAACTGGTCGCGCATCGCCGGGGCGGAGCATCTGGCCCTGCGCGACGGGGTCGGCCTGTTCAACACGGCCACCTTTGGCAAATTTGAAGTCCGCGGTCCCGGCGCGCTTGAATTCTTGAACTACGTGGCGGCTAACCAGGTCGACCGGCCGGTGGGCACGATCGTCTATACGGCCCTCTGCGATGCCGCCGGCGGCATCAAGGGGGATCTGACCATCACCCGGCTGGGGGAAGATCGTTTCTGGATTCTGACCGGTGGCGGCACCGCCCCGGCCGATTGGGCCTGGCTGCAGCGCCACCGGCCGCGCGACGGCTCCGTCGTCATGGAAGATGTCAGCTCGCGCTACACCGGGGTCGCCATCTGGGGGCCGCTGGCCCGCCAGGTGCTGCAGGAAGCGACCGACGGCGATGTCTCCAACGAGGCCTTCCCCTATTTCACCGCGCAGCCGCTCGACATCGGGGTCGTCCCCTGCCTGGCCTTTCGCCTCTCCTACGCCGGGGAGCTGGGGTGGGAGATCTACTGTCCGAGCGAGTATGGGCTGCGCCTGTGGGATACCCTGTGGGAGGCCGGCCGGCTGCACGGCATCATCGCCCTTGGCGGAGCCGCCTTCAACTCCCTGCGCCTCGAAAAAGGGTATCGGGCGCTCAACGCCGACATCACGACCGATTTCAACCCCTACGAAGCCGGGCTGGGCTGGGCGGTTCGCCTGAAAAAGAGGGATTTTCTGGGGCGGGAGGCGCTGGTTAACATCCGGGAGGCCGGGGTGAGCCGGCGGCTGGTCTGCCTGACGTCCGACGATCCCCGCGCCATGGCCCTGGGCAAGGAGCCGATTTTGCGGCCCGACGGCGCCGGGCGGGAAAGCCACCCGGATCGCTGCCTCGGCTACGTGACCAGCGCCGACTACGGCTACAGCGCTGGCAAATTTATCTTTTATGGCTATGTCCCGGTCGCCTGCGCCGAGCCGGGGACCCGGCTGGAGATTCAGTATTTCGACACCCGGTTCCCGGTCGTGGTCGATGCGGATCCCCAGTTTGACCCGGCCATGACGCGTTTGAAGAGTTGAACGCATCGAAAACGGCAGCCGGCCAACCCGAGAGAGGCTGATGGAAACAACCGTTCAAATCATGTACTGGCACGATATCCCCGTCCAGGTGCGGGCCCGGCGCGGGCGGGAGCGAGTCAGCCTGCCGCTGGCGCCCCGCTTCCAGGCGGCCATCGACAGCGCGGCCATGGCGGCCGGTCTCGTCGGCTCCGATGCCTACACTGATCAGTTCCACTGGTCGGAGCCGGAAAGCCGGGAAGGGGACCCCGCCGCGGCGGCGGCCGCCCTCGCCGGCGAACTCGAGGCGCGCTTCGCCCGCATCGACTGGCAGCAAACGGCTGCCGCGCTGCTCGATGCGAAAAGCGGGTGACCGGGCCGGCTTCGCAAGGGGGCGCCTGTGCAGGGGATCCAATACGAAGCCGGTATCACCCCCGCGAATAGGGGGAAACTTGTCGTTTAGATACAGTGAATTCCCATAATCCGGGTGCTACAATCTGCCCAACAACCTGACCATTGGAATGGTCGGTTGATTCATGGTGCTCCGCGATGACGAAAACTAACGGCTATCGTGACCTGGATTGGGTCATTCTGATGCCATCCGGCCGCCGGCAGCAGGTGCCGTCCGGACTGTCGCTGCTCGATGCTGCCCGCCAGATGGGGGTGGAAATCGAGAGCATCTGCGGCGGCAAGCTGACCTGCGGCAAATGCCTGGTGCGCATCGAAGAGGGAGTTTTCGCCAAGCACGGCATCACCTCGAGAGCGGAGCATGTCACCCCGGCCGGCGAAAAAGAAAGCACGCTGCTGGCCCGCATCGGCCGGGAGGATTACCGCCTTTCGTGCCAGTGTTTTGTCCAGGGGAATGTGCTGGCCTATGTGCCCGAAGAAGCCCGGGCGCACAAGCAGATCATCCGCAAATCGGCTACAGAACGGGTCATCGAGGTCAACCCGGCCGTGCGCAAGGTCTACGTCGAAGTCGAGCGGGCGGTGCTGGGCGAGCATCGGGGCGATTGGGGACGGCTCCAGGATGCCCTGCGCCGGGAATGGGCGCTCGACGACCTGGCCATCGACTGGCTCCTGCTGCGCCGTCTGCAGAAGGCGCTGCGGGACGGCGATTGGGCGGTGACGGTCACCGTCTGGCAGGAGCGCGAGGTGATCGACGTACAGCCGGGTTTCGTCGACGGCCTGTATGGGCTGGCGGTCGATATCGGCAGCACGACCATCGCCGGCCACCTGTGCGACCTGCGCACCGGCGAGGTGCTGGCCACCGAATCGCTGATGAACCCCCAGATCACCTTTGGCGAAGACCTGATGAGCCGGGTTTCGTATGCCATGACCGAGGCTGCAGGAACGGAAAAAATGCACGCGGCCGTCATCAAGGCGCTCAACACGCTGGCGGGCCGGGCGGCCGCCCAGGCCGGGCTGAAAATCAGCGATCTGAGCGATGCCGTCTTCGTCGGCAACACGACGATGACCCACCTGCTCCTCGGGATCAACCCGATTGAGCTCGGCGGGGCGCCGTTTGCC
The DNA here is from genome assembly GCA_041568735.1 of Promineifilaceae bacterium (SeqCode). Lineage (GTDB taxonomy): Bacteria > Chloroflexota > Anaerolineae > Promineifilales > Promineifilaceae > WTJY01. Next base: position 11,089 of record JBFFZG010000099.1, read on the forward strand.
CTGGCCAGCCGGGACGGCATCGACCTCAAGGCGCGGGATCTGGGCATCCGCCTCCACGAAGGGGCGTACATCCACATACTGCCGTCGGAAGCCGGCCATGTCGGCGGCGATAATGTCGGCGTCCTGATCGCCGAGGAGCCGCATCGGCAGGATGAGATGGTGCTGCTGGTCGACGTCGGCACGAATGCCGAACTGGTGCTCGGCAACCGGGAGCGATTGTTCAGCGCCTCCAGCCCCACAGGCCCGGCCTTCGAAGGGGCGCAAATCGCCTACGGCATGCGGGCGGCGCCGGGCGCCATCGAGCGGGTTCGCATCGATCCGGAAACGCTGGAAAGCCGTTTTAAAGTCATCGGGGAAAACCGCTGGTCCCAGGACTGGCCGGCCGGCACCGGGGTGGCCGAAATCGACCGGCCGGCCTATCTGGCCACCGGCATCTGTGGTTCCGGCATCATCGAGGCGATCGCCGAGATGTTCCTGGTGGGCATCCTGCAGCCGGACGGCCGCTTCAAACCCGCCCTCGACTCACCCCGCATCAGCTGGGAGGAGCGGCGCGGCCGGTATCTGCTGGCCGCGGGGGATCAGACGAGCACCGGCGAACCGATTTACGTGACCCAGGACGACGTGCGCGCCATTCAGCTGGCCAAGGCCGCCCTCTACACCGGGGCCAAGCTGCTGATGCGGCGGGCGGACATCCACCAGATCGACCGCATCGTCCTGGCCGGCGCCTTCGGCAGCTACATCGATACCCGCTACGCCATGATACTCGGCCTCATCCCCGACTGCGACCTGGACCGGGTTTACGCGGTCGGCAACGCGGCCGGGGATGGCGCCCGCATCGCCCTGGTGAATAAAGAAAAGCGGATTGAGGCCCAGACCCTGGCCGAGTGGGTGACTTATATTGAGACGGCCGTGGATCCGAATTTTCAGGATGAATTTGTGGGGGCGATCGCCATCCCCCACGCCACCGACTCCTTTCCCCACCTGGCCGGCCTGCTGCCGGAAAATCCGGAAATTTCCGGCAGCGGGTCGAACGCGGCCGGAAATGGGCGCGAGCGCCGGCGCGGCCGCCGCCGATCCACCTGACAGCTATCTTTCACGATTCGAGGTGACCATGAGCGAAGACGAAGTTCAAAAAGACGAAGAATTTATCCTGTCGGAGATGAGTGATGAGGAAATTATCGAGCTGATGCACGACGATCTCTACGACGGCTACGCCGATGAAATTGTCGAAGAGGTCGAAGAGCTGCTCGCCCGCGAGTGGACACCGTATGATATCCTGACCAAGGGGCTGGTTGGCGGCATGGAGATCGTCGGGGTGGACTTCCGCGATGGGATCCTGTTCGTGCCGGAAGTCCTGATGGCGGCCAAGGCGATGAAGGCCGGGATGGCCGTCCTGCGGCCGCTGCTGGCGGAAACCGGCGCCCCGAAGATTGGCACGATGGTCATCGGCACCGTCAAGGGGGATATCCACGATATCGGAAAAAATCTCGTGTCGATGATGATGGAAGGGGCCGGCTTCGAAGTGTTCGATCTCGGCATCAACAACGACGTCGACAAGTATCTCAACGCCATCGACGAGCACAAGCCGGAGATCCTGGGCATGAGCGCGCTGCTGACGACGACAATGCCCTACATGCGCGTGGTCATCGACGCCCTGAAGGCCCGTGGGATCCGGCAGGAGCTCATCGTGCTCGTCGGCGGGGCGCCCTTGAACGAGGCCTTCGCCGAGGATATCGAGGCCGACGCCTACTGTCGCGATGCGGCCGTGGCGGTCGAAACGGCCAAAAAGTTCATGGTCATTCGCCGCGGTCACTCGATTTAAATTTCATTTGACCGGCGACTTTTATTGATCTGGTCCGGGATCCACGCCGGAATCCGGGCTGTTGAAACCTAGACAAACGTTATGCAGACCAACCGCTTAGCCGACCTCCTGGCAGAAAATGAAACGATTCTGATCGACGGAGCGATGGGAACCCAGCTGTTTGCCCGCGGGCTCAATTCCGGGGCCCCACCGGAGACGTGGAATGTCGAATTTCCGGACCGGGTGCTGGATGTGCACCGGCAGTATATCGCGGCCGGCTCCCGCCTGATCCTGACTAACTCGTTTGGCGGGACGACCTTTCGCCTGAAGCTGCGCCAGCTGCAGGATCACTCTTATGAACTCAATCGGGCTGCGGCCGCGATCGGCCGGCTGGCGGCCGATGAAGTCGACTTCCCGGTCCTCGTCGCCGGCTCGATCGGTCCCACCGGAGAGATCCTGGAGCCAATGGGGAACATGAGCTTTGCGGCGGCCGTCGAGAGCTTTTCCGTGCAGGCGCACGGCCTGGCCGACGGTGGGGTAGATTTGTTCTGGATCGAAACGATGAGCGACCTCAACGAGGTCAAGGCGGCCGTCGAAGGGATCCGCTCCGTTTCCGATCTGCCGATCTGCGCCACGATGACCTTCGATACGAAAGGCCGGACGATGATGGGGGTGACGCCGCAGGAGGCGGTCCGCTCCCTGGAGGGCTGGGGCGTGTATGCCATCGGCGGCAACTGCGGCAACGGGCCGGACGAAATCGAAGCAGTCGTCGATACGATGCACCTCACCAACCCGGAAAGCATCCTGATCGCCAAATCTAATGCCGGGATTCCCCAATGGGTCAACAACGCGCTCCACTATGACGGCACCCCGGAGGTGATGGCGGATTATGCGCGGCGGGTGCGGGCACTGGGCGCCCGCATCATCGGCGGCTGCTGCGGCAGCACGCCGGCCCATATCGCGGCCATGGCCCGCGCCCTGGACGAAGCCTACGATCCGGATGAACCGATTGCCGCTCGGGGCTACCAGGTGGTGGCGGCCGAGCGGCCGGACAATGACCGGGAGGCCCGCCGCCGCCGCCGCAGGCGGGATTGACGAGAACCTCTCCGGCCGGTGGCAGCCGGCCGGACGCTGAAGCTGCTGGCCCCGACTCACCCCACGCCGAGGGGCCTTAATCTACTAAGGAAACTCCATGAACGCGATCGGCCGCTGGTTGAGAAATCACCCGCGTTTGCTCGAGATCCTCTACCGGATCGCCCGCCGCAATTTTTTGTGGGCCCGGCCGCTGCTGGCCCGCATCGGGTATGCGCGGGCCGATCGCTGGCTGCGCTGGTCGGAAGAAGTGGGCAAAAAAATCACCTTCGACTGCCGCATGTGCGGCCAGTGCATCCTCCACTCGACCGGGATGACCTGCCCGATGACCTGCCCCAAAAATCTGCGCAACGGCCCCTGCGGCGGTGTCCGCATGAACGGAAACTGCGAGGTCTTTCCCGAGATGCGCTGCATCTGGGTCGAAGCCTACGAACGCTCGCGAAAAATGGCCGTTTACGGGGCTGAGATCGAGCTGCTGCAGCCGCCGGTCAACCGGCTGCTCGAGGGATCATCGGCCTGGATCAACTTTTTGAGCGGTGAGGATCGACGGGTGCCGGCCGGCTGGGTCAGCCTCTCGGAAATCGATGTCATGCAGGCCGATCCAATCCCGGTCGGTCGGCTGCTTACCCAGGGGAATTTGGCCGGTTGAGGCAGCCTATGTTGAAGGTTGAACCGGGGTTCAGGTCGGCGGGACGTCTGGAGCGGGTGCTGCGCGCCGGCCGCTTCGCCGTGACGGCGGAGCTCAATCCCCCGGACAGCTCAGATCCCCAGGAAGTCTACGATGCGGCCCTCGTCCTGTCCGAAGTGTGTGATGCCATCAACGCCACGGATGCCTCCGGCGCCCACTGCCACATGTC
>JBFFZG010000100.1:0-14795 GCA_041568735.1 Promineifilaceae bacterium (SeqCode)
GATATCTTTCTGGGGGATGGGTACCTGGTCAGCTATCACCAGGAGGCGATACCGGCCATTGACCGGGTGTGGCAGCGGGCGCAGAAAGACAGTCGGGTCTGGGTCCGCGGGGCGGACTACCTTTTCTACCAGCTGTTTGACGAGCTGGTGGAGGACTGCATGAAAGCCGTCGACGAGATGCTCGTCGAGCTGGAGGCGGTCGAGGCGGCCACCCTGACCGGCTCCGATGAGAAAACCCTGGCCGAAATCATGCGGCTCCGCCGGCAGGTGCTCCAGCTGCGCCGGGTGGTCTCTCCCCAACGGGAGGTCGCTGCCCGGCTGGCGCGAGAGCCGTTCGCGGCCGTCAACGAATCGGAGCAGGTCTTTTTCCGCGACGTTTACGATCATCTGCTTCGCCTGAACGATCTGATCGAAAATATGCGGGATCTGGCGGCCAGCACGGTTGAAATCTACCTGTCGGTCATCAACAATCGGATGAACGACATCATGAAGACGCTGACGATCATCACCACGCTGTTTCTGCCGCTGACCTTCCTGACGGGATTTTTCGGCATGAATTTTTTTGCCCCGGAAGTCGTCCTGGGCGGCTGGACCGGCCGCGCGGCGTTTTTCCTGACCCTGGTGTTTATTCTGGCCGGGCCGCTGTCGATATTTCTCTGGATCAGGCGGCGGGGGTGGATGGCCTGAAAGCGTATTCAGGGGGCTTCAAGGAGTAAAAAGATCGACATAGACGGCCGGCTGGCCGGCCGGATGGAGAGGCGAAACGATGAAATGGGTGCGTTTTGAGCGAAATGGGCAGGCGGCTTACGGCCGGTGGCAGGGAGACCAGATCTGGCCCAGCCCCCTATCCTGGGAAGAAATACTGCGGGGAGAGGCGGCAGCGGCAGGGGCGGCGATTCCCGTCCAGGAGGTGCGCCTGCTGAATCCGCTGGGACGGCCGGGCAAAATCGTGGCCATCGGCCTCAATTATCTCGACCACTGCCGCGAGACCGGGATCGACCCCCCGCAAAAGCCGCTCATTTTCACCAAGTTCTCCACCAGCGTCCTCGACCCCTTTGGCGAGATCACCTGGTCGACCGGCCTGACCAATCAGGTTGATTTTGAAGCCGAGCTGGCGGTGGTGATCGGCCGGCCGGCCCGCCGGGTGGCGGCCGAGACGGCCATGGCCCACGTCTTCGGCTACACGGCCGCCAACGACGTCAGCGCGCGCGACCTGCAGTTCGGGGACGGCCAGTGGGTGCGGGGGAAGAGTCTCGACACCTTTTGCCCGCTCGGTCCGGCGGTGGTGACGGCCGACGAAATCCCCGATCCGCAGCGGCTGCGCATTCGCAGCCGGCTCAACGGCGCCGTCATGCAGGACAGCTGCACCGACCAGCTGATTTTCGGCGTGGCCGAACTCATCGCCTTCGCCTCGCAGGCCTTTACGCTCGAACCCGGCGACGTGATCCTGACCGGGACGCCGCCGGGGGTCGGGCTCGGCCGCACCCCCCCGCTCTACCTGCGGGATGGAGACGTGATCGAGGTGGAGATCGAACAGATTGGCCGGATTGCCAATCCCTGCCGGGTAATCGATTGAGCGATCCAGGGGCGGTTTTTCGTCCTTTTGCCCCAACCCGGATACCATCGAAGGCCAACCAGCTGCCAGGGGGATGACGATGATGGACGCGCTCAAAAAACTCCAGAAAGATCTCGAAATTGCGGAACAGATGGCCGAGCGCATGGCCGACTACCTGCGCACGAGCGCCCTGTTTGGCAAAATGCCGGTCCATCTGCCGGCCCTGACGCTGGGGGGCTACCTGATGCGGCAGCACCGGCTGCTGGCCCTCCGCGAGGCGCTCTCGCCGGACGAGCAGGAGCGGCTGACCCGCACCGTTCAGCTCTTCTTCGGGTCGCTCCAGGAGCGGGTCGTTCAGTCCGAAGCCCGCGCCCACCAGGAGTTCGAAGCCCGCCTGCGCCAGTGGAAAGAGGCCATTCGCGATCTGCGCCGGGATTCCCGGGGGAATGCCGGCTACTACCCGACCACGGTCGAAGTGCGGGCCATGCTGACGAGCCTCCACGAAATGCTCACCACCCCGCCCTACCGGTTCGATGCGACCCTGCTCGAACGGCTCGACATGCTCGACGCCGGGCTGCGCGCGGTCTGGATCCCCGGCCCGTTCGTCTGGCCAGAAGAATGGCAGCCGGCCTACCCCAGGGAGAAGTACTGGTATTTGTATGGGCAGCCAGGATGAGGAGGAAGAAGTCGAAAGTCGAAAGTCGAAAGCCGAAAGAGGAGTTTTCCGCGGTGGATCTTCGATTACCAGAACTTAAACTTTCAACTTTAAACTTTCAACTTTCCACTTATTCTTGAACCACCGTTAAATTCAGGGTGCGGAGGGCGTTAAATTTCAAATTAACGCCCTCCCTTGTTTTGGGAGGGAGAGCGGCCCGATAATCCTGGCATCAACTCACCTATGCATGGAGGACCTTTTGTTTATGTCTCGCCACAAGCGATTTTTAATGGTTGTTTTTGGTTTGCTGGCCGGTCTGATGCTCGCCGGCTGCCAGACCACCACCCCGGCCGCCGCGCCGGCCCCGGCCGTCGAAGCTCAGGCGGATCCAGAGCCGACGGCCGACCCCCAACCCGAAGCCAACCCGGAGGCGGTAGCCGCCACCGGATCGGGGGAAGCGGGCAAGCTGGTGATTTATTCCGGCCGGAGCGAAAGCCTGGTCCAGCCGATCATCGACCAGTTCGCCGCCGCGACCGGCATTGATGTCCAGGTCCGCTACGGCGATACGGCCGAGCTGGCGGCCACCCTCCTCGAAGAGGGAAGCAACAGCCCGGCCGACCTCTTTTACGCCCAGGATCCGGGTGGGCTGGGGGCGGTGAGGGATGCCGGCCTGCTGGCCCCGCTGCCGGAAGCGCTGCTCAACCTCGCGCCAGACCGGTTCCGGGATGGGAATGGGGAATGGATCGGCATATCCGGCCGGGCCCGGGTCGTCGTCTACAATTCAGAAAAACTCGACGAAGCCGACCTGCCAGCCACGATCGAGGGCTTTACCGATCCCGGCTGGAAAGGACGGCTCGGCTGGGCGCCGACCAACGGTTCCTTCCAGGCCATGGTCACCGCCATGCGCCAGGTCTGGGGCGAAGATCGGACCCGCGCCTGGCTGGAAGGGATCATCGCCAATGAACCGGTCGTCTATCCCAAAAACACCCCCATCGTCGAAGCGGTAGGCGCCGGTGAAATTGACGCCGGTTTTGTCAATCACTATTATCTGTTCCGCTTCCTGTCCGAGCAGGGCGAGTCGTTCCCAGCCCGCAACTACTTTCTCCCGGGTGGGGGTCCCGATTCGCTGATTCTCGTGTCGGGAGCGGGGATCCTGAAGACCAGCCAGAACGCCGAAAATGCCCGGAAATTCCTCGAATACATGCTCTCGGAGGCGGGGCAGCAGTATTTTACGAACGAGACCTTTGAATATCCGGTCGTCGACGGTGTCGAGACGCCGGCTCTGCTCACGCCGCTGGCCCAACTCGACAGCCGGGCGATCGATATCGACCTGAGTGACCTGTCCGATCTGCCGGGCACGGCCCGGCTGCTGGCCGAGCTGGGGCTCCTGCAATAACCCGTTGTAACCGGCAGGCAATGGTAATGTGTAGACTCTGGTAGCAAAGAAAATCCCACCCATTGCCTGTCGGCTACATAGCCTGCCGGCTACCGAAATCGAACCCGACCCATGCACCCTTTCTCCTCCCTCTCATCAATCGCCAGCAGCGCCCGGCCGGGGGCGGAGCGCTGGCTCGCCCGGCGGCGGGGCTGGAGCTGGTCCTGGGCCTTGATGGTGGTCATCACGCTGGGGGTGGCTCTGCTCATGCTGGTTACCCCGGCGTATCTCGTGCTGCGCACGGCTGAGGCCGGGCAGCGCGCGCTCGACCTGCTGTGGGAGGGGCGCAATCTGCAGGTGTGGGGGAATACGCTGCTGCTGTGCGTCAGCGTAACGGCCGCGACGACGATCCTGGCCGTCCCCCTCGCCTACCTGATCGACCGGACCGATCTGCCCGGCCGGCGGCTCTGGGGGATCCTTACTCCCCTGCCCCTGGTTCTCCCCAGCTATGTTTACGCCTATCTGTTTGTCTCGATGTACGGGCCGCGGGGCTCGCTGCAGCGGCTGCTCGAACCGCTGCTCGGCATCGAACGCCTGCCAGAGCTGTACGGCTTCTGGGGCGCCTTGATCGTCCTGACCCTGATCTGCTACCCCTATACCTATCTCAGCGTACGCGCCGCGCTGCAGAATCTCGACCCGTCGCTCGTCGAGGCGGCGCGCAGTCTCGGCCTGACCACCTGGCAGGCCTTCTGGCGCATCACCCTGCCTCAGCTGCGGCCCGGCATCGTCGCCGGGGCGGTGCTGGTCGCACTCTACACCCTGCGGGATTTCGGTGCGGTCATGATGATGCGCTACAGCACCTTCACCCGGGCCGTTTACGTGCAGTACCAGTCGTTTTTCGACCGCTCTCTGGCGGCCGCCCTGGCCCTGCAGCTGGTGGTCATTACGGCCGTGGTCCTCTACATCGACTGGCGCACCCGGGGGCGGAGCCGCTACGAGCGGCTGTCGGTCGGCGTCATGCGGCGCCAGCGCCGCATCCGGCTGGGGCGCTGGCGCTGGCCGGCGTTCGGGCTGGTGATCGGCATCCTCAGTCTGGCCCTGCTGATCCCCACCGGGTCGCTTGGCTACTGGATCTGGCGGGGTTGGATGCAGGATCTAGGGGTGCGGATGGTGGCCGGCCGGCCCAACGTGCTCGATCCGTGGGTGCTCATCCAGCCGGCGTTCAATTCGCTGACCGCCTCCGCCCTGGCGGCCGTGCTGACCATCCTGGCGGCCGTGCCGGTGACGATCATCATTGTCCGGCGCCCCGGCCGATTCGCCCGGCTGATTGAACCGCTGACTTTTTCCGGCTATGCCCTCCCCGGTGTCGTCATCGCCCTGGCCATGGTCTTTTTCGGGGCCAACTACCTGACACCCCTCTACCAGACCCTGCCGCTGATGCTGCTGGCCTTTCTGATCCTCTTTATTCCCCAGGCGATCGGCACCGTGCGCAGCTCCCTGCTCCAGATGCCCCCGTCGGTCGAAGATGCGGCCCGCAGCCTGGGGGAGCGGCCGTCCGGTGTACTGCGCCGGGTGACCCTGCCCCTGCTCAGCCCCGGCATCGCGGCCGGCGGTGTGCTGGTCTTCCTGACCTGCATGAAGGAGCTGCCGGTCACTCTGATCTTAAGCCCGATCGGATTTTCGACCCTGTCGACGACCGTCTGGGCCAATATCAGCGAGGCCTTTTTCGCCCGGGCCGCCTTGCCCACCCTGCTCCTGCTCCTCTTTTCTTCGGTCCCCCTGGCCCTGCTCCAGTTCCGCCAGAAAACCTGACCCCTGACCGCTTCATGGCAGGCCGGGCGCCGTCAGCCCTGCCCGGGACGATCCGGCCGGTTGTCCAGCCGGGCATAGACGTCGCCGCTGCCGTCGGCCGGCGCCAATTGGGCCAGTTCGACCGCCATGACCGCCGCCGGCCGCCACCGGCCGGACAGCCGGCTCCGCTCGCCGGTCGACCGGTCGTACTCGTACCGCCCCAGCGCCTCCAGCCGGTCGATGACCGCCAGGGTGACCCCCATGGCCGCCGGGATGTATTCAAATGAGAGGGTGGGAATCGGCCGGGAGAGACCCTGCACGACCGCCAGCTCGAACCCTTCGACGTCGATCTTGCAGAAAACTGGCCGGCCGTACTTCTCAATCAGCGCGTCCAGGGTGGTGAGCGGGACGGTTACGGCGTCATCCCAGGCGACCCCTTCGAAGGAGCGGTCCCGGCGCACGGCGTCGATCCAGCTTTCGGAAAGGGTGGACACCGTCGGATGGCGGGAGCTGAGGTGCAGGGTTTGCAGGCCGGACCGGGCGCCAACCGCCCCGGATACCAGGATCACCGCCGGATCGCGGCCGTACAGCCGTCGCAGCCAGGCGGCCAGCTGGGGCTGCGGTTCGACGGCGACGACGCGGGCGCCGAGCCGGCGCATGGCCAGGATACGGCTGCCGACGTGGGCGCCGATGTCGAAGCAGAGGTCGCCGGGCCGGATAAACGGCCGGTAAAGCCGGCGCAGCCGCCGCTGCCGGCCGGGGAGGGCGTAGTAGATCAGCAGGGAGCGCAGCAGGCCGAGCTGCCGGTTGATGCGCCGGACCACGTCGTCGGTGTCCATGCGGTTGTTCCTCTATAAAGAAGGCCAGTGAAATGATCCCCGTCAGCTCAGGCCGGCGGGTCGGGCGGGTCGGGCGGCTCGAGTTCGACCCCCAGGCCGTCGGCGATGCGGTTGACGAAGGCGAAATAGGCTGTGATGGCGCAGAGATCGTGAATGGCCCGGTCGTCAAAGCCGACGGCCCGCAGCCGGTCAATGTCCGCCCGCGCCATCCGGCTGGGGTGGTGGGTCAGCTTTGTGGCATAGTCGAGCATCGCCCGATCCGCCTCGTCGAGCGCGGCGGTGGTGTGATCCCGGACGAGGGCGTCGATCAGCCGCTCCTGATCGGCCGGCGCCATCCCCTGGGCGGTCAGCAGCTGTCGGAGACACGCTCCGTGATGGTGCAGTCAGTAGTGGCAGTCGTTGGCGGCCGAGACGACCACGGCCACCATTTCCCGCTGCACCCGGCTGAGCGGCCCGCGCCGGCGCATGAGTTCAATGTAGAGGTCGTAGTGGTGGCGCATCGTGCGCGGGTGCACGCTGTGGATCTGGATGATGTTGTCCCGGTCCGGCACCCGCTGATCTTCCGGTATCGCTTCCTCGGGTATATAGTCGATAAAGGCCATGGATTTTGCTCCGTTCAAAAGAATGACGATCAGGCGGCCGCCCCGGCGGCCGGGCTTCGATCCTGTAATTCGGCCCCGGCCTGGGTGTCCACGGTGCAGATGGACGGCAGGCCGCGTGCGGCGCTGGCACAGTCGGGGCCGGCCTCATCTTCGATGAAGTCGGCCCGGTGGTTTTCCCGGCGCAGCAGGAGGATCACCGGCCAGCCGAGCAGGGTGAAGAGCCCGCCGGCCACGTAGCCGGCCGCCAGCGACTGCCGGCCGGCCACCCAGGCCAGCCCATTCTGGCCGACCATGCTGCCGCCGCTGCCGATCAGCGATTCGAATGAGATCACCGTGGCCCGCTGCTCCGATGGGATGAGCTGGTGCAGATAGCCCTGCCGGACCGGTCCGAGGATGCCGGTCATCCCCATGGCGACGAGATAGAGGCTGACGGCCAGCCAGAATGAGCCGGCCAGCCCCATGCCAACGATGGCGGCAGTCTGGATGACGGCCGCCCCGAGCAGCAGGGTTGTCCGCCGTCCGATGCGCTGCAGATAGCCGTCGACGAGCCAGTTGCCGGCCATGGTCGCCAGGGAAATGAGTGCGGAGATGGCGCCGGCCACCCAGGGGAGATCCCGGCCGAGCAGGTCGAGGAAGTAGGGCTGCCAGGCGTAAAATCCCCAGGCCATGAAAAAGGACTGCACCAGCGAAACCAGAATCAGCAGCCGCACCGGCCGGATGCGCCAGCCGTAGCGGACGCTCATGCGGGCGATTTCGCCCATCTGGCGCGGCCAATCGGTCGGCGAGCCGGGGCGCGCCGTAAAGCCGAGGTCGTGCATCAGGCGCAGGGCAATGGCAAAGACGGCCGCCAGCAGCCCCGCCCGGACCAGGAAAGGATAGGCCAGGTCGAACGTCGCCAGCGCTCCGCCGGCCAGCGAACCGGCCAGCATGCCGGCGCCGGAAACCATCGCGCTGCGGGCGAAAACCGGGTCGAGTTCGTCGCGATAGCCGCTGTGTTTGAGCGCGTCGACCAGCCAGGCCTCCATCGCGCCGGAGTAAAACGTGTAGCCGAGCCCCAGGATGACCGACATCGCGGCGAACGGCCAGAAATTGGCGGGCATCTGGGCGACCCGGACATAGCCCAGGGTCCCGAGGAGGAGAATGCCGATGCTGGTTAAGAACGAGGCGCGCCGCCCATAGAGATCGGCCAGAACCCCGGTTGGGATTTCGAAGAGGGCCATGGCCCCGGTGAAAATCGAATTGACCAGGAAGACCTGCCCGAGCGTCAGGCCGGCATCCAGCAGGAACAGGGTGTTGATCCCCCAGATCAGGGAGGCGGCCAGCGTGTACAGGCCGGTCAGGATCAAATAGGTGCGAATAATCTGCGATGGCTGCAAAATCGACTGTCTCCACTGTCGAAAGATCGAAATAAAAGGGTCCGGCAGGCGGTTTCAGAGCGCGGGCACCAGCTGTTTGAGCAGAGAATTCCGCTGCCGGTAAGGGGCCAGAAAGGTCCGGAGATGGCGGGATACGGCTTCCGCAGGGATCCGGCCGGTCCTGGCTTCCTCAAGGGTCTGCCGCAGGGCGATCAGCTCCTGGCCGACGGCCTGCGGGAAATATTCTTCTTCGTTGAGGAGCCGCAGCCCCATGATCAGATCCGGGGCGCGCGTGGGGTCTTCGGCCAGCAGGCCGCCGGCGCGGGCCAGCAGGAGGGTGAGGGCCAGGTCGTAATCCGCCGGTCCGGCAAAGGCGCCGAGCATCCAGATCAGCCGGCTGTGGGGCAGCCGGCCGGCGAGGGCCAGCTCGATCAGCTCAGCGGGCGGCGTCGGCAGCGCCAGGATCTGGCGGTCCGCCCAGGCGATCAGAGCGGGAACGTCGACCAGCCCGGTGACCAGCCCCATGCGGAAAAAACTGTAAGCGGTGCTCAACGAGACTGTCATGGCGATGAGATCTCTGGGGGAGCCGCGATCACCTGGTGGGCCGGCCTGGATCGAGCCAGCGGAAAGCCCGGCGCAGCTCCTGGGTGCCGTCGCGGTCGTACCAGCGGCCGTGCGCCAGGATGATGCGCTCCGGCGCCCAGGCCAGCATGCGCTCGAGGCAGGCCCGGGCTTCATTTTTGCGCCCCCAGAAAGTCGCGCGCAGATCGAGCGGAGCCTTGCCGTCCGGGTGGAGGCAGCCGGCCAGCTGGATCAGCTGCCGGTAGACGCCGGAGACCTTTTCCGCCTCAAAATTTTCAATCAAATCGGTCAGAATCAGGGTGCGCGACTGGCGGTGAAAGAAGACGACTTCGTCCATGAAGCGGCTGCCGCGGAAGATCAGCTGGTCGATCTCGGCCGACCAGGCCGGCGGCGCCTCGTCGGTCAGGTCGGCGTGGAAGACGACCTCGATGTTCTGGGAGGCGGCCCGCTCATACACTCCGGGGGAGGCCCAGGCGATCGCCTCGGGATAGAGCCGGCTCCAGGGCGCGATGTGGGTGTAGTGAATCTTATTGGGCGAAACGAGGTGGCGGACCGGACCGAGGGCGTCGATTTCGGTTTTCAGGGTGCTGCTCATGGTGATCGGCGAGTGGACCCAAAGCGCCCCACCGGCCAGGCGCACCAGGGTCATGCGGGTTGGGAAGGGAATTGCCGCTCCGTACATGGCCATGTGGACGATGGGGCCGTCGGCGATCCAGATGTCGTCCGCCACCGGTTTCAGCGTTTGGATGGGTTCGTAGAGCTCGACTGCTTCTTGGCTCATGGTTTGTGCTGGATAATTGAATTGAATGTCGCGGCCGTTCGGCCGGGTGCAATCTTCCCTAAATTGCCGGTTCTCGTCAAAGGGGAATTCCCCTTCAGCGCCGGTAGCGGGCTAAAACGGCCAGCGCCTCTTCTCCGCTCGGGGAAAGGTTGTCCATTTGCAGCCGCAGGGTTTCTCCTTCCGGGCGCAGGGTGGTGCGCCATCCCCAATCTGGACCGGGCGGTGCGGCGTAGCGGCCGCTGACCCTGATCGCGCCGCCGGCCTGGTGCGCCCCCCGGCAGATCATCAGCCGGTCGCTCATGTGCCAGGAGTCGATCCAGGCGGCCGCGGCCGCTCCGCTCCCTTCGTCGATTTCGATCCAGAGAGCCCCGGCCTGGGGTTCCCCTCCATCTGCCCAGACATAGCGGAATTCGAGGATTTTTCCCCGGGCGGCCAGGGCAAGATCGGCTTCGGTGTCAGAAATCCGGACCGGCACGGTGGGCGTGAGCCACAGCCGGTACTCACCGCGCCAGCGGCCGGTGAGGGCAGCCCAGGTGGACGGGATGCTCATGTCGCTCTCTCCTCGGTTCCCGTGGCTTCAGCGATCAGAGCCAAATACATTGCCACCACTGTCGATGCAGACGTGAAAGATCGACCCGTTCAGCGGAATCCACTGGTTGCGCGGCACCTGGAAAAAGGGATCGGGGTAGGGGATCGTGGCGCCGTAGGTGCCATAGACGTTGAGCATATCGGCGTCCCAGACGGTAAACCCCCCGAAGCTGCTCAGCAAGAGGGCATCCCCGCCGAAGAACGGGCCGTACCAGATGTCGGGATACTGCAGCCAGAAAATGCCCGACACCTCCGGGCAGGCGTTGCTGGGAACCTGCGGCTCGAGGACGAAATCGGCGGTTATCGGGGTGGGAACGGTCTCTTCCGGATCACGAGGGGACGTCGGTCGGGGCGGCGGTGTGGGTTCGGCCGGGGATCGGAGAAAGTCGGCCAGGGAATCCCGGCCGGTAACAAACGAGAACAGCGCCGTCCCACCGAGGAGAATAGTCATACAGGTGCCGATCACCCCGATCATCACCACGCAGGAGTTCCGGCTGAGATCCCTTTGTCCACTCATCGCATTTTTTCCCGATGGCTCCCTGGTCGTTCCCCGGCCAATCCCGGCGGCGACTGGCTGGTTCCGGTGCGCGGCCGCCGCCGCATCCTACAGTATAGGGGATGACCTTTTCCCGCTCAAGACTGGCCATCTGTCCAGCGTCGTCCATTTCTGTCCGCGGCAGCCGGCCGGCGCCGTCTTGAATCCCTCAAACTCTCACCTCTCCTGTCGCCTAAATTCTATTAGCACTCTAACACTTTCGCTGCTAAAATTATCTTGACAGCGATTCCCCAAGTTGTTACAATCACAAGCGATATTTAGCACTCTTTTGTCGAGAGTGCCAAAAATATCGAAGCCCAGGTTATTTTAAAACTGATTTGCCCCTATTACACGGGTCGCCTCGTGGAGAAGCGCTGCCTTTTGCGCGCACCTCTCCAGAGAAAGGCGTCCAAATCCACGCTGAAAAGGAGTTTTTATCATGCAGCTCGAACCATTAGGTGATCGTCTCGTCGTTGAACCTAAAGAAAAAGAAACCACGACCGCTTCCGGCCTGGTTTTGCCTGACACCGCTTCGGAGAAACCCCAGCAGGGTGTCGTCATCGCCGTCGGTCCCGGCGCCCGCGATGAAGATGGCAAGCGCATTCCGATGGATGTGGCCAAAGGGGACAACGTCCTTTTCGCCAAATACGCGGGCACGGAAATCAAGGTCGACGGCAAAAAGCTGTTGATCCTCAAGGAATCAGACGTTCTGGCCAAGGTGGCCGAGTAATAGTTCAGTAAACAGGCATTGGTGAGCAGGTATCAGGAAGAGGCGAGGCGGCTCAAGCCCCACCTCAGGTTAACTGGGAACTGGATACCGATCACCGAACACTGACCACCGAATACCGGACACCGGATACCGACAAACAGGAGATACTCACGATGGCAAAACAACTCGTTTTTTC
The DNA here is from genome assembly GCA_041568735.1 of Promineifilaceae bacterium (SeqCode). Taxonomy (GTDB): domain Bacteria; phylum Chloroflexota; class Anaerolineae; order Promineifilales; family Promineifilaceae; genus WTJY01. The sequence continues at coordinate 11,564 of JBFFZG010000100.1, forward strand.
CGAAGACGCACGTCGCAAACTGAAAATTGGAATTGATACCCTGGCCAACGCCGTTTCGACCACCCTCGGCCCGAAGGGGCGGAATGTGGCCCTGGACAAGAAATTCGGCGCGCCGACCATCACCCATGACGGGGTGACCGTCGCCAAAGAGATCGAACTCGACGATCCGTACGAGAACATGGGCGCCCAGCTGCTGAAGGAAGCGGCGACCAAAACCAACGACATTGCCGGGGACGGCACGACCACGGCCACCGTTCTGGCCCAGAGCATCGTCAACGAAGGGCTGAAAAACGTGGCCGCCGGCGCCAACCCGATGCTGCTTAAGCAGGGGATCGAAGCCGGCGTGGCGGCTCTCGCCGAAAGAATCCGCGAAATGGCGGTCACGATCGACAGCAAAGAAGAGATCGCCTCGGTCGCTTCGATTTCCGCCCAGGATCGGAAGATCGGCCAGCTGATCGCCGATGTCATGGACAAAGTCGGCCGTGACGGCGTCATCACCGTCGAAGAAAGCCGCGGCCTCGAGTTCGAAACCGAATACGTCGAAGGGATGCAGTTCGATCGCGGCTATATCAGCGCCTATTTCGTCACCAACTCCGACAATATGGAAGCGGTGATTGAAGATCCCTACATTCTCATTCACGACAAAAAGATCAGTTCGGCCCAGGACATCATCCCGGTGCTCGAGAAAGTCATGCAGGCCGGCAGCCGCAACCTCGTCGTCGTCGCCGAAGACATCGACGGCGAAGCGCTGGCGACCCTCGTTCTGAACAAGCTGCGCGGTACGATCAACGCTCTGGCCGTGAAGGCCCCGGGCTTTGGCGATCGCCGCAAAGCGATGCTGCAGGATATCGCCATTCTGACCGGCGGTGAAGTAATCACCGAAGAGATGGGGCGCAAGCTCGAATCGACCACGATCGCCGACCTCGGCCGCGCCGCGAAGCTCGTCGCCACCAAGGACGACACGGTGGTGGTTGACGGCCACGGCGACCACGATCAGATCAAAGCGCGCGTCGAGCAGATCAAGACCGAAATCGAGCGCAGCACCAGTGATTACGATCGCGAAAAACTGCAGGAACGGCTGGCCAAGCTGGCCGGTGGCGTGGCCATCATCCGCGTCGGTGCGGCCACCGAAGTCGAACTGAAGGAGAAGAAGCACCGCGTTGAGGACGCTCTGAGCGCCACCCGCGCGGCCGTCGAAGAGGGGATCGTCCCCGGCGGCGGCGTGGCCCTGATCAACGCCCTGCCGGCGCTCGACGGCGTCAAAGTCACCGCCGGTGACGCGGCGACCGGCGTCACCATCCTGCGCCATGCCCTGCTGGCCCCGATGCGGAAAATCGCCGCCAACGCCGGCCAGAACGGCGACGTGATCATTCAGAACGTGCGCCGCGCCCAGGAAGAGTCCAAGAACGCCAACGTCGGCTATGACGTGCTGACCGGTGAATACCTGGACATGATCAAAGCCGGCATTATCGACCCGGCCAAGGTGACCCGCGGCGCGCTCGAAAACGCGGCCAGCATCGCCTCCATGATTCTGACCTCCGAAGCGCTGATCACCGACCTGCCCGAGAAAGAGGCGCCGATGCCTCAGATGCCGGGCGGCGGCATGGGCGACTTCTAGTCCCCGACGAACTCGCGCGAAACAAAAGGCTCCTGATACAACAGGGGCCTTTTTTTATTTCCCGGGAGACCCGTCTTGCGGCCGCCGTTTAAGGGCGGCCTTAAATATGGGAAAAGTTAGGGGTCTTCATTTAAATTTTAAGATTTATTTGTTACACTGTGGCCGTCATGTACATGATTGTGGCAGCCATACGGCGGCGGTCGCCGCTGGAATCGACAACTTTGGAGGCACTTCATGGGAGTTGAACTCGTGCAGCGAATGGATTCCGGCATGGTCAAGCTGGAATGGGATGGGGAGCGGCAGGCGACCCCCCTGGGCAACCAGACCTACGAAATGGGGCTGGATGAGGCCGATCAATTCGTCGGCGATCTGCAGGTTTTCAACCGGGCGCTCAAAATCTTTCGCTCCGGGGATTCGCGGCCGTACGCCCTGGCCGGGGCCGCCTACCTGCTGCTCATCGCCGCCCGCGAAGCCGATGGCTCCTACACCCTCGAGGCACTCGACCACGTGCAGCCCTGGTTGGAGAAGGCTCAGGAGGACGAGCCGGACCGGCCGGAGATCAATTTTATTGAAGCGCGCCTCTATATCTTTCGGGGTGAAATGGATAACGCCCGCATCGTTCTCGACTACCTCATGGCCCAGGCTCCGTATTACTACCACCTGAACGTCACCGAGGCGCTGTACTGGGAAGGGCTCGGGGATATCGACAAGATGGCCAGCTGGTTTGGAGCAGCCTCGAAATACGCCGACAATGTCCCCAAGCAGGTCCGCCTCTACGAAAAAATGGGGGATGCCTTTGTGGCCCACGACCGGCTCGAGGAGGCGCTCGAACAGTACCGGCACGCCGTTCATTTCAACGAGCAGAGCGGACGGCTGTGGCACAAGCAGAGCCTCATTTTCTGGGAGCTGGACCGGCTGGAAGAATGCAAGACGGCCAACACCCAGGCGATCAAATTCGGTTTGGGGGAAGAAGCCGAGGAGATGCAGAACGCCCTCCGCCGCAGGCTGGGGACGAACACGCTTCTGCGCCGCATGCTCGGCGGGGAATAACAGCTACGCCGACCTTTTGTCCAGAAAAGCCAGCACCCGGGCGGCCGTTTCGGCCGCATCGATCGGGTTGGTATCGATATAGAGATCCGCATGGCGGCGGGCATGTGCCAGCCGCTTTTTTTGTTCGGCCACCCCCTGCTCCCCCCGATCTTCCTGCGGCCGTCGCTGGCGGGCGGCCGGGTAATCGACATCCAGATAGATCAAAACTTCCGGCCGGGTGACCTTCTGCCACATGTCGGCCACATAGGAGTGCTCCTGAGCCGGGTTGGAGACCTGTTCGTAGCCGGCCGCCTCCAGCACCTGCCGCAGGGTGCTTTTCCCGGCGGCGCAGGGGCCGACGATGGCGATCTTTAAGGCCCGGTTTCCATTTTTCATTTGGACTTTTTTCCGCCTCCCGGCCGGTTTCAACGACGGGTGGTGCTGCCTGCCAGACCGCAAAATTAAAACGGCATCCGGCCGTTCAACCGGCGCACCCCGCTGGCTTCACTATCCGCCGTAGTCAGAATGACAAAAACGCTGAGGTCATCCCGCGGCCGGCCGCTGTCCCGCTCGACTGCCCGGGCC